>NZ_JBFRGC010000006.1:0-300103 GCF_052115145.1 Paenibacillus sp. 2TAB26
TGAACAGACCGTTCGAGACTACATCACTTACTATAACGCAATTCGTATTCAAACGAAACTAAAGAACCAGTCGCCGATTGATTACAGGCGACTGGCCGTTTAAACTTGAAGGTGTTTTGATCCCTGTCTCACAAATGGGGGTCAGTCCCTATTAAGCATCGCTTTTTTTTATTTTAGGATTGATTTGGTGCAAATTTCGAACGAAGGAATGTCGCTTTTTGGGGTCTCGACGCTGATTTTGGAGATTATTGTAGATAATAAGTGATTTTTAATGAATTTGGGAAGGAATATGCCAGGTTAAACTAGAATATTGGATAATGTCCAACAAAATGGAAGCTAGCTGTCCTGGAAAGGTTAATTGGTATACCATATGATAAATAACGATTTAATCATAGAATCACATCGAAAATGCGAGCGGTATGGACTTAATCGTGATGAACTGCCTATATTTACCCAGCGGTTTACGGATGCGGAGCTTAAAGCTCAGCAGGGCCATTATAAAGAAACGATTGAAGTTATCAGCGTGTTTGTTGAAAAATTTTTATCGACCGTTGCAGATGATCCTTTTTTCCTTGCCATATCAGACAATGAGGGGTATATCCTTGAGTTCAGAGGCAATGCTTCTATTATTAATCAGGTGCGCCAGCTAGGTATTGTTGAAGGCGTGCGATACTGTGAAGAGATCGGTACGAGCTCGGTTGATCTATGTTTGCGTGAACAGCTGCCTATTCAGCTCGTAGGCGAAGATCATTATCAGAAAGTACTACATCAGCTAGCTTGTTATACAGCTCCTTTTTTTATGGAGGACAGCGGTCAGCTGCTTGGTTCGATTTCGATCATGACGGAAATTCAGTTTGCCCATCCTCATTTGCTTGCACTTTTATGCACAATCGTTGATTCTATCGAGCGAGAGCTGCTGCTCCGTAAACACAATACACAGCTTCAAATCTTAAATCAGGTTCTTCTGGAAACGGATTATTATGGTGTCATTATTGCCGATGCGCAGGGTGCAATTGTAGAAATAAACAAATACTGCGCTGCGATATTGAACAATTCGGATCATGAAAAAAATGGCTGCTTAGGCACAAGTGTATTTGAAGTCGGCATCATTGGGACGTATTTTGAACGCGTTATGAAACGCAGTGAGTCCTGTGTAGGAATCGAGCTATCTATTCTAGTTGAAGAGAAGCTGCGCTACTACATGCTGGATGTGGTTCCTATCTACGACAGCGAGCGCCAGCTTACGCGGGTTGTCGGCAGCTTGCGGGATATTACGGAAATGAAGATCGCGGAAGAACTGCTTCGCAATAGTGAGAAGCTTGTGTTTGCAGGCCAGCTAGCCGTCAGCATCGCGCATGAGATTCGAAACCCTATGACTACAGTAAAAGGCATGCTTCAATTGTCCAGCAAAACGACGAATCCCCATCATTACAACTTGATGATGTCAGAGCTGGAGCGGATGAATGCGATTGTGGGCGAATATTTAATATTGGGAAGGCCGCAAGCGATTCAGTATAAAGAAGAAGATTGTGATGTTATTTTACAAGAGGTCATTTCGGTATTCGAGCTTCAATTTGAGATGAACGGCATTCAAATACGGAGCGCAAAAGTAGGCGAGACAAAAATTCTATGCGACCGTGATCAAGTCAAACAGGTATTTTTAAATATTTTAAAAAATTGCATGGAAGCTCTGCCCTTCGGCGGAGAAGTGAACATTAAGCTCGATGTGGTGGATAATTATCAACGCATTCAATTTATCGATAACGGTGTAGGTATGACGGATGAAGTGATGCGGCGTATTGGACAACCGTTCCATACGACAAGGCGGGACGGGAACGGCTTAGGCATGATGATTGTAGATAAAATAGTATCGTCGCATGGGGGACGATTATCGTTGTCCAGCGAGCTTGGTGTAGGCACTATTGTTGAGGTATGGCTCCCTACTGTATAAAGATGACGAATCATAGATGGAAGCGCGTTTCGGATGCCGAGACGCGCTTTTTTGCTGTGCTTTACTTACTTGATAGCTGCTATTTGCGCGTCGACTTTAGCTATAATGCTCATCGTCTGCTGCTCATAGTTGTATGTTTTTTGTTTCTGCTCGTTAATTTGCTTTGTGTAAGCGAGCATGCGAGTAAAAGAGCTTGAGGTTGCTGTTGAATCGCCTTTTTTCAACACTTGATTCAAAATAGATGTCTCCGTCGTGAACTGTTTCTTTATACTGCTGATGGTGCTCTTGGATGCTTTGATTTTCACCTTAAGCGGGTCGATGCCGCTCAGCAGCTCGCGCAAATCTTTAATCGTTTTGGCGGTGCTCGCTTTGGCTGTTCTAAGCGCCGTTTCTTTGCTGCGTATATCTAGCTTGGCGAGCTGAACGGCAGCTTTAGTCGTTTCGACCTGCGGCTTCAGCGCATTCGTAAGCCATTTATCTTTGAACGATTTGGCGAGGCTCAGCTGTTGATTCAAGGAATCATAAAGGTTGAATAGGGCTTCGTATTTCTTTTTGGTTTGCACGACAGCTGCCTCTAGCTGAACCAGCTTCTCCGCACCAACTTCCTTAATCCGCTTGCGAGTAGCGAGAACGGTCTCCTCGTTTTGGTAATGGAGCTTGTCTATCCGCACATCCCAATCAAGGGTCAGCTTCTGAATTTCTTGCAATTCCGTGTATTGAGACGTTAACTTGGCAGAGGTACCTTTATCCGCGGTTCCTTTCATTTTGTCAAAAGCTGTTTTGGCAGTAACGCTGAATTCAAACGGTGCGGCAGCAATAGTAGTTGGACTTAGAAACGCAAGCAAGAGAACAAACAAAACTACAGTTAATTTGGAAGCAGATGGCATGATCGATAAAACCTCCTTTGGTTTTGGGCAAACAACGCAAAAAAAGCACCTGCAAGATAGGCGGTATACGCCTTCTCTTACGGGTGCTTCCATCGTAAGCCGTGCTTATTTTATTAATTTTTATAAATATACAGGATCATTCAAGCCTCAGTCAAATTGGCTAAGCAACAGGCAAACTACAAAGCTTGTCGCTTTGCATATTCATCTGGCGTTTTCCCAATAATGGATTTAAAGTCTTTAATAAAATGTGATTGATCATAATAGCCAAGCTCTGCTGAGAGTTTAAGTGAATCATAATGAGTGCTCTTATCGATCGCTTCCGCCGCATTTTGCAGTCGGTACAGCTTAATCACCCACTTTGGCGTTATTCCGACATATTGACTGAAGAGGCGCTGTAGCTTCCTTTTGTTAATATCGAAGGTTTCGCATAGCTGCTCTACCTTGGTCAGTTCTTGATCCTCATGTATCCGTGAAATGATTTGATTGACGAGTGTAATCGACTCATCCGGCTGCGGGAGATGACGAAGAAGTAAGGCCTCGGTAAGTGCGATCATGCCAGTAGGATCTGCTGCCAACCTTAGCTGCTGCTCGTACGCGATAGCATCCGTCCCAAAAACAGCCTGAATCGACAACGCTTGGTCCGTAAGCTCTGCTAAATGCGAGTTTAGAAAAGGATAAAAACCGCCAGGCTGAAACTTTATGCCGAATACTCGTCCTTTGCCTTCAATTTTTTTTGTATACATTTGACTGGCAACGCCATAAATGCCGCTTTGGTGGTCTTCGATAACGAGATTGACGCAAGGATTCGGGACGACATCCTGAAAATAAGGAGCATGGCCTTCTAAATCCCAGTTTATTATCCAGTAATGTTTAATGAATGGAAGGAGAGGTTCGGAAGGAGCATAACGGGAAAGCTGAAATTTTTTCTCGCTCTCACTCCGCTGTAAAATACCCAAACTGCGTTTTTGGTCGATAGTGTTCATTACTATATCACTCCTATTGATCAATTTGTCGCGTTTTTACAATACGATCCTAGCAGATAGTTTTATACTACGAGTAGAAAACATCAACCATTTTAAATAGAAAAAGGAGTGTAACACATGGAGTTTAAATATGAGTTTTATATTGGTGCAGCGCCCGAGAAAGTATGGGATGCATTCGTATCGCCTGAGGGAACGCGTCAAACATTTTTTGGCTGTATTATTGAATCAACTTTCGAAGTAGGCTCATCGCTTAAATATGTTGGGCCAGGTACGGAAGGCGATGAAACCGTTCATATTTATGGTACTATTTTAGCATATGAGCCAAGCAAAATACTTAGCTTTTTGGAGCATCCAGGTCCTTCTTATCGGTCGAATCATGCAGAGCTGGAGTCAAGGATCACTTTTACGCTAGAAGAGGTTGGGGCTACGACGAAGCTGACTTTGGTTAATGACCAATTTACTGAAGACCATCCTTCGATTCCAACGACGGATAGTCAGTGGTGGATGATTCTAAGCAATTTGAAAACCTTTGTTGAGACGGGCAAGGGACTGGATTATGGTTGGTAACGATATTAAAAATTTAGTAGCATCAGCAGCCGCTGGTGCTATTTTTTTGTAGAATTCGGTAAACGCTTGTCGAAACTCTTAACAACAAATAAGGTCAACGGACATGAGATGCGTTATTCTGCGAAATTCCCCACTTATTGCTATGCTTACGGACATATAGGCCCTTATTTGGGTTAAAAAGCTCATTTAACAACCTAATCCGCCCGATTAGCGTATCGTATGTCCGTTACCCCGCCACTTTTGCCTATATTTCATGAAATAGCGGATTCTATGTCCGTTAGATGATAAGTGCCATGCTGCACGCTGCGCGCTGTGAGGCAAGGCTTTTAATGGCGGGTCGAGCTTGCAAAATAAGGCGAAAGATTTCTTTTCATGGCTTAATTCTTTATACTGTATAAAAAGGACAGGCGTCATACGTCTGCGACTACGGATAGGAGAGAACAGAGAATGGGGTATAAAATCGTTTTTTTTGATATCGATGGCACGCTGATTAATGAGCATAAGGAAATTCCGGCAGATACGATCAAAGCTATTGCGGAACTGAAGGAAAGTGGAGTGGAGCCGGTTATTGCAACAGGCAGAGCGCCTTACTTTATAAAGCCGCTTGCTGAGCAGCTTGGCATCGAGTCATTCGTATGTCTAAACGGCGGATACGTTGTGTACAAAGGAACTCCGCTATACAGACGAGAGATCGAAAAAGGCCGTTTGGAGCGACTTGTAAAGGTTGCAGCTGAGCATAATCATGGACTCGTATTTGAAGGGGAGCATAACTTTTTTGCGGACAAAGAGGATCATCCCTTTATTATAGATTCGGTAAATTCATTAAAGGTAGATCTGCCAGGCTATAATCCGGAATTTTGGAAAACGGACGATATCTTCCAAGTGTTTCTACACTGTGAGAGCCACGACGAGCATCTGTATGATGGATTGCATGACGAGCTGAAGCTTATTCGCTGGCACCCTCAAGCGATTGATGTTCTTCCCGCAGGCGGCTCCAAAGCTCAAGGAATTGAGGCATTGCTCGAGAAACTCGGCTATACGACTGCCGATGCGGTTGCTTTTGGCGATGGCTTGAATGATATTGAAATGCTGGAGACAGTAGGCCTAGGCATCGCAATGGGCAACTCGCATCCAGACCTGCTACCATTCGCAGATTATGTGACAACGCATGTGGATGATCAGGGGATTCGCAACGGATTAATCAAGGCTGGTTTGTTAAAGGGATAAGACTGGATTTGTGTGATTATATGCAAAAATAGCAGTAAACAAAAAAAGCTGACGCGTACTTATAGCGTTGGCTTTTTCTTATTAGTAGCCGCTTGAATCTACATCCTCAGATAGAAACGGTGGAATCCTTTCGCTTCCTTATTAGCCCCTTACCCGTTATAACCTTTAATAATCGCTTTCTGTGCTAAGCGGCTATAACTGTTCTTTACCTTGCCACCAGTCCTCTCCTCATTTTAAGATAAATATGAAATATATGGATGGTGTGTTTGGAGGCAATAGAAAATGAATATCCCCATTAAACAATATTGGAGACTGTTAAGCACTTATTTAAAGCATGAGCGGCACAAGCTCGTTCTGCTCTCTATACTGCTGCTTGCCAGCATTGGTTTGCAGCTTTGGAATCCGCAAATCATACGGCATTTTATTGATAGCGCGCTGCAGCCTGGCATTCAAATTAATGATCTTATCGGCAGCGCTTTGCTGTTTATTACAGTTGCGCTACTGCATCAGCTCGCTAGCGTTTCCTCAGGCTATATTGGAGAACAAGTCGGCTGGACAGCAACGAATGAGCTAAGAGGTGATTTGGCGAAGCATTGCTTGCACCTCGATCAGAGCTTTCATAAGGAGAGAACGAGCGGTGAATTAATTCAGCGGATCGATGGCGATGTGAATGAGCTGTCGCATTTTTTCTCCAATTTCATATTTGTGTTGGTTGCGAATCTGCTGCTCATAGCAGGTGTACTCGTATTGATGTTCCGCGAGGATTGGCGCTTAGGGGCAGGCATGACGGTGTTCGTTGTATTGACGATATTCGTGCTTCAACGAATACGAACGGCTTTTTCGCCTTTTTGGGTAAAATCAAGCGAAGTGCAGGCGGAGTTTTATGGGTTTGTTGGCGAGCATTTGGCTGGAACAGAGGATACACGCGCAAATGGAGCAAGTGAATTCGTAATGAGGCGATTTCATGGACTGCTCCGCAAAATATTTCCGATTACGCTGAAAGCAAGCATAGGCGGATATTCGATGTGGGTATCCACTATTTTTGTATTTACGCTTGGACGATCACTTGCATTATTATATTGCGCATATTTGTGGACAACGGATTCGATGAGCCTAGGCACGATTTATTTGGTCTTTACGTATACCGAGCTGCTCAATCATCCGCTTGAGCAAATCCGTACACAAATTCAAGATTTACAACGGGCGGATGCTAGTATTGTAAGGGTTAGCGGGCTATTCGCTACGGAATCGAAGTTAAAAGAGAAAGAGATAGCGGTTGATATGCCTGAAGGCGCGCTTTCAGTAAGCTTTTCGAATGTCGCATTCGCTTACACAGGTGAGGACGGGGACGGGGAGCGAGTGCTCCACGATGTCGATTTTAAACTTCAGCCCGGCCGAGTGCTCGGTTTGCTTGGTCGAACGGGGAGCGGTAAAAGTACGTTGGCTAGACTGCTTGTTCGCTTCTATGATGTGAAAGCAGGGTCTATTGAGCTGGGCGGTACAGATATTAGGGATTATACGCTAGCTGACCTGAGAGGCCGAATCGCGATGGTATCTCAAAATATTCAGCTGTTTCAAGCGACCGTGCGAGATAATCTCACGCTTTACGATCCAACAATTTCGGATGAGCGGCTGCATGATGTATTAGAAGATTTAGGGCTAGGCGCCTGGTTAGCTTCGCTTGGCGAAGGGCTTGATACTCAGCTGGCCTCAGGAGGAAGCGGTTTGTCGGCTGGAGAAGCGCAGCTGCTTGCATTTGCCCGTGCTTTTCTCTCTAATCCGGGTCTCGTCATTCTTGATGAGGCGACTTCAAGGCTCGATCCTGCTACGGAAGCGCATATTGAGAGAGCGATCGATAAGCTGCTTGAAGGGCGCACTGCCATTATTATTGCCCACCGGCTTGCAACAATTAAACGAGCGGATGACATCCTTATTTTAGATGCTGGAACGCCTGTGGAATCCGGCAATAGATCGCAATTAGCGGCTGATCCAAGCTCAAGGCTATACCAATTACTGCAAACCGGCGCTGTGGAGGTGCTTGTATGAACAGCAAAGAAATGACAACGGTGCAAGCCATGTGGCGGCTTATTTGCTATCGCCCGGTTCTCTATTCTGCCAATGCTATCCTTTGGGCGACCATTCATCTATTCCCATTGCTGCCCGGCTTAATCATTCAGCAATTTTTTGATTCGCTCACAGGTCATGCCAGCTGGTCGCTTAGCGCATCAAATCTAGCCATCTTGTTAATGGCTGTAGCTGTTGCGAGAATCGTTACGATTTATGCGGGTGCTTTGACAGATACGATCCACCGCTTTAGTATGGGCTCTTTGCTTCGGTGGAACATGCTGCGCTGGATCTTGCGTCAGCCGGCAGCGGCGGCCATTCCGATCTCGCCAGGCGAAGCCGTCACACAATTTCGCGACGATGCCAATCAAGCAGAGGATGCCATCAGCTGGACGCTTGATTTCATTGGCAAATTGTTATTTGCGGCAGCGGCAATCTTCATTTTGCTGCGGGTTAACGTCAGCATTACTTGTTATGTATTTCTGCCGCTTATACTCGTTGTATCAGTCACCCAGCTTGCTTCCAAGCGCCTGCAGGCCTACCGTGCCACCAGCCGCGATGCTACGGGCAAAGTTACGGGTATGGTCGGTGAAATGTTCAGCTCGGTGCAGGCCATTCAACTTGCTGGCGCGGAGAAACGGTTTATCGACAGACTTCGCTTATTGAATAAGCAGCGCAGGCAGGCCGCGCTTAAGGATCGATTATTTACATCTATACTTGATTCGGTATTTTCTAATATCGTGAATATAGGAACAGGATTTATTTTGCTGCTGGGCGCTTCTGCCATGCAGCGCTCGGAGCTGAGTGTTGGTGACTTTGCATTATTCGTCTATTATTTAACGTTCGTGACCGATTTCACTGCGTTTTTTGGCAGATTTTTAGCTACGCTGCAGCAAACAGGCATTTCGTTTAAGCGAATGGTGCAGCTGCTGCAAGGCGCATCAACCGAAAAGCTTACCGAGCATACCCAATTGCAGCTGGGCGGTGCATTTCCTGAAAACCATCGCGCTTCAAAGGAGCAGGAGGAGGCTCCATTTCGTACGCTTTCAGTACGGGGACTCAGCTATCGGTATAAGGATTCCGGCAGAGGAATTGAAGATATAAGCATGGAGCTGACAAGAGGCAGCTTCACCGTTGTAACGGGGCGGATAGGTTCTGGCAAAACAACGCTGCTCCGCTCTGTGCTTGGGCTGCTGCCTCCTCAGGCGGGGGAAATTTGGTGGAATGACGAGCGCGTAGCAGATCCGGATTCTTTTTTTATTCCGCCGCGCAGCGCCTATACCTCGCAGGTTCCTAATTTGTTTAGCGAAACGCTTGAAACGAATATTTTGCTTGGTATGCCAGATATACCAAGCCGCACGCAGAAAGCCATTCGCACCGCTGTGTTAGACAAAGATATTTTACAGCTTGAGCATGGACTCGAAACGATGATTGGGCAACGCGGCGTGAAGCTGTCTGGCGGTCAAGCACAACGTACAGCGGCTGCCCGCATGTTCGTTCGTGAGCCGGAGCTGCTCGTATTTGACGACTTATCGAGTGCGCTGGATGTGACGACAGAGAAGCTGCTTTGGGAACGAGTGGAACAGACGCCGCATGCGGCATGCTTG
This sequence comes from Paenibacillus sp. 2TAB26, assembly GCF_052115145.1. NCBI lineage: Bacteria > Bacillati > Bacillota > Bacilli > Caryophanales > Paenibacillaceae > Paenibacillus > Paenibacillus sp. 2TAB26. The sequence continues at coordinate 9,287 of NZ_JBFRGC010000006.1, forward strand.
ATTGTTTCCCACCGCAAAGCCGCTTTGCAACGTGCCGATCATATTATCGTCATGAAAAATGGGAAAATAGAAGCGCAAGGCAGTCTACAGCATTTGCTTGCGGTTTCAGCGGAAATGAGATTGTTATGGGAAGAAGAAAATATGGAAAAAGCAGAAGAGTAAGGGGATGATCGAATGCGTGAAGACATGCAAATAAGAGCGATGGAAAATGATGATGTCAATGTCATTTTTCATGCGATTGAACATCAAGATATTAGTAAGCGATTAGATTATATCGCAAGATGCTGGGAAGAAAATAAAACGGGACAGCGCGTCACCCTTGTCGCTTTCTACAAGGGTCAGTTCGCTGGATGGCTGCATCTGCTGTCACAATCGTATTATCCCTATTTTCAGCAAAACAACATTCCTGAAATAAACAATTTTGATGTGATCCCAGCCTTGCGGCGCAAGGGGATTGGGAATGCTTTGATGGATGGCATTGAGCAGATCGCATTTGAAAAATACGGAATTGTCGGCATCGGTGTAGGGCTCTACCCTAGCTATGGCAGTGCACAGCGCATTTACGCTCGCAGAGGCTATATTCCTGACGGTAGAGGGATTTCGTACGAGAATGTTATTGTGAAGCCCGGCAGCATGGTTCGTGTCGACGATGAACTAGTGTTATACATGGTGAAGGAAGCGCCTAATTCCTCTTCGGAAAATAGCAAATAGATTGCCCATACGATTCATTGTTCCTCTATCGGGGTAAGAAGTAGTAGACCGATAGCTTGACCATAAGAAGCTATAACTAACAGCTTTCTAGGAGGTGCAGGCAACAATGGATACAGATAGAGACTTGTATGGCGAAGTAGAAGAGGAAATATTGGCACAAAAGCAAGGCAACAGCTACGTTCTGACAACAACCAAAGGAACGATCGGTAAGATCACTTACACGATGGTCGACGTAAACACCTGGGTCATTGACCACACGTATGTGGATGGCGACTATCGCGGCCAGCATTTGGGGCGGCAGCTGCTTGATTTTGTAGTAGAAGAGGCTAGGGAGAAGGGCAGACGGGTTATTCCTTCTTGCTCCTATGCGCTAGCCGAGTTCAAGCGGAATCCAGCATATGAGGATGTATGGGATAAAACCAACACGGAATATTCCGACTCGTACAGCTCCAGCGGAGCGGGTGCAGCAAGTGGCGGATTGTCCAACTAATAAGCAACAAAAAAAGAGCTCTCTACCTACAAAGGTGGATGGCTCTTTTGCTGCCTATAACGATTACTTCGCAGTAGTTACTCTAGCTTGTTCATTCAGCTTAAGCAGGTTTGAAAATTGAAGTGGTTTGCGGTCGGTTTTATTGTTTGCATTTATTCTTGGTGGATACATGTAAATACCTCCTTTAATAATAGAATATATTTACAGTAACATATGGAATAAAGTGGCGTCAATTGTCATTTTTTGTTCTATTTAAGTAGTGAAGAAGTTGGTTGAAATCAGTGGAATAGGCGTTTTCTATTTCATGGTACCCATCTCTTTGTCCTACTATAGTCGCAAATTTGGAATAAAGTCTGTTCAGATAGGCATGGCTTGCAAGCGCGTGAAATTCAAATGTCCTGACCTTCGGATTCTCAGCGGCGATATGGTTTGCTAGAAAATGAAAGCCGTTAATGAACAATTGGCCGCTTCGATAGGCGTCGTTTATAATGACGGAATCTACGAAAGCAATTTCCCCTTCTCGAACAGGCTCATATTCCGTAGACAAATATCTATAATGCGCCCATCCAATCGTGTCGCCCTCCAGGCTTAGGATTAGCATTACTTTGGATTGCTGTAGAGACTGTAAAATATGATATAAGGTATCCGGAAGCGAGAACTTGCTGCTGAAATCGGTGCGATGCCTGATGAAATATAGGGCATACTGTGCTAAATCAGCATCATTCTTACAAACGCGGTACTGCGCAAGCATCGATAAGCAGCCTCCTTCTATTTTCGTTCCTTCAGCGTTTGCCTGACTCGGTTATTGATTTCAGGATGTTTAGATAACACGTAATGAAGCCCTTTCCGCTGCAATGTAAGGAACACGCAAGGTGTAATGGCTGTGATATCGGCTGTACGCGGCACATTGTTAAGCAAAGCAATTTCACCAAAATGGTCTCCGTCCTCTAATATGGCAAGTCGAAGCTTTCCATCAATCGCATTTGCGTCCTTGCGTGATACTTCAACCCGGCCGCGTGCAATTAAGTAAAATTTCTCACCCTGATCTCCGGCATGAATGACAGGTTGGCCTGCGCTAAATGTCTCCGTGTTGAACAGACTTCTAATTTCTTTCAGTACTTCGTTATCAATACCTTGAAAGAATGGAAGCTTTGCGAGCCTTTCCTCATCAATATCAGCTTCCTGCCCGCTATTTGAAATCAGCATACCATTCTGTTTTTCCCATAATTCTTTATAATAGCCTCCGCGTGCAAGCATTTCCTCGTGAGTCCCAATGTCGACCAGCTCACCTTTATCAAACACAAAAATGCAATCTGCACCTGTTATAGAAGATAAACGATGCGTAACGGTTATTACGGTTCGATTGCGTGACAAATCCCTAAATGTACGGTTAATAGATGCTTCAGCTATCGGGTCTAGCGCAGAGGTAGCTTCATCCAACAATAATAGTTGGGGATCTTTTAATATCGCGCGAGCAATGGCGAGCCGCTGCCGCTGCCCTCCAGACAAATTAGACCCATCATCCAGCACCAGCGTATCGTAACCATTTGGCAGCGTCATGATGAACACATGAATTTCAGCTTGTTTAGCAGCTTCTATGATTTCTTCCCTCGTTGCCGTTGGTTTGCTGATGCGAATATTGTCCATAATGGAACCTCGAAAGAGAAAGTTATCTTGAAATACAACGCCGAGCTGATCTCGGTAAGAACTTCGACTTAGTTCCTGCATGGGAATACCATTGATTTCGAGTTGACCTGCACTCGGGTCATAGAAGCCCAGCACCAGCTGTACGAGCGTGCTCTTGCCAGAGCCGCTAGAGCCTACGAATGCAGCCGTTGTTCCAGCTTTAATATGTAAATTAATCTTTTTAAGTGCTTCCTGCTCCTCGTTATAGCGAAAGGAAACGTCTGAAAAGCGAATATCCGGCAAATGATTTAGGGGGCTCGTCATAAGTGCTTTACCCGTTGTTTCCTTAGGCGCTTGCAGCAGCTTGTTCATTCGCTCAATGCTGACGGAAGCATCCGTGAAGACTGGAATCGTTGCGGTTAAATTAAAAACGGAATTTCCCATTGAAGTATACATCGTGAAAAAGGCAACCAAAGCCCCGATCGTAATATGCCCGTGAAGTGCGAGAAAAGAGCCAAGCCCAATAATGGATAAATTGATCAGGAGTAAGCTGATCAGCGGAATTCGCTCCAGCTGAGCGTTAATCACATTTTTTCGATAGTGAATGAGATACATCGTTTGCAGTCTGCCCACAAATTTATGTGTCATCGCCTGCTGGAGATTAAAACCTTTGACTACTTTTTGCGCTCTAATGTTTTCCTGTATGTCGCCTGTTAAATGATCGAGTTGCTCCTTATGAGCGACGTTAATGGCTTGCGCGCGAGCGCCCAGCAAGTAAGGACCGGCAAAAATAAGGGCTGCCCCAAACAATATGGCTAGTGCCATACTCCACTGCAAATAAAATAAAACCGCGGTGCTAATGACTACAACGGAAAAAGATTGTATTCCTACCGCGAGAATTGCATTCATTGCTCGCTCAATGGAAGGAAGATCGACTGTGAAATAGGAAAGCAGCTCACTTGAGCGCGTCTTCTGGAAGAAAGCGAGGTTCACTTGCTGCATATGCTCAAATAATTGTTTGCGCAAATCCTGCTGCACCCTTGCACTCAGCTTGGCAAGAGCATAATCGCTGAAAACGCCAGCGCTGAGGCAGAAGATGCCGCTAGCCGCCAAAATGATGATGATAAGAGAAAAGGCATGCAGGTCCTTAGGAAGGATGGCTTTGTCGATTAGAAATTGAAAGCTCAATGGCGCTAGTGACATGAAGATGAGATCTAAAAATAGCGTAACGAAAAAAAATATAGCCAGAGGCTTGTAGGCACGCATATAGCCTGCTAAGTGCTTAAGAACAATAAATACCATGACGGATTGTGCTCCTTCTGAGCTTAAAAATAATTTTCATGAGGGTATTTCATCACATCATCGTGCCAATGGGTGAAATCCATTACATACTCTTCAATAACGCCATGATCCGAATCCTGAACCGACACTTTCCTAGCTGACTTCGCGCAAAGGCGCTGAAGATTCGGCTGTGCGGGTATCCAGAACCGAAGCTCTGTAACAGGCTGTTTCAACTGGGCTAAGTATTGAGCGAGAAACTGTGRAGCCTGGAGAAACAATCGGGTGCTTCGATAGCTTTCCTTAATAAAAAACGTCTGAATCTGAACGATATGCTCATTTTCATAGTTTTGATCTCCGGTGCCGTGTATGTACCCTATTGTGCCTATGATTTCATCATCGGGATTGCGAAATAAAATAGATTCTTTCTCCATAAACAGAGGGCTTGAAAGGTAGCTGAGAGAGACAGGAAAGGAATAGGGCAGGTTTAGCTGGACGAAATGTTCCAGCAAAAAAGTGATGTAGGCCTCTTGATACTTGGCAGTAGAGCAAATGTTGAAATAATAGCTCATAGGCTTAATTACCTTCTTTCAAGATAATGACCAAATTATACCATGATCTGACAATGAACAGAAGATTGATTGTGTATTCGACAACATTTGCAGCGTCCCTATTCCGCATCCATACTCACATTTTTTCTATTTACACGTACAATAACCTAATCGATTTGGAATGAAATGGAGGAAAACTAAGGTGATACTTGTTGCGGGTAGTCCTACGTTTTCGATTAATCCTTTGACGTTATCGGAGATTGAACGAAAAATACTGCAAGAGAAGCAGAAGAGCCAGGTTGTCTATCGCTATCCATCAGTTGATGCGCTCGAATTTGAGCTGAAAACGCGCATGCATACGGTTGAAGCAGCCAAAGCGCTTTATGCCAGTGGAGTGAGCTTTGCGACCTTCGCAGGATCAAAATGCAATGAGCAATACTGGACGCGTACGGAAAACGGCGGCTTTCAGCTAAAGGGAGGCGTACTGCCTTCGGTTGGCATTAACGATATTTTTGAAAATGGGCATTTGTATGGCTTTGAATGCGCAGGCGCCATTATCATTATCTTTTATAAAGCAGTGCTTGATACGGTTGGCGATGCTGTGTTCAACGCTTATTTTAAAAACCTGTTCTTAAGAGACTGGCAATACGACCGTGATTTAAGCTTAATAACTACCTATGATAAAAATGAAGCCTACCCCGGCGACGCGCTCTACTTCAAGAACCCTCACCATGATCCGGATACACCGGAATGGCAAGGTGAGAATGTCATTATGCTGGATGATGATTTGTATTTCGGCCATGGCATCGGTATTGAATCCAGCCTAGATATCATTAATGCGCTGAATCGCATGCGCTATGAGAATGCCTCTATATCTGCCTACTTGCAGGATATTGTGGTACATCCAGATTATGAATACTTGCGCGGCTTAAACGTTAGGGACGTTTGGTGGGATGGGGGAAGCGGTTCCGAACAGCTCGGCATTGCGGCAAGAATAGGCACGGGTTCGGCTAGATATTAAAATGATTCGGGTCTTTGAGATAGGTGAAAAGACACCTGTAGGAGATGCGTTTGCTGCTCTCGAATACAGGTGTTTTCGCTTCGCGTGCATGGAGGAGTATAATGGAAACAGCTATGATAAATATGATCATTTGTAGGGAGCAAGCCAATGAGAATGCATGTGTTAATTGTAGATGATGATCCTTCCATTCGGGAGCTTTTGCGTTTTGTTTTGGGCAAAGACGGCTATGTCGTTCTCGAAGCGGAAAATGGACAAGCAGCGTCCATTTTGCTTGAGAATGAACAGGTACATCTTGCTGTCGTCGATATTATGATGCCCGGTAAAAATGGGTACGAGCTGTGCCGCGAAATCAGAGAGCATTATGACATTCCCGTTATGATGCTGACTGCAAGAGCGGAGATGGAGGACAAGGAGCAAGGGTTTGACTCCGGGACGGACGATTATTTAGTTAAGCCGTTTGAGCCAAAGGAGCTTTTGTTTCGTATAAAAGCGCTGCTGCGCCGCTATCGCCTTGTATCCTCTGAGGTTATTAAGCTCGGGAACGTCTCCATTGATCGAAGAGGCTATGAAATTAAAATAGGCGATGAAGTGATTACCCTGCCGCTGCGGGAATTTGAGCTGCTGTCACAGCTTGCAAGCCACCCAGGCCGCATTTATACACGGGAACAGCTTATTCAGCTCATCTGGAGCGCGGATTTTAAAGGAGACAGCCGCACGGTTGATGTTCATATTAAAAGGCTGCGCGAGCGCTTCGCGGATTGTCAGGACGATTTCACGATAACAACGATCAGGGGTCTCGGCTATAAGCTGGAGGTGCATGAGGGATGAAGTCGCTGTATGTTCGAATTGTGTTCACGTTTGTGATGGTTGCTATGATTAGCCTCATTCTAGGCTTGCTATTTACGGGGCTGTACTATCAAAATAATCAGCAATCCAGCAATGAGCAAAAAATGATCGCGATCGCTCAAAACATCAGCACCCAATATGAGCAAAATCCGCAAATGGATCTGGATAGCTATCTGACACATATTGCAGCACTTGGCTTTCAAATTTATTTGGTTCATGACCATTTGCAAGGACAAGCCTACGGCTCGCCGTTCAAGCATGGAAAGCTGAGCGAGCAGCAAATGCAATCGGTGCTGGACGGAGCTATTTATCGGGGGCTGGAGGAGCAGAAGGGACGGCTGGAGCTGTTCTCTTATTTCAAAAATAGTGTTTTGAACACAGCGGGTATGAGAGTTCAGACGCAGGATGGGTATGCAGCGCTGTTTATCCGCCCTGACTTGCAGCAGCAAATTGGCGAAATACGTATTATTGCAGCGATATTGATCGGTGCTACCTTCGTCATCAGCTTGCTGTTAATTGTGTTCTTATCACGCCTCATTGTGAAGCCAGTCAATGAGCTTACTAGAGCAACGAAAAAGATCGTTGCAGGTGATTTTGAGGCGGGGCTGCAGCTCTCGCGCAAGGATGAGATCGGCGAGCTGGCTCGCAACTTCTCGGTGATGTCGGTGGCGATAAAGCAGCTGGACCAGATGCGGCAAGAATTTGTGGCGAATGTCTCGCATGAATTTCAGACGCCGCTTACATCCATGCAGGGATTAGCTCGGGCTGTGCTCGATAAGGAAASGACGCCGGAACAGACGGATAGCTATATGGCCATTATAGAAAAAGAAAGCAAGCGTCTATCCCGCATGAGCAAGCAGCTTCTGACACTTGCTGCGCTCGACAAGGATAATAAGCCGCTCCATAAGACAAGCTTTCGTTTAGACGAACAGCTTCGCCAGCTGTTAATTACACTCGAGTGGCAATGGTCGGAGAAAAATTTGCACTTGGAACTTGAGCTGCCGGATACGACGATCCATGCTGATCAAGAATTGCTCTATGAGGTGTGGTTAAACCTGATTGCCAATAGCATTAAGTTTTCGGATGCAGGCAAGCCGATCAGCATTAAAATAGTGGAGAACGACGTCGTTACTGTTGTCATCGAAGATCAGGGAACAGGCATATCAGAGGATGATCTCCCATTCATTTTTGACCGTTTCTATAAGGCGGACAAAGCTCGCAATGATGCTACTTCAGGCAGCGGGCTTGGGCTCTCTATCGTGCAGAAATTGGTGGCTTTGCATCAAGGCAGTATCGCTATTCAAAGCAAGCGGGCAGTTGGAACAACGGTTACCGTTACCCTTCCGCGAGCATAAGTTTTTATGTAATTATGGTTGTCAATGTAGAAAATGCCTCATTCCTTTAAATATAAGGGGAATGAGGTATTTTTATTTTGTAAATATGTATCTTTTATGTGAGGTTATTCGGTTGCAAATCTTGTAACATGAATAAAAAAGGTTTTTAATTGTTTAATCTTATGTTAGTTTTATGTCATTTACATGCTTTGTGAAGCTCATTTTCATGCCGAGGAGTGGTTTTTATGACAGAGTTGTTAAATATGGATATTCCGAAAGAAAAGCTCATATTGGCTAAGCATTATCCCATTCAAGTATTGGAAACGATAGGCGTCAATGCGACCTATCAGAAGCTTCATTGGCATGATGTGCTTGAAATCAATTTAATTAAATCAGGAACCGGCTATTACATCATTAACGGGCAAACGTTTGAGTTTCAAGAGGGTGATATTTTGCTTATTAACTCGAATGATTTGCACTGCGCTTACGAAACCAAGGATTTGGTCATGCAAGTGATCTGCTTTGATGCTTCTTGGCTGCTAAATATTGTCCGTTATGATTCAGAAATTTTGCATCCCTATAAGGAAATGGGGGTCCATTTCACTAATTTGCTGGACCGCAATGAGCCTCATATGAACGAGCTTAGAAGCCTGCTTCTTGAAATTCAGGATGAACATGATCAGGAGCAAACCTCTTACGGTTCTTTGGTTTATTCAAATTTAATCCGCTTTCATGCATGCGTAAATCGTTACTTCCGCAGAGAGGGGTTAAATCGGGGAAAGGACAGCATCGGCGCAAGGCAGCTGGACAAAATGCGCAAGGTCATTTACGACATGCAAAAAAACTTTGCATATCCATGGACGCTTGAGGAACTCGCAGGACTTGTTTACTTAAGCCCCTCCCGTTTTAGCGATATTTTCCGGCGTACAGTAGGGACGCCTCCGCTACTTTATTTGATTCATATTCGCTTAGAGCATGCCGTCATGCTGCTCGAAACCAGTGATATGAAAATTACAGAAATCGCACTGGAATGCGGTTTTCGCAGCTTATCTAATTTCAACCGTTTATTTAAGAAGCACATTGGCTCCTGCCCGAAAATCGCAAGAGGCTAAATCATTTGGAAACAGTAAGATAGTGTTAGTTATCAATCGTTTAAGAGGAGAATCAACACAGCGGAAAAGATAAAATAAACACATGACGAATGGATAACGCATTTATGTTACTTTAACTAACATTAGAAAAAAGGGGGGGAGCATGCTGCAAACAGATCTACAAACCAAACAGCGTGTGTACAAGCAGCCCGGGCAGACGAAACGCTTTATCAAACAATGGGATATTCAGCTCATGGTTATACCAGCGTTGCTCTTCATTTTTGTCTTTAACTACATTCCCATGTATGGGGTGCTGATGTCTTTTCAGGATTACAGCATTTTCAAAGGGTTCATGCACAGTCCGTGGGTAGGGTTTAAACATTTTGAAATGTTTTTTAATGCTCCTGAGTTTTGGGTGGTTATGCGAAATACACTCGTCATCAGTTTGCTGAAGCTGGGCATTGGATTTCCAGCGCCAATCGTGCTGGCACTGATGCTGAATGAGATTAATAACCGTACGTTTAAACGAATTATTCAGACGGTTAGCTATTTGCCTCATTTCTTGTCATGGGTTATCGTATCGGGCTTCGTTATATCGATGTTATCCACCGATAACGGAAGCTTAAATATGCTGCTGGAATCCGTGAATCTCATTAAAGAGCCAATCAATTTCTTATCCTTACCGGAGTATTTCTGGGCGATCCTTGTCACAACCGGTGTTTGGAAGGAAATTGGCTTTGCTTCTATCGTTTATTTAGCTGCTATTGCAGGCATTAACCCGCATTTGTATGAGGCGGCTTCAATTGATGGAGCCAGCAGAGTGAGACAAATTGTTACGATTACGATTCCATCGATTATGCCCGTTGTTGTTGTGTTCTCGATATTAGCAATTGGCAACCTGTTGAATGCCGGATTTGAAGATATTTTGCTGCTAGCTGGAAACCCTGTGCTGCGCGACGTAAGTGATGTTATCGACACTTATGTGTATAGGCTGGGTATTCAAAATTCCCGTTTCTCTTATGCAACGGCTGCCGGTCTATTCAAAGCAATTATTAGCGTCGGCTTATTAGCAGGAGCAAACTATTTGGCTCGCCGGTCAGGCAACAGCTTGTGGTAAAGAGAGAAAGGGCGGCGAAACGATGAAATTATCCTTTGGCGACAAAACATTTATGGCAGTCAACTATTTTCTATTGTTTGTGTTAGGCTTCACAGCCTTCTATCCATTCTGGAATGCTGCAGTGATTTCCTTTAATGCGGGAACCGATACGATGCTCGGTGGAATTACATTTTGGCCGCGCGTCTTCTCGTTAGACAATTATGAGGTCGTTTTCAAGGACAAACGACTTATAGATGGATTTATTATTTCTATTCTTCGTACGGTCATAGGTACGCTCCTATCCATTGCAGCAACAGCGATTTTTGCTTACGGAATGAGTAAGCGAAATTTAGTTGGACGAAAGTATTACATGATCTTTTGCGTGTTGACCATGTACTTTAGCGGCGGATTAATTCCGAGCTACCTGCTCATTCGTGAGCTTCATTTGATGAATTCGTTCTGGGTTATGATCATACCGGGAATTATCAGCGTATGGAACATGATCATATTCCGGACCTTCTTTCTTGGCATTCCGAATGGACTTGAGGAATCAGCACAAATTGACGGCTCCAGCAACTGGGGTATTCTATTTCGCATTGTTCTTCCTCTATCGGGACCTGTCATTGCAACGCTTTCGTTGTTCACGGCGGTGTATCACTGGAATGATTGGTTTTCACCGAGTCTTTATATTTCAGATATTAACCTATTGCCGATTCAAACGAAGCTGCAGCAAATATTGAACTCCAATATTATGCTGGAGCAAATGYCCCAAATGGATTCAGCGGCACAAGGCCGAATGAGTGCAATGAAAGCGGTAACTTCAAAGTCGTTATCCATGGCAACCATGATGGTGGCGACCGTTCCGATTTTATGCGTGTATCCTTTTGTACAAAAGTATTTCGTGAAGGGTGTTCTCGTTGGTTCTTTGAAGGAATAACCAAGGGTTTAAAGCGTCAGCTTTAACCATAGATAGACAAGCAGAAGGGAGTTTAAGCGATGGCTAAATTCAGTAAAGCTTTTCATGCAGCATTGTCAATCACACTTGTCGTTGTACTTGCACTAACAGGATGTTCAAGCAATAATGGGGCGAATTCCGGGGTAAAGGAAGGAACCGACAACAAGCCGGATTCTAGCAAAGCTGCGTTTGTGCTTGGGGATCAACCGCTCGAGTTTTCTTTTTACGGCCATTATGATTGGTATACGATGCCTCCTTGGGGCGACGATTTATCGACGAAATGGATTAAGGAGAATAAGAAAGTAAATGTGGTGCCAATCAGCTCAGGAGGCAATGCGAAACAAAAGTTCAACACGATGATTGTAGCGGGAGAGCTGCCTGATGTGATCTGGATGGAGCGCAACGCAGACGTAGAGAAGCTGCGCTCAGAAGGAATGCTCGTTGCTTTTGACGATTACTTAGATAAATATCCGAATTTGAAGAAATGGGCTGGTGAGGCTACGCTGGATATGCTTCGCTCATCCGACGGCAAGCTGTATCAGTTTCCGAACTGGTATACGACGCAGCCTAATGGCAATGCAGGTTATTTGGTAAACAAGAAGATCCATGATGAGCTTGGCAAGCCGAGCTTGGAAACAACGGACGATCTTTATGCTTACTTGAAGCTGGTGAAAGAGAAATATCCGGATGTAGTCCCTCTGGAAGTAGGACAAAGCGCTTCGGGTATCGATATTATGGCATCCGCTTTTGCTGAAAACCGTCCTTATACGTACAATGCAATGATGGCTGTACCGTCAGGCGATAAGCTGGTATCGATCTTTACAGATCCTGTCTACCGGGAATCGATTCAATACGCAAGCAGATTATACCGTGAAAGACTGATTTCGCAGGATAGCTTTACGCAAAAGGCGGAGCAGGTCGAGCAGAAGATTGTAACGGGAAAAATAGCGGTTTACGCGGCTTCCAGCCCAACGGAGTATGGTGCGAAGGGGAATGCGCTTTTAGCGGCAAAGGACCCAAGTGCGGGGTATTTCATTACATGGCCGGTTCATAAAGCGGGACTTGATAAAAACAAAATATTCCCTGGCGATTACAAGCAGCTAGGCTGGAACGTCAGTGTCATTACGAAAGCGGCCAAAAACCCAGAAGCGATCTTCGCATTTTTGGATTGGTTTACGGGTCCAGAAGGACAGCGCCTAAGTATGTGGGGACCAGAGGGGATTTATTGGGATGGAGTGGATGCTGATGAAGCGCCATTATTCACCGATAAGTTTGTAAATGACGTGGAAGAGCGCGAGGCATTAATGGCTTCAATCGTTAACTTTCAATGGGTAGGAAATACGGTATATGTAGACAACTCGAAGATGAAGTTTGAATCCACACTGCCTGTGGAGAAACGGAGCTGGGAAACGTACTGGCAATCGGAAATTACGTGGAAAACGCAGCTCGATACGACAGAGTTCGTTAACTTGGACCCTGCTGGAGATACAGATGAGGGCATCGTTGGTTCAAGCGTATTCTCAATCTATGAGAAGTCGAGAGCGAAAGCGATTATGAATGCATCTTCCGATGCAGAAGTTAATCAAATTTTGGATAAGGCTGAAGCCGATGCACAGCAAGCTGGTTATGAGAAGCTTTTGAAATACAAGACAGAGAAGTGGCAAGAAAACGTAAGCAAATTAAAAAAATAGTGGTTTTAATTACAGGCTAGCTGGCTACAACTGCAGCAGTGGGATTGGAGGCTATATTCTCTATTGTTCATGCTAAAGCGATAAGTTTGCATACATGGCGAGAAGAGAATAGCCTCTAAAACCAAGTATTCACATGGGAGAGAATATAATTGACATATTATTTGGGTGTGGATGGTGGAGGCAGTAAAACGATCGCTGTTGTATGTGACGAAATGGGGAGGGTTGTGGGCGCTAGTGAGAGCGGCTGCGGCAATCATCAATTAGGAGTAGAGCTTGCTAGAAGCAATATTCAGGTAGCTGTTATTCATGCCATGATGCATGCAAAGGTAACACAGGAGCAAATTGCGTATGCGGTATTTGGTTTGGCGGGAGCAGATCGCGAGGCTGACTTTCAAATATTAAGGCCGATGATCGCGAAGCTTGGGTTTGAAAACTACGAGATCGTTTGCGATACGGTAATTGGTCTGAGGGCCGGTACGAAGCAGCCGGATGGGGTTGTTGTCATATGCGGCAGCGGGACAAACAGCTTTGGCGTTAATCGCCATGGCGAGAGCTTGCAATGCGGCGGATTCGGTTATGCTTTCGGTGATTTTGGCGGAGGAAGCTTGCTGGCAGTGGAAGTTTTTCGTTCAGTTATACGCTCATGGGAGGGCAGAGGGCAAGCTACCTTGCTTACGGATCTAACCCTTGAACAACTAGGCTACGACACCGTTGAAAATATGTTCCACGACTACTTGAATCAGGGCAGGATGATTCCTCACCAGCTTGCGAAGCTGCTGTTTGAAGCGGCGGAGCAAAAGGATGAGGTAGCTTGCAGCATTCTGCAGAGGCAGGGTGAGGAGCTTGGCATGACGGCGAGTGCTGTCATTTCGAAGCTGAATATGAATCATGATGTATTTGATCTCGTTATGGTTGGCAGTGTGCTGACCCGCGGCGACAGCCGCTACGTTGCGCCTTATTTGGAGGAGCATGTGAAACGGGCAGCTCCAAATTGCAGCTTGACCGTGTTGACGATGGAGCCTGTGGCAGGCGCGATTTTATTAGCTATGGATAAAACGACTTCTTCTATTGAAGAGTCTGTATATGCTTGTTTACAACAATGTTTATCAGTGAAGGAGGCGCAAGCAGAATGGGTGATCGATTAAAGGTAGTCGTTATTGGCGGAGGATCTTCTTATACGCCAGAGTTGATTGAAGGTTTTATATTAAATTATGCAACCTTTCCTGTGACGGAAATTGTGCTGGTAGACATACCGGAGGGGCGGAATAAGCTGGCTATTGTCGGTCAGCTTGCCAAACGCATGATTGAGAAATCAGGCTTGCCTATTAAGCTGGATTTGACGCTGGATCGACGCTCGGTGCTGGCGGATGCTGACTTTGTAACGACGCAAATGCGTGTCGGCCGATTGGAAGCGCGCGGATGGGATGAGTCTATTCCACTCAAATACAATATGATTGGGCAGGAGACGACGGGTGCAGGCGGGATGATGAAGGCTCTGCGAACCATTCCTGTGCTTCTTGAAATCTGCAAGGATATGGAGGAGCTTTGCCCAGAGGCATGGCTGCTTAATTTCACGAACCCGGCCGGCATGGTCACAGAGGCTATCCATAAGCATTCACGCATCAAATCGATTGGGCTATGCAACTCTCCAATAGCTGCATATAAATGGCTGTCATCGTTGTACCAAGTACCGGTAGAGCAAATCCAATGCGAATTCGCTGGGCTTAATCACCTGCACTGGATTAGCTCCATTACAGTTAATGGTGAATCCAAGCTGGATGAGCTGCTTAATGACCAAGACGGGTATTCCGCCAAAAACGTACCTCAATACGCTTGGAATGGCAGTCTGCTTCGTTCATTGCGAGCAATCCCGTCCTATTATTTAAAATATTTTTATTTGCAGCGCGAAATCTTGGCCGAGCAGCAAGCAGCAGCTGCCAAAGGTGAAACTCGGGCGGAGACGGTTCAGCGGCTTGAGGATGAGCTGTTCGAAATTTACAAGGACCCGAATCTGTCGGAGAAGCCAAAGCAGCTTGAACAGCGCGGCGGTGCTTATTATTCGGAGGCGGCTGTAAAGCTGATGAACTCGCTATATAACGACAGCGGTGATATTCAAACGTTAAACGTGCCAAATCAAGGGGTGCTGGACTTTCTGCCGGATGACGCTTGTATTGAAGTAAACTGTGTCGTTACGAAGGAAGGTCCAATTCCGCAGCCTGTAGCTATTGTGCCAGCGGCAGCGAAAGGACTCATTCATGCTGTGAAGGTGTATGAGCAGCTGGCTATTGAGGCAGCGGTATCCGGCAATAGGGATGCGGCATTGCTGGCACTAGCGCATCACCCGCTCGTTGATTCAACGAATGACGCGCAGCGTATGCTGGATGAAATGCTGGAGCAGAACAAAGCGTATTTGCCGCAGTTTTTTGCAGAGTAAGCAGAATATGAATGAACGAAGACGTCTTCGCCGAATAGGGTGAGAGACGTCTTTTTTTTGCGCTTAGTAAGCTCAGTCGCAATCGCCAGCAATAACTGTTACATTAGAATTAAACTATAAGTTAGGTATAGGTTAAGCATAATTTCAGCTTGTTTATAAGCTTATATAATGGAGGGTTGCGTATATGTCATCTTTTAAAGCGCTTGTGATTAACAAAGTAGAAAATGAAATTATCGCAAACACGCAGCAGTTGGACTTAAACGATTTGCCGCAGGGTGAATTGCTTATTAAGGTTGCGTATTCCAGTGTGAATTACAAAGATGCGTTAGCTTGTTTGCCTAATGGCGGTATTGTGAAAAGCTATCCTTTTGTACCGGGCATTGATTTGGCGGGCACGGTTGTATCAAGTGAAGATGAGAGATTCCAAGAGGGCGACGAAATTGTGGTCACGGGATATGGGCTCGGTGTCAATCATTTCGGCGGTTTTAGCGAATATGCCCGTGTGCCTGCGGAATGGACAATCAAGCTGCCGCAAGGTTTGTCGATGAAGGAAGCCATGATACTGGGGACGGCAGGTTTTACTGCGGCATTGTCCGTATATGAGCTTGTGCAAAATGGCATTCGGCCTGAGGACGGTCCTATTCTCGTTACTGGTGCAACTGGAGGAGTAGGCAGTATTGCTGCTGCAATTGCGGCTAAGCTTGGGTATGAGGTGGCAGCGAGTACGGGAAAACTGGATAAGCAGCAGTATTTGCTTGATTTAGGCGTGAAGCGAATTCTGCCTAGAGAAGAGCTTCTCTCTGGTTCAAAGCAGCCTCTGGACAAGCAGATATGGGCAGGAGCTATTGATTGTGTGGGCGGGGAGACATTAACCGCGGTGCTGTCTCAATTAAAATATGGCGGCGCCGTAGCGGCGAGCGGTTTGACAGGCGGAGCGGGCCTTTCGATGACCGTATACCCATTCATCATAAGAGGAGTGCGGCTGATCGGTATTGATTCCGTCATGGCAGGGATGGAGATTCGCAGCAAAATATGGGCGCTATTGGCTGATGCCTATAAGCCAAGTATGCTGGGCGAATTATTCTGGGAAATTAGTCTGGACCAGGTGAGCCACCAGGTAGCTACCCTCTTGAATGGGCAGGCTAAAGGCAGAGCCATTGTAAAGCTATAACGACAGAAAAGAGCAATTGCCTGCATGCGGGCAATTGCTCTTTTTGTTAAAGCTAACCTCGTTTTAATCTCCGTGCGCGGAATTGTTTGTATTGAAAATAGATCGTGCAGCCGATGCAAAAGCCGAGAATGGCGGCTAGCGCAGCAGCTCCCATCATCCCAGCAAATATATAACCGGCTGCAGACCAGCCGAGCATAAAGCTAAGCAGCGAGAAAGTGAGGAAACCTACACCTAGGGAGTTGTTGAAGCGCTGCAGCTCAGCTGCTTCTGTTTGTGCGGAAGAAATTCGACCGTTTAGGAAAGGGCGAGCCGCAATAATGAATAAATTAGCTTTGGGACCGAAAATAAGTCCGACTATTTGAACAATCCAAAGTGTTGCAATAAGCCAAGGCAACTGCAGGCCTATCGCAAGAAGAAGTACGGCAACGATACCGACTTGATTACTTCGAACAAATGGAATGGGAATCTCCTTCATTATAAAAACCAACTTTCCGTATTGGATTTATATAGTTTAATAGTAGATAATTTAAGCTCTTTTGGCAATAACCAATTGATTAATCGATCAAAAATATTATTAAATGACAACTTTCGATAACTACCAATTTTTTTCAATTTTCATATATAATAGATTAATAATACTAAAGAACTAATTTCTTTGATAAGAGGTAGATAGATTAGTGAAGCTCACAGGTATCGATATGTTTAAAGGGCTCTCTAATGTAGAGCTTGCGAAGCTGCTGGGGATGCTTGATAAACAACAGATTCCTGCGGGAACGAGGTTGTTCCATCAAGGCGAGCATGGCGATCAAATGTTCATCATAGAAAGCGGCACGATTGAGCTATTCTCAAAAACGGATGACAGTGTTCGGCGTTCGCTTGCCGTGCTTGGGCCAGGCGAGGTTTTTGGTGAAATGGCTCTGCTTACTGGGGAAGCGCGGTCTGCTGAGGCCGTAGCTGCGGAGGATGCTGTACTGCATATCATTGACAGCAGGATGTTTGATCGCCTTGTTGCTGAGAATGCAATTTTCTCATCCTATTTCATCAAGCTGCTTTCGCAACGATTGATCGCAACGAATGCGAAGCTTCAAGCATCTAAGAAAACGGAATCCGAGCGAATTGCGTATGAGCTTGGACAATTGCGCGAGCTATCGGCTCGTTTTCTGCAGTGGTGCGCACATGTTCCTCTTATTAGCAGAGGGCTTGTGGAGCATACCTATGGCATGACGATGCAAAGGGAGCTTTCAGACAATCTCTTCCTTCGGGAGTGCTTTCAAGATGATCCATTAACATCGGAATGGTTGACTCTTGCAAGCGGTATTAAGCCAGTTCTTAATGATATAAGCAAGGAACGGTATGGGTACGAGGAGATGGCTGGTTGGCTGGAAAAAGCGACCTCGTGGTATGTTTCTCAAGGCAACTGGGTGGCATTCATCATGATCCAAGCGGATAAAGGGAACTGGCCAGCAGCGCTAGACACGTATGCTCGCATAGAAGGAGAGGTTACGGATCATCAGCGTGCTGAGCTTTTTCGTACCATTAGCCGCTGCCCTAGAGATATACTCGCAGGAAATTACACGGTGCTGCAAACCTATCTTCCTTACTGTGAGAAAAATGCGCCGGAAATTGGGCTTGCTGTTATAGAAGCCTCTTTAAATCAGCCTAACAAATTTCAATCGCATGAGCTTTTGTTTTTGTACGAGTGCGGAACGGAGCTTAGCAGACGTGTGGGCAGAAACAATCAAGCGCTGGATTACTTGAAGCTGGCGGATGCATTAGCAAGCACTTTATCCTTCAATAAAGTTGAATTGCCGGATGCTGATCGGGCGTATGGATTAGCCAAACAAAAGCTGGCTAGAAAACGCAGCGAGGTGCTCGTGAAAGGCGCCGGACGTTTGTTGAAGGGGAATCGTGCTGCTGAAGCAGGGGCTGTCATGGCGGCACTGCTCTGCATTATACTTTCTTTCCTATTAGATCCTATTGGCGGTTTATCTGAGGCGGGCATGCGGTTTATCGGAATTGCGCTAGCCGCAGTCATTATGTGGATTGTTCCGATTATGCCGGATTACATTGTAGCGCTTGGCATGATTATGCTGTGGGTGCTGGGGGACGTTGCCCCTCCGGAAACGGCACTCTCGGGGTTTGCGTCAAGCTCGTGGCTCTTCATGATTTCTATTATGGCGATAAGTGCGGTAATAACAAAATCAGGCATTTCTTATCGCTTTGCGCTCCATGCTTTAAAAAGATTTCCTGCTCATTACCGCGGACAGCTTTGGGGCATTATTGCTGGCGGGGTCCTGCTTAATCCGCTGCTTCCTTCATCCTCTGCCAAGGTATCGCTTGGCGTTCCGATGGCACAGACGCTCGCGGAATCGCTCGGCTTTGAAGAGAGAAGCAAGGGAGCCGCTGGCCTTGGGCTGATTGCTATGATTTTCTTTGGCTTTACCGCGCCTTTTGTTATGACAGGCTCATACACCAATATTATGGCTTATGGCCTTGCTTCTACAGAGCAATCGGTATCGTGGCTGCAATGGTTATTGTATGCGCTGCCGGGGTTTGTTATTTTTGGCACTGTGTTGATTATCGTATTACTCTTTATGTTCCGTAAGATCGAGCCTGCCAAAGTTGTCACAAGCGAAGTGCTCAATGAACAGCTGAAGCTTCTTGGCCCGCTAACAAAAGATGAGCGAGTATCGCTCTGGACGATTATATGCTGCATTGGGCTTATGGTGCTTCAACCGCTTCACGGGATTGAGAGTACATGGATTATGTTGATGGGTTTTGCGGTTTTAGTTATTAGCGGCGTGCTCGATAAACAGACGATTTCTACCGGAATAGATTGGACTTTTTTATTGTTTCTCGGGGCTGCATTTAGCTTTGCGGGCGTTGCCGAGCAGCTAGGAATTGCTGAGCTGTTATCCTCCTTTCTTGGAGAGTATATGTCTGTTTTTGTCAGCACGCCTTCCTTATTCCTTGTTGCAGTCATTCTCGTTTCCTTTATCGTTACGCTAGTCATTCGAGATGATCCAGCTGTTATTTTACTTATCACCGCTATTGTTCCTTTAGGAGAAACAGTAGGCATTCACCCTTGGGTGCTCGTATTTGTCATATTGCTTGCAACAGATCCGTTTTTCTTTGCCTATCAGTCTCCTACCTATTTAACTGCCTATTACAGCTCGGAGGGGAAAGCGTTTACCCATCTTCAAGCCGGGAAGCTTGCACTCGGTTATGCGTTTGCGGTTCTGCTTATAGCTGTGCTCTGTGTTCCATATTGGAAGTGGCTTCATCTCATTTGACGGAAAAGAAGGGAAAGGAGGATAGTATGAAAATAAAGCTTATACATATTATGGGCCTACTTGCTGTACTGGCTATTTTCTTCATGTATAGAGGAACATTTGATCGAATGGACTATTTTTTCCAAGATCGTTTTATGCAAAAGGAAAGCCCTGTCGAAACTCAAATTGCCATTATCGCTATTGATGATGAAAGTGTGAGTGAATTTGGGAGCTGGCCTTGGAATCGAAATGTTCATGCTCAATTGGTCGATATGCTCTCCGAAGGAAAACCGGCAGTTATTGCGTTTGACGTCACTTTTCCTGCACCGTCGGCAGACGATCCATCATCGGATGAAGTGCTAATCAGCGCAGTGGAAAATGCGGGCAATGTCGTTTTTCCCGTATATGGAACATTTGAAGCTTCAGCCAAGCAGGGCGCAATTGATGCACTTGAAATATCTGAGCCGTTTCCGGCACTTAAGGAAGCGGCAGCGGCGGTTGGACATATCAATACGATACCGGATCGCGACCACGTTGTACGCAACTCTTTGTATCGTTTTATGTATGAAGGCGAGCAGGTCGAAAGCTTTTCTTGGACAATTTATAAAATGTACATGGAGCGCCTCGGCAAAAGTGCAAGTGCGGATATGCTTCCGCTTGATGCATTTGGACAGTTTCATATTCCCTATACGGAGCGGCCAGGGCAATATGAAGCGATTCCTTACGCTGCTGTACTGAACGGAGATGTGCCTGCGGATTATTTTCAGGATCGCATTGTGCTTATTGGACCGTATGCCACGGGCTTTAAGGATGAGTACCTGACGCCATTGCAGGTGAAAAAAATGATGTACGGGGTGGAAATACACGCGAACATTATACAGGCTCTGCTCGAAAATGATCTTAAGCATGAGCTTAATTGGAAATGGAATGCGTTGATTTTGCTCCTTGCGGCTTCGCTTGCCTACTTCTTATTCCGGAAGTGGAATATGCTTATCTCGTTTTTGGCGGTTGCGGTTATTCTTGTTGCGTTTGTAGTAGGAAGCAGCTACTTGTACGGTCAAGGAATCATCATATCAATCGGCTATGTGGTGCCGCTGCTAATTATTAGTTGCATCATTGTCGTTGGGTTCCATTACGTAGAGGAATTGCTGGAGCGGCGCAGAGTGACGGATATATTCGGCAGATACGTGGCGCCTGAGGTCGTTAACCAGATTTTGAAAAATGGTGAAGAGGGCCTAAAGCTGGGCGGAACGCGCCGTGAGTTAACTGTGCTTTTTGTCGATATTCGCGGCTTTACGCCTCTTTCAGAGAAGGCGGAGCCGGAGGAAATCGTTGAAATATTAAATGAATACTTGGATCTTGCCGCCAACTGCATTTTTAAATTCGAAGGTACGCTGGATAAGTTTATCGGTGATGCAGCCATGGCAATTTTCAATGCGCCGCTGCTTCTTGAAGACCATCCAATGCGAGCGGTGGAAGCGGCGTGGGCAATGAAAGAGGGCTCAGCCGCATTGGAACGTAAGTTAATTGAACGATTTGGCTTTGGTGTGAAGTTTGGTCTTGGCATTCATACGGGGCCAGCCGTCTTCGGCAACATAGGTTCGAAGAGCAGGATGGACTACACCGCTATTGGAGACACGGTTAATACGACAGCTAGGCTGGAGAGCAATGCAAAGCCCGGACAAATAATAATGAGCGATGCGGTCTATCAGGTGGTTAAAGATCGTGTTATTGCGAACGCTCTTGGCGAGATCAAGGTAAAAGGAAAAGAACAGGGCATCTCAATCTATGAATTGGAGGGACTAAAATGAAGACGTTAAAGCTAGTTTTTGTGACTTTGCTAGTCATGGCCATTATTATGCCGACATCTGTTTTTGCGAAGGATACGGAAAAGGCGGGGAAAATAACGACCATTTCAGGCAAAGCGGAAGTGAAAAAGAGCGGCGGGTCCAAGAAATTTAATGCTTTTAAAGGAATGGCTATAACAAAAGGCGATACGATACTAACCGGCAGTGATGGGAAAATAACGATGGACCTGGACAGCGATAAAGAAGTCACGATTGGCACGGATACCACGCTTGTTGTGAGTGAACTGGTCAAAAGTGCAAAGGCACTGGGCGGCAAAACGAGTCTAAGTCTGCTGAAGGGAAAGGTTCTTGTCACGATTAAGAAGAAGCTTGACGGCGATTCTAGGTTTGAGATTGAGACGCCAACTGCCATTATGGGCGTTATGGGGACGCAGTTTACCGTTACGTATGAGAATAACGAGAGCTACTTGGGTGTATTTGAAGGCGCAGTAAAAACGAAGCATGGTCTAGGGCTAACGGACGAGACGACGGTTAATCCGAATGAACAGCTGCCACTGAATAAAGATGGGGCAGGAGTAAAGGAAAAGCTGAATTATCTCGATCTTCCGTTGGTCGGCCAGGAGCATTATCTTCTGCTGCTTCAAAAGGACGCCAAAGCGGATAAGGCATTAATTGAGCAAGTTAAAGCACTAATTGAAAAGAAAAAACAAGAGGAAGCGGCGGCAGCTGCAGGCGGTAGTGGAGGTTCGCAATCCAACTCTACTATTGTATATGAGGACAATGCGGGAACAGGCGGCAGCAGCGGTGGAGGCGGCAACCCAGTCGCGACGCCAACGCCAACACCAACGGCGTCACCGACGCCAACACCAACGGCGTCACCAACGCCAACACCAACGCCAGAACCTGTGCCGCCAACGCTAGATTTAACGATGTTTTATAATCATTTAGAATCGTATATGAAAAATGACAAAACGTTTATTTTGCCATTTACGACAACACTTGCTCTTAATGATTCTAGTGCAAATATCGTCAAATTTGAGGTGCGTCAGGATGACGCTGGTGAATTTGAAAGTCTAGATATCGTTGAGACGGTTGATATACATCCATCTGAACCTAATCAGCTGGTGGTTAAATTAAAAGAAGCTGTGCAGTACGGATCAATAATTCGTATAACGGTCTATGAAAATAAATTAAAAAATTCGGAAACCAATGATGTGCAGACGAATGAACAAGTTACAGCAAGAGGAGAAATGGAACAAGGGTTTCAATTTATAAATAACAGTGAATACCCGCCAATTGAATTTATTTTAGGGAAAACCGATTACTACAAAACTATATCCTTTAGAACTTTTGGTTATGGAATGCCTGAATGGCCTTCTGAGGGGAACTCCCCGTACATCAGAATAACTAGAGTTTGCCCAGTTGAAGGAACGGAGGAGTGTAATCCGTTTTTTGAATATAATCTTAAAGCTGCTTTACAATTTAGCGTAACGGGTCCTGATACGGCGAATGTTATGTTAAAAGGAAATTATTTTGCCGAAGGTAATTTAAGGCCTGGAGCATATCGCTTAAGTATTTCTTTAAAAAATGGCAGTAATGGTCAGGTTGAAAACTTTCTAGAGCTTGATATTACGGTACGGGTAGCTAATCCTCCGAAGGCTTTATCCAAAGCGGCATTTATGGAGGATGAGTATACGTTAGTACTTCCATTTACTACGAGCCTTGCTTTTGGGAATTATTTTCCAAAAGATGGTTTATTAATTTATAAATGCGACGCGGTAGAGCTTCCAGAGGGCAGAACATGTAGAAATGCGGAGCTGCCCCTCCTCAACATAACGGATATTGAGAGTGTTGCTGTTGACCAAGATAATCAAACGCAGCTCATTGTAAAGCTTAAAGATCCCATTGCATACAACTCAAATATTAATGTGTATGTAAAACCGAATGCTTGGAAGAACCCAGTTAATGGTGATTTTCAAGAAAACGAGCAGCATTTCTCTTTAGATAGCAAAGTAACTGCCTTTCCTAGATACGTAGATTTTGAGAACAGGCCCGATATAGTGAAGGATAAGGAGCTTTTCATCTACACACATGGTTATGAACTGGGAGAGATAGTGATTGATGGAAATTTTTGCGTGGAAGAGCCATCTTGCTTTGGGTTTGAAAATATGCCGCTAGAGAGCGATGCATATGAGCTCGAGAATGATGGTGAATATACAAAACTCATACTTAAAGGAACCTATTTCAGTATGGAACTAGCAAGAGGCGAGGGAAATATCACAATACCCATTATGAAAAAAGAGGAACAAATTGATGAGATAATTATACCCTTCCATATTATAAGGCCAATAACTATAGATTAAATATCGAAAGGAGCAATGCTATGAAAAGCAATATTAAATGGCTAGCAGCAAGCACGGCGCTTGCGACGATGCTAGTTTCGTTTCATGCAACAGCATTCGCGGCGAATGAGCAGCCAGTAGAAATAAGAGAGACGGAGAATGTCGCTAAAGTTGCCAATGTCATCGAGAAAGCAAGCCAACCTTGGGGGCTGGCTTCTGCCCCTGATGGGAGCATCATTGTTGTAGGCTCGGGCAGCAATCAGATTAGCAAATGGCAAAATGGGAAGCTTACTCCTGTTACGACAAAGACGGAAGCGGGCTATTTCGATGGGACGATTGCCAATTCAACGTTCAATCAACCGTCTTCTACTGTAGTGAACAGCAAGGGTGTCATTTATGTAAGTGACACCGACAATCACGTTGTGCGCAGAATTGTAAACGATCGAGTATACACGGCTGCGGGCAATGGCAAGCCAGGAAATAAAGACGGCAAATTTGGTGATGCGCAGTTTAACTCTCCGACGGGACTAGCAATAGACAGCAAAGACAATGTCTATGTAGCAGACTCCCTAAACCATGTCATTCGTGTCATTACTCCCGAAGGCGTAACATCTACCTTTGCTGGAGTTGCTGGCGAAACAGGCGGGTACAAGGACGGAAGCGCAGCGCAAGCTTTATTTAATGAACCGATGGGACTTGTATTCGATGATAAGGGCGGTTTATATGTAGCTGACAGCGGCAATCATCTTATTCGTTATATTTATGATGGCAAGGTCAAGACGGTAGCTGGAAAACCGACAGCTGTCGATGCGCTTACCGGTTATATGGCAGGCGGCTATGGGAATGGCATAAGCGCTGAAGCGCGGTTTAATCGGCCGCGCGGGCTGGCATTTGCCGATGGGGTTTTGTTTGTTGCAGACAGCTTGAATAACCGAATTCGTGCTCTGCAAGCGGATGGAAAAGTCATTTCAATTGCAGGCCAAGGCGCGCCTGGCGATAAAGTTGGAGAGGTTGAACAAGCGCAGTTCAATCAACCGTCTTCCTTGCTGTATTTGAGTGGAAAACTGTACGTAGCCGACACGTTAAACAATAGCGTTAAGGTGCTGGCGGTGAACCCTAAGGCTCTCAATCCTATTCGTACGAAAGAAGAACTGATTGCAGGTACGGAGCTGCTGCCGGCGAGCAAAGATATTCAAGTATGGCTGGATAACAAGCAAGTGAAATTCACTGCTTTGCAAAAGCCTTTTAAGAGCGGAGAAAAAACATATCTTCCTGTGAGAGCTGTCTTTGGTGCATGGGGAGCGAACATAAAGTGGAATGCTGCGGCCAAGGAAGTGCAGCTGACCAAAAACAACTGGAAGCTTTCACTAAAAGTAAATGCGAAGCATACGGTTATTGTTGAAAAAGGCACTTTATACGTAGATGCGCAATATTTAGCTGACGCCGCTTCATTTTTGTTTGCTTTTGATAGTGAATACAATGCTATTATTATGAGTAGTGAGTAATAAGTAGCAAAATTCCCTATCGCTGGAATGGAGGCTGTACAATGATTTTGGAAAACCGCTCGCAAAATAATGTAGACCGTTTCTCAGGCTTTCAAAACGATTACGACCAGCATCGTCCGAAAGCCCCTGCCGCAGTTGTAAATATTTTGACAAGCTATTTGGGAAGAGTGCCAAGCGTTGTGGCGGATGTTGGATGCGGAACGGGGCTGTCCTCCTTTATATGGCTCGGGAATGCGGAGCGAATTATTGGTTTTGAGCCAAATGACGATATGAGAAGCAAAGCGCTTGCTCATTTGTCTAAGATCCCCGAGGATCAGTCAATTTCGTTCATCAAAGGGTATTCTGACCAGCTTAATTTAGATGCGGGCAGTGTTGATATTGTAACCTGCTCGCAGTCTTTTCATTGGATGGAGCCTGTCAGCACGCTCTCTGAATTTGCCCGCGTTCTGAAGCCGGAAGGTGTGTTTGCCGCCTATGATTGCGATTGGCCTCCAACGCTGCACTGGGCTGTTGAATTAGAGTATAAGCAGCTTATGGATCGTTCTGAGGAGATTATTGCTGCTCATATCCCAGAGAAGGATCAAGCGAGCAAACGAGATAAGGAACAGCATTTAACACAAATTCATAACAGTGGTCTCTTCCGTTTCTCCAAAGAAATCGTGTTCCATAACATGGAGCGCTGCGACGCAGAGCGTTATATTGGTCTGGCTATTAGCCAAGGCGGCATTCAAGCGGTCTTCAAGCTTGGCTCGAAGGCGCTGGAAGAGCAATTGCAAAGCTATCGCACCAGTGTCGAGCGTTATTTTGCGGGAAGAACACTTGATGTCATGTTCAGCTACCGCATGCGGATAGGTGTAAAATAGAGCATTATTAGCGCTTAAATGGTGCAGAAGGCAGTCTTGTCGTGAGGACAAGACTGCCTTCTTTTTTATTGCTAAAATGACCGCAAAACGTATTTGCATGTATAATGCAGGTTAAGTGTGATTTATTGTAAGGAGGACTTAGCTTGTCACCTAGAAATGTAGAAAAAGATAAAATGATGCGTGAAAAAAAGATGCAGCATATTCTCGACTGCGCGCTGAAGGTTATGGCGATTAATGGTTTTCAATTAACGAGCATTCAAGATATAGCGAAAGAAGCAAAGGTTAGTGTGGGTAATGTCTATCACTACTATGCTTCGAAAGAAGAGATATTCAGCGAGGTGCTGCGCTCGGGGCAGACGAATTATGGGAAGTATGTAACCGATTTAGCGGCCATGGATATGGAACCGATCGCTAAGCTTAGGGTAATGCTTACCTCTTGGCTCTCATTGGAGACAAACTGGGCGTTCACGATTCTCATGCATACGGCAAGGTTATCCGAGTCTACTCCGCCAGACATTAAGAAGGCGATCACGGACCGTTTTACAGTAAACCTAGGCCCTGTCGCTGATATTATGAGTGACGGCATACGTAGGGGAATCATCATTGATGAAGATCCCTTGCAGCTTGCTTTTTATTTTGTAAGCCTTATACAAGGCCTGACACTCCAGCGTCCGCCCGATTATGAGGTAAAGGTGGAGATGAATGTTGAGGCGATTATTCGATTATTTGAGATCAAAAAATAGCTTTTTTAGGCATGCGAAAAAAATGTTGACAAAGTTGAAATGATGCCGCAAAATAAGCAACATAACAAACCGAATGAACATTCAAATTGTAGATTGGTTTGACATATGGCGAATCGACCAGACCACTGGAGATTTAACGTTAGTTATTATACGCGTTAAGTCTTTTTATTTTACCATAATACCAAGTAATCAGGTATTAATAATGCAATATTGAATAGGAGGGGCAGCTTATGGCGGCGGAGATGCTCGTAGTACATGAACTTAATAAGACATTTGCAACACCCTCGGGAGATGTCATTGCGCTTGATCGCATTGGGCTTCAGGTGAAACAAGGGGAATTTATTACGATTATTGGACCGAGCGGCTGCGGCAAAAGCACATTGCTCAAAATTGTAGCAGGGCTCGATACCGGTTATGAAGGAACGGTATTGCTGAATGGGAAACCGATTGAAGGACCGAGTATTGAAAAAGGATTTATTTTTCAAGAACCGAGGCTGTTCCCTTGGTTGACGGTGGAGAAAAATATAGCCGCAAATTTATCGCTTCGCAAGCCGGAGGTTCGTAAACGAGTGGATGAGCTCATTGAGCTTGTAAGGCTGAAGGGCTTCGAACACTCTTATCCTCGCGAGTTATCTGGAGGCATGGCGCAGCGTGTAGCTATTGCAAGAGCGCTGCTTCGCAGTCCTGATATATTGCTGCTGGATGAGCCGTTTGGCGCATTGGATGCTTTTACTCGGTCGCATATGCAAGAGGTGCTGCTTGATATTTGGCAGAAAAACAAAACGACGATGTTGTTTGTGACACATGATTTGGATGAGGCGGTATTTCTGGGCGAGCGAGTCGTCATTATGAATCCGCGTCCGGGTCATATTCGAAAAATATTGCCGATTGATTTGCTGTATCCTCGGAAACGAGCAGGCCATGCTTTTCAAGAGATGCGGCACAAGGTGCTGGGTGAGTTTGAGAAGGTTGAGGGGCCGGAAATCGATCAAGGCGCGGATATTTAATAAACTATTTTTCACCAAAAATAAAGATCGTCGGGGAGAGAATGAAGATGAACAGATTACGCCTTCTTACGGCAGCAATTATTGTATTAGCGGTATTTATTAGCGGCTGCGCGGCTTCTGGCAATGGAAATTCAGACAAGAAAGAAACAGGCAACGCGGGCAACAAAGCAGCAAAGAGCTATGACGGAGTTACTGTAAAAATCGGATATCAGGGCAGCGGCGGCTTAATGGGCAAGGCGATTGAGGAGAAATGGTTTGAAGATGAATTTGGCAAGCTTGGCGTGAAAGTGGAGTACGCGGAATTTCAGAGCGGCCCTCCAATGACAGAGGCAATTGCTTCTAACCGTCTTGATTTCGCTGGACTTGGCAATATGCCGATCATTGCAGCACAAGCTGCGGACATTAAATTCACAGTCATTTCTCAGGCGCTCGAAGGCAAAAACAATGTCGCGATCATCGTGCCTAAAGATAGCCCGTTTCAAACGGTTGCTGACTTAAAAGGCAAGAAGGTAGCTGTTGCCAAGGGGAGCAACGCATTTAACTTCCTTTACCGCGGCCTTGAAGGTGCGGGGCTTAAAGCATCGGATTTGGAAATTATTCAACTGCAGCCGGATGAAGCACAGCCTGCTTTTGAGACGGGGAAGGTTGATGCATGGGCGACATGGGAGCCGAACATTACGCTGAACACGCTGCAGGATAAAGCGAAGGTGCTTGCGGACGGCGAACAGCTGGGCGTGCTTTCTCCTTCCTTCAACATTGTTAGAAAACAATTTGCTGATGATTATCCTGAGCTCGTTACCCTGTATCTGAAAGTATGGAACAAAGCGCTTGCTTGGGAAAATGATAATCGTGCCGAATCCACCGAGCGTTATGCGGCAGAGCGTAAAGTGCCTGCGGCATTAATTGAAGCAATCTTCAATCGCTCCAGGACAATTAATATCCCTGTATCGGATGAAATTATTGCAGAGCAGCAAAAGACGGCGGACTTCCAGTTCGACATTAAAGTCATTCGCAAGAAAATCGACGTGTCCACCGTATTTGATAACAAATTTATTGAAGAAGCGTTGAAATAATACACTGAACAAGAGGAATGGGGCGTTTCTTATGGTTGGAGCTGGCTCAGAAAGCGCATTGCATAAGCCCATCAAAGTAATGAAGAGGCGGCCGAGGAGCCGTCTCTCTATTCAAATGGTTAATCTGCTGCTCAGTTTGCTGCTTCCAGTCGGCTTATTAGCTATCTGGCAAATTGCCGGAATGATGGGGAAGCTTAATCCAACGCTGCTGCCAACACCAGGCTTAATTGTGGAGGAATTCGTTCATTTAACTTTATCTGGTGAGCTGGTTTATCATCTCGGTATTTCAGCTCGACGTGCGCTGCTTGGATTTTTGCTAGGCGGAGGATTAGGTTTAGCTGCGGGATTATGGGTGGGGTTCTCCTATAAGACGGAAAGGCTCATTGATCCTTCCTTGCAAATGCTTCGTACTTTGCCCCATTTGGCAGTAGCTCCGTTGTTTATTTTGTGGTTTGGGTTTGATGAGACATCTAAAGTGTTATTGATTGCAAAAGGTGCTTTTTTCCCACTGTACGTCAATACCTTTCTTGGTATTCGTTCCGTAGATGGCAATCTGTTTGACGTTGCTCGTGTGCTGCAGTTTAGCCGCTGGCAAATGATTGCGAAGCTTGTTCTTCCGGCATCGCTTCCTAATATCTTTCTCGGCGTGCGACTTTCTATCGGTGTGGCATGGCTTGGGCTTGTTGTAGCGGAAATGATGGGTTCGAGCTCAGAAATTGGTTTTCTGATTAATGATGCGCGTTATCTCATGATTACTTCGGTTGTATTTGTAGGCATTATTATTTTTGCCGCAGTCGGTAAGCTGACGGATTCGCTTGTTAAGCTGCTTGAGAAGAGGCTGCTAAATTGGCAGGACAGCTACAAAGGAGGCAGCAAGTAATGAGCGAACGAACCGCTTCGCGTGAAATGGGCGCAAAGGCAGCTGGTCGGGACTGGTTAAGCGTTATTCCGAAGCC
Organism: Paenibacillus sp. 2TAB26; assembly: GCF_052115145.1. Lineage (NCBI taxonomy): Bacteria > Bacillati > Bacillota > Bacilli > Caryophanales > Paenibacillaceae > Paenibacillus > Paenibacillus sp. 2TAB26. Next base: position 39,151 of record NZ_JBFRGC010000006.1, read on the forward strand.
GCTTCATGGCTGGATTGTTCCGGCTTTCATTGTGATTGTCTGGCAGGCGGTCAGCGGGCTTGGTTTGTTGTCTGAAACACTGCTGCCGGCCCCGTCAAATATTGTGAAGAGCTTTGTGTCATTGTGTGAATCGGGAGAGATGGGGAAGCATCTCGGTATTAGCATGTACCGCGCTGGTTTTGGGTTTCTTCTTGGCGGAGCGCTCGGGCTGCTGCTCGGTTTATCGGCGGGTCTTGGCAAAGTGATGGAGAGGACGCTTGATCCTTCGCTGCAAATGCTGAGAACGGTGCCGCTGCTTTCCGTTATTCCGTTGTTTATTTTGTGGTTCGGGATCGGAGAGTTTTCGAAGGTGCTGCTTATTGGGCTTGGCGCTTTTTTCCCGGTTTATGTGAACACATTTCTTGGTATTCGAAATACGGATGTGAAGCTGTATGAGGTTTCGCGTATTTTCCAATATACGAAGCTTCAGCAGGTAACAAAGCTTATTATACCAGCGGCCTTGCCGAATATTTTATTAGGCGTACGGCTATCGCTTGGCGCTTCATGGCTGCTGCTTGTTGTTGCAGAAATGATGGGGACGAGTGCAGGTATCGGTTATATGATTCAGGATGCAAGAGCATACTCGCAAACGGAAATTGTATTTGTAGGCATAATTTTGTTCGCTGTATTTGGCAAGTTGTCGGATTCGGCCATTCGGCTGCTAGAAACCAAATGGCTTCGCTGGCGAGATACGTATAAAGGATGACAAAATGAATCGTTTGGAGAGGTGGTTAACGGGTTATGGGGAAACGGCAGGAGCAGCTCCATCTCGGAGCATTTATTTATTATACAGGCCATCATCATGCAGGCTGGCGTCATCCGGAGTCGGGTGTTGAAGGAATGTTTGATGTGAAGTTTTATCAGAAGCTTGCGCAAACCGCGGAGCGCGGCAAGTTCGACATGCTCTTCTTCGCAGATCTGCTGTATGCCACTAATGTGGGGCAAGCGGTTGCAGGCATGCTGGAGCCTATTACGCTATTGTCCGCATTATCGGCTGTTACGGAGAAGATTGGGCTGACTGCAACTGTCTCAACCACATACAACACCCCTTTTAATGTCGCACGAAAGTTTTCTTCGCTTGATCATATTAGCGGCGGGCGGGCAGGCTGGAATATTGTAACCTCGCAGCTTGATCTGGAAGCTCATAATTACGGGCAGCCAAAACATCCCGAGCACGGCCTGCGTTACAAGATGGCTCGTGAATTTGTGGATGCCACAACCCGCTTATGGGATAGCTGGGAGGATGGCGCGCTTGTGCTTGACCGGGTGTCGGGTCAGTTTGCCGATGAGTCTAAAGTAAGGCCAGTTGATTACAGCGGGGAATGGTACTCCACGAAAGGACCGCTGAATGTGCCGAGATCTCCTCAAGGTTATCCGGTGCTAATTCAGGCAGGCTCATCAGGTCCAGGTCAAGACTTTGCGGCCAGCATTGGCGAGGTTATATTTACGGCGCAGCAATCGCTGGAAGCGGCAAAAATCTTTTATGAGAGTGTGAACAGCAAGCTTGGAGAGTGTGGAAGGGAACGCGGCAGTCTAAAAATCATGCCAGGCCTCTCCCCGATTCTTGGTGCGACGGAAGAGGAAGCGAAGCAGCGTTACCAAGAGCTGCAGGAGCTTATTCCTGCTGCGCATATTGTCGGCTTCTTATCAGGATTCCTCGGCGTAGATCTAAGCAGCTATTCGCTTGATGATCAGCTGCCGGATATTCCTGATCCTGTTGAAGCATCCAACGGCATGAAGAGCCGTGTTCAACTTATTATGGATATGGCGCGCAAAGATAAGCTGTCGATGCGAGAGCTTGGAAGCAGAATGCTAGGAGCGAGGGGACATTTGCAGTTTGTTGGTACGCCCGAACAGCTGGCTGACCTTATCGAGCTGTGGTTTGAGGACTATGGCTGCGATGGCTTCAATATCATGGCTCCGGTTCTTCCTGGAGGGCTCGACGATTTCGTTCATTATGTCGTACCGATTTTGCAGCAGCGCGGACTGTTTCGTGAAGATTACACGGGAGATACCCTTCGTGACCATCTTGGACTTGAACGTCCAAGCGAAGGGCATTTCCGCAACAAACGTCCTGTGGTACAAGAACAAGCGTAACAAGAGCTGAGCGGCAATAGTGAAAAAAACGCAAAGAAGCAAGCAGGTGGCGCCATGATTAGGCGACGGCTGCTTGCTTCTTTACCGTTGTTACAGGGAAGGGGGGACTAAGGTTTTGTGAATATTCCGCTCTTTAATAAACGCCATCGATTATAAGTAAAATATTTCATGGCAAACCTCCACCTTAAAAATAAGTGATAACGGTTCCAAGACAGCAGCCTCTATTTTATGAAAAATGAATAGGTGACATAGCCGATAGCGATAGCTACCAAACCAAATGCTGCCGTGGAGGAAAGGATACGGAAAAAAATTTCCCACTTATCTCTTTTTGTGTTTCGAATGTCCTTGTCCTCATTCCCCTGCGTCTCATGATGCTCTAGATTATCTTGACGAGGCTTAATGATGGGATCACCCGCTTTCTTTATTCCTTCTCTTTGCTTTGCTTATAAACGACAAGTATAGTGCTGCGCTGATAAGTGTTGCCTGAAGTGGCTGTTTTGATCATGGAGCCGTAGCAAATATTAATGACTTGATCGTCGCTCAGTTCTGCCAAAAACTCATTTGCTCTTTTTTCAGCAAAAACAGAATCGGTATCAATAAATTCTTTTACTTGAATCATATTCGTTGTGTCCTCCCTTACCAAATAAATATACAGATAGGCACCCCGCGTCGATAGCAGAATGCCTTCTGACGTCCACCATAGCATTGCGTACTATAAGTGTCAACAGGGAGATTTAATGATCCATTTTAGACAAAGAAAATAGGGGCAGCTTCGCTAAAATAACGAAGCTGCCCCTATTCGGCTACATGGGTTGTTTAGCTTTTTTCCAGACGCCGCCTTGATCAGGCCTTTCTCCCATCGTCCACCATTTGGCTACATAGGTGTCGCCATTATAAGTGACATATGTCCCTCCTAAATACAAATAGAGAATAAAAAACAGTGTCTATCTTACTAATTCTTACACTGAAACTGATTTATAGAATCCTTTTTTATACTGAGCATTAATCTAGTAATCTCGTTAATTCATGTAAATAAAACTAACATATGTTTTCTTCAATTTAGTAAGGATATGAGCACAAATGAGTGAAAAGTAGAGTTATACCTCGATGGTTACGCTTTTTTGTCTACTTTAATGATTTGTTAACTTATATAACATGAAATAGACTGATGTAGAAGAAAGAGAGAATTATATCGCATAGGAGGAGTTAAACATGACACGAGTTGTAAAGAGCGAGATAGCGAAAAAGATTTTAATTCCACTGCTTGTACTTTCATTGCTTGCAGCGATGGTAGGGGTACTGACAAAAACGGATTTTGTACGCGCGGAGGAAGCGCCGCAATTGCCGACATTTGATATTCCGGCCCTATCCGCTGAACATCAAGCTTCAAGTCTTCCTAATGTTATTGTTGTTGCAACAGGAGGAACGATTGCGGGTAAAGCAAGCAATAATGATCCTACTAACTTCCAGAGCTATGCGGCTGGTACTTATAAAATGGCAGATATGGTTGCTCAGCTGCCTGGGAAAAATAAAATAGCTGATGTTTCTACCTACCAATTCGGTAACAAGGGTTCGAGCGGCTATAGTATTAGAGATCTTTATGATCTATCGCTTGCGGTAGACGAAGCTCTTAAGATTTATGATAGTGCAGTTGTAACGACGGGTACGGATACGATGGAAGAAATCGCGTATTTCCTCGATCTAACCGTTCGCAGTGAAAAACCGGTTGTTGTTACAGGCTCTATGCGTCCATGGGATGTTATTGGAACGGATGCGCCTGCTAATCTCTATCAAGCTATTAAACTAGCTGGCAGCGGTAAAACAAAATGGTTTGGAACAGTGGTCATGTTGAATGATGTCATTTATGCGGCGCGTGAAGTTACGAAGTCAAATTCACACCGTACCGATACTTTTGATGCTCCGATGTTTGGTGCACTAGGTTATGTGGATGACCCGGCTGTTCGTATTTACCGTGCTCCTGCTAGAGCGGCAAAAGCAGGCACACCAGCATGGGCTTCACCATTCGATTTGAAAACCATCTCCAAAGATAGTCTTCCGATAGTAGAAATCGTATACAGCTATCAAGAGGCGGGCGGCGGCGCTATTCGCGGCTTGGTGGAAGACGGAGCGAAGGGAATTGTAACCGCAGGAACAGGCGCTGGCGGCATTTCGTCGAAGCTAAGTGCTGCACGTTCCGCGGCCATTAAGGATAAAGGTGTCGTATTTGTATCGACAACAAGAACAGGCTCAGGCTCTATCTATGATAGCGGCAGCGGAAGTGTTATTGGCGGAGACAACTTGAATGCGGCGCATGCTCGTATGATGTTGTTGCTGTCCCTAGCATTTACAAACGATGTAAACAAGATTAGAAACTGGTTCACGACTTTTGGCACACAGGATGTAGAAATTTCAGTTGATGAAAATACGGTACTAAGCACGACGGTTGAAGAACCAATCGAAGAGCCTGTTGTAACGGAACCTGTCGTTGTTGTTCCTACACCGGAAGCAGAAGTTCCGGCTGTTACAGAAACAACGCCTGAAACAGCACCAGTGACGCCATAATTAGGGGGAGGAGTACGGTTATGACCATAAGAAGTGAATCAACTACAGCAAAGAAAGTTTTCATTCCCCTCCTCATTATGGCTCTCCTCAGTACGATACTGACTGGCTATGCCGGCTCAGTTCGTGCCGAGACTGCAGCACCTCAGCTGCCTACCTTTGATATCCCGGCATTATCCGAGGAGCATAAAGCTTCTCCATTGCCAAATGTCATTGTAGTGGCGACTGGCGGGACGATTGCTGGTAAAGCGAGTAATAATGATCCTACTAATTTCCAAAGCTATGCTGCAGGAACGTATAAAATGGCGGATATGGTAGCTCAGCTGCCTGGGAAAAATAAAATAGCGGATGTCTCTACTTATCAATTCGGCAACAAGGGCTCGAGCGGCTACAGTATGAAGGACCTGTATGATCTCTCCCTTGCGGTGGATGCTGCGCTTGAAATTTATGATAGTGCAGTTGTTACGACAGGTACGGACACGATGGAGGAAATTGCTTATTTTCTCGATCTAACTGTTCAAAGCGAGAAGCCGGTAGTTGTCACGGGTTCAATGCGGCCTTGGGATGTCGTTGGAACGGATGCTCCGGCCAACCTGTATCAAGCAATTAAGGTGGCGGGGAGCGGCAAAACAAAGTGGTTCGGCACGGTCGTTATGCTAAACGATGTCATTCATGCGGCACGCGAAGTAACAAAGAGCAATTCGCACCGGACGGATACGTTTGAGACACCGATGTTCGGCGTGCTTGGTTACGTTGATGATGCAGCGGTACGTATGTATCGTCTGAATGCTAGGGCGCTCAAAGCTGGACAAGCGGATTGGAAAACGCCGTTTGCATTGAAAAATATTTCGAAGGACAATTTGCCTATCGTTGAAATCGTTTATAGCTACCAAGAAGCCGGCGGCGGTGCCATTCGTGCTTTAGTAGCTGATGGAGCCAAAGGGATTGTAACAGCCGGCACTGGGGCGGCTGGTATTTCGTCGAAGATGAGCGCGGCGCGGTCCGCAGCGATTAAGGATCATGGCGTTACATTCGTATCGACGACTAGAACGGGTTCTGGAACGATCACTGGCGGCGGAAACGGCATTATTGCCGGAGATAATTTAAACCCGCAGCATGCACGCATCATGCTTATGCTTTCGCTGGCATTCTCGAATGATTTTGCTACAGTGAAGAACTGGTTTGAAACGGTAGGGACGCAAGATATTAAGATTGATGTGCCTGAAACGCCTGAAACACCTACACCGACTCCAACTCCAACTCCAACTCCTCCAGTAGAAGGTGGTACAGGTGGTTCGGGTGGCAATGTACCAAATAAAGGACAGGTCTCGATTGGTGCGGGCAGCGCAGGTACGCTTGGCTTGGATGATAGCGTTACTGTATCTATTCCAGCGGGTGCGACGAAGGAGCAAATGCTGCTTTCTATCGAGAAACTGACTGAAACGGGCGGCATTGTTGAGCCATCGAGCAAGCGAGTGTCTTCTATTTTTGAAATACTCAAGTCGATATCAGCTGATTTCTTCGTTCCAGTCACGCTGACCTTTAAGTTTGATACCGCTTTGATCAAGAGTGGTCAGACGGCGTCCGTATTCTATTACGATGAGGTGAAGAAGCAATGGGTAGAGATGGGTGGTACGGTAAAGGATAACTTTATTACTGTACAATCTGATCATTTTACTAAGTTTGCTGTATTCGCTGTAGACAAGAAAGTTGAAGAAGTGCCTTCTTTTACAGATATATCAAAGCACTGGGCAGAGGCTGCTATTAAAGAGGCGGTCGCATCCGGAATTGTGAAGGGATATGAAGACGGTACTTTTAAACCGAATAAAACCGTAACACGTGCGGAATTTTCCGTTATGCTGATGGGTGCGTTGAAAGCGGATGGTGCAGGCTCGGTGCTTGCCTTTGCTGATAATGATAAAATTGCGACTTGGGCAAAGGAAGCTGTTGCACAAGCGGTCAAAGCGGACATTATTAGCGGCTATCCAGATGGAACCTTCCGTCCGGGCGCAAACATTTTGCGTATGGAAATGGTGTCAATGATTGCAAGCGGTGCTGGATTAACGTTAGATCCGAATGCGACAACCAGCTTTGCTGATAACAAGGATATCCCGGCATGGGCGAAGGGTGCGATTAAAGCGGTTAGCGATAAAGGCATCATTCAGGGCCGTACGGGCAATGTCTTTGCGCCAAAAGCTACAGCAACGCGGGCAGACGCGATTACGGTTATTATGAATATGCTTAAAAACAAATAATGGCTTAAACAGAAAAAGAGCGGTTTTTAAAGGTTGATTAGAACCTTTAAGAACCGCTTTTTTTACGCCATATCCTAATACACGCATGCGCCCTTTCCCACCACCCAAAGGAGATGAAGATTAACGGGGATCAGGCCAAAGAATCAGGTTAGTGACTTGTCAAAGTAATATAAAAGCTACTCTTTGGAGACGTGACTGCCCCAAACGGCAGCTCCTTCTTTGGATAGTGCGCTGAATGTCATCACATAGCTGAGTGTGCCTTCATTCCACTGACGGAGTAAGACGCCGTGATACAGCGAACCATCAATTGTAAGATCGATAGTAACAGCGCCGGTGCTTTTCCATGAGCCGCTTGTGCTTCCGGAGATTGTGCCGTCTTTGTTGAGAGAAAGCAGTGTTGCTGGTTTTACATCAGCCGTAATGTCTTTGCCATGGTTCACGTATTTGTATTCGCCGATGATTTGCTCGGTCTTCACTTTCTCTGCGGTTTCGCCTGCATAACGATGAGGCGCGACAACAGGCCAGCCTTCCGTGTTCATAAGCATTTGATGGACTCTTATCTCGTGGCTTTCTCCGCGAGATGGAAAACGAGTGTGGAAAATAATAAACATTTTACCCGTGTCAGGCTCGTTGTAAGTGGAGTTATGGCCAGGTGAAGTATAACCCGTCCCAATATTAGCAATTTCTCCGTCGACATTGTCCATTTGGAAATTTCCCATGAGCTTCACTCCATAAGGCACAATAGAAGCATCATCAAACAGCGTTCCGAAGGCGCCAAATGCGTCGATCATTTCCTTGCCCTCTGAATCGAGGAACGGGCCGTCGGGATTTTTTGAGCGTGCCACACGAATGTTGTATCCGCCTGTGGAGTCTAGTCCGCCATAGGAAAGGTATAAATAGTAATAGTCCGTTTCTTTGTTGTACATCATATAAGGCGCCTCGATGCGGCTGTGATTGTTGCCGAGCAGTCGTTTGCCGTAGCCTTGATCGGGAAAGGGCAGACCTGTTTTTGGATTCATTTTCATAATAAAAATACCGCCGGAGTATGAGCCATAAACCATCCATAGAATGCCGTCTTTATCATAAAACAAATTTGGATCGACTACGTTTGGATGTACTGCCGCGTCATACAACGTTCCATCCTCGCTCAACTCATTCCACATGCCCGATTTGAGAATCGTGCCTTTATTTTTATAAGGCCCTTCAACCTGATCGGCAACCGCATATCCAAGCACCGACCGAGGCGAGTCGCCTTTGCACATGCTGTAATACATATAAAATTTGCCGTCCGGCAATTGGATGACATCGCCTGCCCAGAACGTATCAGTCTCGGCCCAAGCTAGCTCCTCGCTCATCTCTGTCAGTACATCCGGTATGATGGGATTCCCTTCATAGACACTGGAGTTCAGCTGCTCCCAGGCCATGAGATCCTTCGACTTCGCCGCAGCGAGATGCGAGCCGAAAATATAGAAGGTATCACGAACTTTGATAATCGACGGATCATGAACGGAGGCGTTAGTGAATAGAGGCTCCTCCACTGTAACCGCTTCCGTTTTTGGTTGGTTTGAAGTATGGCTAGCTGCGGATGGCTGATTGCTCTCCGCTGGTGGAGCTGCATTTCCGGCGTTATTTCCACTGCAAGCGCTCATAAATGTCATTATGCATACCGTTAACAAAATAATGGTTTGTTTTCTCAAGTAGAAAATCCTCCTAGGTTAACATCGGGTTATTACTATAAACATTAATTGATTAATGAATATATTATATTCTAGGTAATAAAAAAAGAGAAGGGCTCAGCCCTTCTCTTATTTCGTCTTAACTGGTTCTTCGAACGTCATGCCGAGCGTGTCTACAGTTACTTTTTTCATCGAAATCGGTGTTTCCGGCATATCGCCTGGGCCGACCTTCTGATTGGCAACCTCATCGACCGCTTCGATGCCTTCGGTTACTTTTCCGAAAGCTGCGTATTCATTATCGAGTGAAGGTGCATCAGCATGCATGATGAAAAATTGCGAGCCCCCAGAATCTGGATCATTCGTACGAGCCATGGAGATAACACCGCGAGTATGCTTCAGCTTGTTCTCGAAACCATTGCTGTTAAATTCGCCTGGAATGCTGTATCCTGGACCACCGGTGCCAGTACCTTCTGGATCTCCGCCTTGAATCATAAACCCTGGAATCACGCGGTGAAAAATAACGCCATCATAGAAGCCTTTATTAATAAGAGAAATAAAGTTGTTTACGGTATTAGGTGCAACCTCTGGGTAAAGCTCAAGCTTAATGATTTTGTCATTGCTAAGTTCAATCGTTACAACAGGATGCTTGTCCGAGCCAAGAAGCTCAGGGCCTTCCTCAGCAGGTGCTTCAGTAGGGGGAGTTGTGCTTGTGTTGCCACTGCCTGATCCTGTTTTCTCATTACTCCCGTTTGCGCCGCAGCCTGATGCTACAATAATCAGAGTTAGTGCAAGAAGAAGCATGATCCCAAGACGTTTGTTCTTAAACAGCATTTCAATATCCTCCTTAAATTTGCGAATGCAAATGACCTTGAGACGATCCGGTTCGCGCAGCATTCACCTTTTATATCCAACTTGTATAATATCATATTGCGTGATTTAAATGCGAATCCATTGGAGTTATCATTGTGTTGAAAGTCTCTAATAAGCTTAAGGTCTTGCGCGACAAGCGCTGATTCGCTATAATCACATTAATTCAGTCGAAGGGATTGGGTCTTATGTACACATTCCAATTGAATCAGCTTCATCATTTCACCAAGCGTTAGCACCCCTGATCAACATTCAGGGTGGGCTAGCGCTTCTCGCGTTGGCCTCCCTGCAGCATACGATGCGCGCAGGACCAAGAGGTCCTGCGCGTTTTTTTTATTCCAATAACGTAGTGAGAGGAATGATCGTGATGCAAAATGTAAAGGGAACCTATGATTATTACGGCAGGGAGCAAGCGCTTAGAAGAAAGATTCAGGAGACTCTGCGGGAAAAGTTTGAGCTATATGACTTTGATGAGATGGTGTCTACCGAGCTGACTGATCTTGCTTTCTTGACATCCAAATATGCAGGCGGCGATGAGATTGTTAAGGAAATGTACCAGCTTACAGATCAGCGAAAACGACGATTAGGCTTGCGCTATGATTTGACGATCCCTTTTGCCAAGGTGATGGCATTAAATCCGAGTATTGAATTGCCTTTCAAGCGATATGAAATGGGGAAGGTGTTCCGTGACGGTCCCGTTAAACGCGGGCGGCTGCGAGAATTTTTGCAATGTGATGTGGATGTTGTTGGGGTGAAGGGGCCGGAAGCTGAGGTGGAATTGATGCAGCTGGCTGTCGATGTGTTTCACACCCTGGAGCTGGATATCCAATTAAAATGGAATAATAGGCGGTTTCTTGGCGAAATGCTTACAGCAATTGGCGTCGAGGGGGCGGATTCGTTGTCGGTTATGCTGACTTTGGATAAGCTCGCAAAAATCGGAATAGACAGTGTGAAGGCGGAGCTTGCTGAGAAGGGTTTGGCTGGCGGGGTCATTGCTGCGATTTTAGAGTTGATTGAGCTGGAGGAGCCTACACTAGAGACGTTGATAGATAAATATGACCTGCAATATAGTGCTGGGGCGCAGGAAGTAATCGAGGTTCGTGATATTTTGTGCAAGCTTGGATTAGAGTCTGTTTGTGTGTTTGACCCTTTTCTCTCACGCGGGTTATCTTTCTACACAGGTACGGTTTATGAAATATTTGATGCTTCGAACGGCTTCGCATCGAGCCTTGGCGGCGGCGGTCGGTATGATGCCATTATTGGACAGCTTATAGGCAGGGATGATGCTGAGTATGCAGCGGTCGGCTTGTCGTTTGGGATGGAGTCAATTATGGCTTTGCTTGAAGAACGTTACGCAGCTGCAGCGAAGGCTTCGGTTAACGTAGTGCTCATTCCCGTAAGCGTAACGGCGGCAGAACTGCTGCAAACCGCAGCGGATTTGCGTGCGAGCGGCATTCGAGTGAAGCTCGATTCTAGCGGACGAAAGCTGAAAAATATACTTGCTTCGGTAGCGAACAGCGGTATACGTTACGCTCTTCTGGTGGGAGAGGCGGAATGGAAGGCAGGCTTAGTACGCTTGAAGGATATGGAGAAGCGGGTCGAAAGGGAAATGAGCGTCGATGAAGCTATTTATATTTTAGAAAAGGTAAGTGGATGAGGATCGATAAGTTAAAAAGTTTTATATTGGAGCAGCCAAGTTGTACTCGTCTTCTTTATCTTGGCTGCCCGTCATGACATTACGAGAGCTAGAGGAATAGTCGTTATAGGAAAGGGAATAGGATGCTGATCAGCTTGCGTCGTTTGGTACGATCCTTTGCTGGGAGCGATGCGGCGGCGATATGCTGCTGAGGGTATTGCAGTGCGTCCATGCTTGCGGTTAGCTGAGTCAGAACGAGCCTAAGCTCGTCGAGCTCCTGCCGGTGGCTGAGCAGCTGGTAAGTGACGACTTCATCCGCTTTCTGAGACAGGGAAGCTTCCAAACGGCTCAGTCGGTGGAGCAGTTCCTCGCGATCCTCGTATACAGGTACAGATGCCTGCAGATCTTGTGGAATGGGAGAAAGATTAATGTCTTGCAGGCTGATCCCTTCCTCCAATTCTTGCTTAATCAGCTGCAGGTTATGAAGAGCCGTCTCATCAAAGGTATAGTGACCGAGCGTATCCTTGCCGAAAGAAGAGGGGAACTGGGATATCCAACGTCTGACTGTTGTTTCACTGACAGCAAGAAGCTGAGCGGCTTCTTTGGTTTTTAACAACGCCATTGTCATCACCTCGCTTATTAATTACTAGAGTTATTCGTGCCGAAAACATGCTCTCCTGCACGGCTGACAAAGGTAGTGGTTAATCGCTAAAAGAAGTGATCATCCGATTGTTTTTTCATGCTCGCAGCAGTAACGCGAATATTGCGGCAATTAAAAAAGAAGCTTTCTTATCCACGCTCTGAGTGGGGAAGAAGGCTTCTTTATTTGCGGGATATATTAACTGAAGCGGTTAAGACCTAAGCAGAACTTTACAGCAGCTTCTGTACATATCGTTCGATTTTCTCAGGCGTATCCTTTGATCCGAAGCGCTTTAATACCTTGCCGTTCTGGTCGACAAGAAATTTGGTGAAATTCCATTTGATCGACCTTGTGCCGAGGAAGCCGCGTGCTTCATTCGTCAGGTGCTGGAATAAAGGGTGCGCAGTGCTGCCGTTTACATCCACTTTGGAGAATAAAGGGAACGATACTCCGAAATTGATTTCGCACGCTTCTGCAACCTTGCTGTCGTCGCTAAGCTCTTGATTGGCGAATTGCGATGAGGGGAAGCCTAGTACAGAAAAGCCTTGTTTATTGTAGGTGTCATGAAGTTTTTGAAGACCTTTGAATTGCGGGGCGAAGCCGCATTTGGTAGCTGTATTTACGATGAGCATGACCTTGCCTTTATAAGGGGCTAGAGTCTGATTTTCGCCTCTAATGGTCTTTACTTCAATATTGTATAAGGACATAGGAACAACCTCCATCAACCGATTTTATATTTTTTGTAATTTAATTGTACTCAATCTATATAGAGGTGTCAAATGAAATAAATAGAGGTGAGTTAGCTTGTGCCCAGAGGCTGTTTTTATTGGTCTGTAAATGAATAAGAGGCCGCCCCTATTTGCTAGGGACAGCCTCTGGCTTGCTTTTAATAAAGAACTTTATATGCACCCGACTGAAGTAGCAGGGCTCCTGCTGCGGCTTCGTTATCAGTGTCAGCCACTAGCAAGTAGTAGCCTTGATCGACAGCTTCTTTGCACGGTTCGATGAATTTGTCTTCTATGCCAATATCGTGGAGTACGTCTTTAGTATCAGGCTCATTATCGAGCTTCACGGCGCCTGCGGCAATGCCGGTAGGGCCGCCGTTTAGGCCAGTGCTTCCGGCGGTATAACCTGAACCTGCTGCAAATGGAGCGGCGCTAAGCGGAGTAATTGTTCCGGATTGGTTCACCTCTTGCGCTTCTCGAATTTCATAAACTTCCTCAATAGGGATGCTTGAATCGGAAACAAGAAGCGGAGCCGATTCCTTGTTCTTCAGAACGATTCTAAGATTATGTCTATTTGTTCTCGCTGCTTGAAACCGTTTGATCGCTTCCAAGACACCTTCTTCTTTGTCAAATACTCCAATGGCTGTCGTCATAGGGGAGTTCTCCTCTCGTATCTAAGCTAGAATGAGGTTACATGTACTTATACCCTGCATTCCTTGCTTTGAATCGAGAGGCTGGATTAGCGAGCTGCAAGTGCTGAAGCTTCGCTAATTTCGTTAATTTCATCTATTGTCAGCTTAAAACGCATAGCTTTCACGTTTTGCTCGGCGTGGTGAATTTTTGATGCTCCGGGAATCGCGAATACAGTATCTCCATGAGCGTGGATGAGCCAATTTAACGCGATTTGTGTYGCGGTAGCCTCATAACGAGCAGCTACCTGCTCAAGCGAATCAATAAGCGGCTTAGAGCGTTTTAGGCCGTTTGTTTGAAAAGCGGAGCTCCATTTGCGCGGGCCGCTAATTGCTTTGATCAAAGAAGGATCATGATGAAACTTCCCGCTTAATATACCCTGTTCAAGTGGAGAATAAGCAATGATTGCACAACCAAGTTCTTGCGCCGTCTGGAGAATGCCATTTTTCTCGATGCGGCGGTCAAGTAGGCTGTATTTTACTTGATTGGAGGCGAGCTGCAAGCCATGCTCTCGCAGAACGCGATCGGCCTCGCGCATTTGTTTAGCGGAGAAATTGCTTACACCTATATTTTTGATTTTTCCGGCAGCGGCCAGCTTCGCCATTTCCTTCATCTCACTGCTCACTGAAGAGAAGGAGAAGGGCTGATGGACTTGATAAAGGTCGATTGTACGCCCCTCAAGCTGTTTAATTCTCACATCAATTGTACGGCCAATGTTGCTGGCGGTACGCATTGCCGGCCACCACTTGGTCGCAATATAGACCTTATCCTCTGCTGGCAGGGCTTCGCGCAAAGCGCTGGCGAGCAGCTGCTCGGATTGGCCGTTTCCGTAAATTTCAGCGGTGTCAAACCAGTTAATGCCGCCTTCGTAGCTTGTTTTTACGATATCATTAATGATTTCGCCCTTCAGAGCGGGCCAAAACTTTCCGACGAGCCCTTTGCCATTACTGAATTGCCAGCAGCCAAGGCCAAGCGGAGATAACTGCAAACTCGTTTGGCCAAATGGCCTAACCGTAGATGATGTCATGGCTTGCTCCCTTCAGAACTTCAGAATAAGTAATGGGCAGCTGTCTTTTTCCGTTATGCTCTAGCTGATCCTTGCTGTATTCGGTCTAGGAACTGATGCATTTGTTCCAGCAATGCAGCACCTTCTTCAGGTGTGCCGTCAAGCTTGCATGCGAGCTGATGAGGAATATCGACGGCTTGTTCCTTTAATGCTCGGCCTTGCGCTGTGAGTTCCACCAATACGCTGCGTTCATCGTTGCGGTCACGCGTACGCGTAATATGTCCTGCAGCTTCCAGCTTCTTAAGAAGCGGGGTCAACGTGCCTGAGTCGAGATAAAGCTTATTGCCAAGCGCGGTTACCGTAACATGGTCCTGCTCCCATAGGGCGAGCATTGTAACGTATTGCGTGTAGGTAAGGTCGATCTTCTCGAGCATTGGGCGATAAAGCTTAGTGATCTCTCGAGAGCAGGCATAAAAAGCGAAGCATATTTGATTGTCCAGTTTTAAAATTTCGTTGCTGTCCATGTTGTTGTCCTCCGTGGGAAGGTGAATTTGTTTGTTTAAAAGGCAATGAGCTAATGTTCTAAGTTTAACAAAATTAAATTGTGATAAATATAATATAGAGGAATGGACAATACACTGTCAATGCGCACAGCGACTCCTTATATTGTAGAGGGAGGACGAAGTGTGCTATAGTTACAGCGTTTATTTAATGGAGGAGTGAGAGCGATGTCTTATACTGCTAATGAGGTTGCAGAATGGATGCTGAACGAATTGAAGGAAAAAGGGATTTTGCATCAAAGCGCCGCAGTTGAGCATATAAAAAGCCATTTTGGCGAATCGTTTATATATGTGAATGAGCACGGCAACGCTTCAATCGACAAAGAAGTGAAAAAAATGTTCCGTAAGCTTCATAAGGGAAAGGCCGCTTGGGAGAGAGACGGTTTCTTCTGGGGCTGGAGCTAAACCGCATATTATTGTAGTGGGAAGCTGGGCGTTAAAGCCATAACGTCCATTTCTCATGAACAACTTGACAAAGGTAACTGTAATCATTAAACTTACAGTATGGAAGTCACCAATAGGACGTAGCTTAATCATAAAAGAAGCGTCTACTTTTTTAAAGCAAGTGTACCAAAAAAAGTTACAGTTAAACGGGTATTCTTACTATTAGGGATAGGTGGTGTTTGGAGATGAAATTCAACATAAGCGATTGGGTACAAGGTAAAACAAAAGATGGCGAGCTCATTCATGGTTTTGTCGAAACCATCGATATTTTGCAAGGATTTGTAACCGTGAGCGTTGTAAAGTCGGATAACGTAGAGGTTATAGGGAAAACTGTAGCCGTTCGTTCATCATGGCTCAAAAACGTATCCGAAATTACTATAAATGATGCGCAGGTTTTTCAAAATGCAATTGACTTAGCTTTAGATACATGGGACGAGGCTTGGTTTATGGAGCTGACCAATGCGAAGAAAGCTAGCGAAGAAGCGGCTGAGGCTGGAGAACGTTCGAGGGTATATTCATTTCCAGTCAATCGACTTGGTCAATCTGCTTAATCGAGCAGGCTTGCCTCCTATCACATCATAGCACCAACGAAAAAAAGGATGATGCCATGCGTGCCGCTGGTGTCATCCTTTTTTGTATACCCGTGAAGCGGCATATAGCCATCTTGCCGCTGGGAGCATTACTTAAGCTGTAGTCCGATTCCAAGCGCTTGCGCTCGCTGGACGAAATAATCGGCTATCGCCATATCAAACACGGCCATACCCATCGGACAAAATAATATAGGCTCCGAATCGGAGATGCTGGCAAGCGCTTCGCGGCAGATCACATCGGTTAGGGAGCTGGTTTGTGCTTCTGTTAAGCCGCTCTCAAGATGCAGCAGCTCAATGTCAGTATTTTCGCGGCAAACCTCATTCCAATCGTCGACGATAATCGCGTTAATGCTGCTTATAGCTGCAGCTGTATAATCCCGTAAAGAAACATCGAGCAGAAGAGTGCCTTCAGCGGGAGGAGTATCGATATAACGCTGAGAGCTTACTGTGCAATTAATAATGAGATTGCACTCGTTATATAACTGCTGCCAGCTGCTGGCGAGACGCGTACGGTGGCGCAGAGCAGCGTCCACAGCAGCGAGGTCAGGGTTATCCAGCTCGCATCCGCGTATATCATACACCTGTATATCCTCTAAATGCTCTCCGAATAGGCGACAGCACATATCATAATGAAGCCGGCCTACAGGTCCGAAGCCGATGATTCCAATCTTTAAGCTTTTTGATGCGGTGCGTGTTTTTAGATAATGGCGGATGAATAAACCGCTGACTGCAGCTGTCCGGGCAGCACTCGGCAGCGGGGTGCCCAGCATGGCGTAAGGAATGCCTGTTTCTGCGTTGTTGAGCAGTGTGACGCTGTGTGCCCTTGGCAAACCGGCGTCGATATTGCCTGGGAAGCTGGCGATCCACTTCATACCGGCAGTCTTTACCGACCCGCCGATGTAAGCAGGCATAGCTATGATGCGATTAGCTGGATTGCGATAACGCAGGTAGGGCTTTATCGGCTGTGCATAATCGCCTGAATCGATAATTTGCACCGCAACCTCTATGCTGTCAACAAGCTCTTCCCAGTGCAATCCGATAGTGCGAATATGTTCATCGCCGAGATATAGCACGGTCATGTTCCTCTCGTTTTTGGATTAGGGAGTGTGCTAAATTTCAGAGCGGATTCAGCCGAATTGCTGCTTTACCCACTCATCGTTGAATACGGTATCCATGTATCGCTCTCCGCGATCATGTATAATAACGACGCATATGGCATCATCGGGCAGCTCGTGCTCGATCGATTTTAAGGCATGGATAATCGCGCCAGAGGAAGGTCCTGCCAAAATCGATTCCTGCACAACGAGCAGTCTGCAGCCATCGACCATATCTTTATCGGCTACCTTTATAGCTTGATCCATAAACCTCGTCTGGGCAAAGGGCGGTATGATACCTGTTCCAAGTCCCGGGAAGCGGCGGTTGCCGTTCACTCCTCCGAAAATAACGCTACCTGCCGCATCGACAGCTATCACTTTCGTGGATAGCTTATGCTCGCGCACATATTGCGAGCAGCCTAACATGGTGCCGCAGGTGCTGACGCCGCCGACAACAAAATCGACATGGCCCAGCTCTTCAACAATTTCGTGCATCGTACCCTCATTGTGAGACAAATAGTTGTTTTTATTCGCATATTGATTCGGCCAGAAGCTATTGGGAATGCGCTCTAATAATTGCTGTACTCGATTTAACCTTGCGGGCAGAAACTCACCTGTCACAATATCAGGCTCTTCAACCAGTTCGATCTCTGCGCCATAAGCACGCATGATGCGGATATTTTGCTGCGTCGCCTTCGGATCAATGACGCTTACGAATTTCATGCCGAGGTAGGAGCTGATGGCAGCGAGACTAATCGCCATATTCCCTGAGCTGGACTCAATGATGACGGAGCCGGGCCCGATCAAGCCTTCATCCCATGCTTTATTAATAATACGGGCGGCGGATCGGTCTTTGGCGCTGCCTCCTGGGTTTAGCAATTCAAGCTTTGCGAATACTTTAATGCCGCGATCGTTCGCAAACAGCTTCGAGAGCTGAACGAGCGGCGTATTCCCGATGATGGACAACAAATTTCTCTCCAAAGGCTAACACCCCTTAAAAATAAATTTTTTTGGATTTCACCGTCCCGCGTTCAAGTTGTTCATTTTCCGCTGCGCGTGTTACCGAAATGCCCTCAAGCATGCGATTTTGAATCATTTGTCCAATGTCCCCAATTTTATGCTCGATAGCATGCTTAATATGGACAAGCATTTCATCTTTCAGCGATTTGCTTTGAATATGAACAAGCAGCTTATTCTCACGGAGTCTTACTCGAAGCTGTGCGTCATGGATGTATTGGTGTACGACATTTTCGATATCGTATAGGCTGATTTTTTCCCCATGCTTCAAATCCGTGCCGATTCGCTTGGAGATACAGCTGAAGCATTGCAGCTGCTTGCCGTCTATGCAGATGGTTTGAAAATCACGCACGACGTCGTAGGTGACGTACCTCATAGCTGGGAACAATGAACGTACAAAAGAGGTCAATACGAGAACGGCTTCGTTCTCTTTCAGCGGTTCAAAGCTGTCGTCGATTTGCTCCGCCGGTATTGCCTCGGCATAAATGCCATCAGCGATGACATATAGCCCAAGCTCATGTGAATAGGAGGCGATTGCTCCTACTTCAATCGAGCCATACGTGTCTAAAATATGCTGCGGCTCGATTCCGAACCGTTCGGCCATGTTGTGCTGCCACTGGAGCGGTGCGATTTCGCCGACTACTATTATTTTTTTGATGCCAAACTGCTTTGGTTCCTTCGCGTGAGAGACGATAGCATCCAAAATCGACGGCATCGTATAAAGAAGCTCTGGTCGATAAGATTCCAGCCTCGCAATATGCTCTTCAATCGGGAGCGAGAACGACAGGGAGTCTGCCGCTAGGCCAAGCCGCTCAAAGATGGTCAGCGCTGTGTTTGCTGCATGCCCTGTACCCATGTCGGCTAATGCTCTGCGAATAGGGATGGGAGGCTCAGCGGCAGTGCTGGCTGCACTGGCGCTGGCGGTCAGCCAATCCTGAAAGCAGGCTGTTTTTGCATCGATATAACTCTCGTCATCTTCCTTTGAATAATAAATCGCCTTGCGAACGCCTGATGAAGTGCCTGAGGTTCTGTAAACGGACAAACCTTCCTCTTCTCGAGCTCTCCCTGTAAAATAATGCTGCTCCAAAATGTCCGACGTGATGAGCGGAAGATCAGACAACTGGCAAACTTGCGGATCTATTCCATCCTGTTGAAGAAGGGTGTTGTACCAGGGGTGATGCTGGACGATTCGCTTGATATGCGGATGAAGCAGAGCTAATGGTGACATTTGGTGTTGAGCCTCCTGTAGGACAAATATCTCGAATGAATGCGTTAATTAAGCATATGTTGTTTGCGCCTCTAGGTTCTGATTATGGGGACAAACGCCTACATCCATTTCGTTCAAGCTTCGTATGCTAATAAGAGTGAATCATGAGGCAGTAGTATATTGTGAGAGAGAGGGTGGCTGCTATATCGTTTATGAAAAAACATCGTCGTACGGTTGCGGATAAGTGGGCCAAATCGGAAGTGATGAGACGTGACTCGGTGTTAAAGAATCATTTGCCGGAAGCGGAGATGATGACAAGGAAGAGCCTGCTTAAAATGTTAAAACAGTGGGGGATGGTGTATGTAAAGCCGATCAGAGGTGGACAGGGGAGAGGTGTGATGAGGGTAGTGCTTGACGAGGAGGGCTTTCGGCCCTATTCGTACCAGCTTGGAGAGAAAAGGTTGGCTTTTTTCACCTATAAAGCGGCTTATCAGTCTATTTTGAGAGATTCGAAAAGGAAGGCTTACCTAGTGCAAAAAGGGATTCGCTTGCTGAGGCATAAGGGGCGTCCGTTTGATATAAGGCTCGTGGTGCAGCAGTCGCCGCACGGGGGTTGGGAGGCGACGGGAACTTTGGGCAGAGTAGCACATCCTCGAAAAATTGTAACGAATGGCAGTCAGGGAGGAACGATTTATCCAACGGGGTATTTGCTGAGGCGTTATATGAGTGCGCCAGTGAGGCGGCGTATGTTGAATGGGATGGATAAGCTTGGCGTTCTCACCGCAATGAAGCTCCACCAGACTTATCCCGGCATTAAGGAATTAGGTGTTGATCTTGCGCTTGATCGCGAACTTAAGCCATGGATACTTGAAGTTAATACGCTGCCTGATCCATGCCCGTTCTTACTGCTTGATGACCAATCGATGCTTCGTAAAATCGTACGCTACGGCAAGGCATACGGAAAAACCTACAAGCTGAACTGTAAAAAGGCGAAGCGCGGGGTTAGGTAGAGCGGTGTGAGTGGGCAAGCTCGACTAACCGCTTTAAGGGCGCGGATGCTCTAACAGCACCTAAGTGCCAGAGTTAGCACCTAATAAGCACATATATATGCATATTAGGTGCAATTGACATAAGATCAGCTCGAAATCTTGCTGGTAAGCACAAATATGCCCTTACAGCGTGGAAAGTAATACGAGTCGAGTGCTCAAGTTTGCACTTAGTCTGTCATGAACATCAACTGCATCGAAAATGCGGTGCGGAAGCGAAGGCTCTCCACGGGATCTCGCAAATCGCGGCCGGTGAGCCTTTCGCATTTTTCGAGGCGATAGGTGACGGTGTTGCGATGCACGAACAGCTGCTTTGCCGTTTCAGCAAGCTGACAATGCGTATCGTAGAAGGTGCTGAGTGTCTTCATTAAATCGCTGCGCTCCTTGCCTTCAATACTTAATAAATCCTTGAACGTCTCCTCGTAATATTCCTTGAGCTCCTCCTTTGGGATCATCCGCAGCAAGTTGCTGAAATCTTTGGCGCGGTAAGGTTGGACAAACTGCTTCTTTCGCGCGTCGTAACCTGTTTGCAGCGCTTCGATCGCTTCCTTATAGGATAAAGGGACTTGTGTGAGCTGTGATATCGGATTCCCGATGCCAATCGAGATGGGGATGCCGTGCTGTTCGCTTAGGCAAAGCACCATTTGCTTCAGCTGCCCTAAAAACTTATCTTCGGTGCCTTTGGCAGCATCTTGCTTTGCCTTAAGCGCGATAAGGAAGCAGAAGTATTCATTTTTCGTAAAAAGTACAAAACGCAAATCAAGCTTCGAAAACTCGCTTTTCAGTACATTGTAATGGCGGTCACGCTCGGATATAAAGCGGCCATCAGATTCGAGTGCGCTTGGCGGACGAAAAGAATCAAAAGAGGTGTCGCGCTTAGCGACAATGCTGACGTAAACGGGATGATTCAACAAATCATAGTTTTTGCTGCGATGAATAAGCTCTTGCTCAGAGGTAATGAGGCCATCAACAAAGTCGGAGAAAAACTCATTTTTATAACGCCGCGACCGCTCTTTGACCGCTTGCTTCTTGATAAGCTCGAGTCCGATGACGTTGGCGGCTTGTTCCATTGCATGTTTCGTTAAGTTGCTGAAGTGTTTGCTGCTGTCGCTCGTCAAAGCGACCAACAATCCTTCTAGCTGAAAGGTAACAATCGGGTACAGCTCAACAGCTGTAAAAGGTGCGCCAATGAAAGTTGGAGAAGTAAATGGGATGCTATAAGAGCTGTGCAGCGAGGGTGAGATCAGCTCTGCTTGAAGATCGGACGACAATGCAAGATACAAATCCGTTGTCATAGCGTTTGAACGATGTAGAAGTCCGCCTTGTGGATTGATCAGCATAACCGGGGAGTCGATGAGAAGCGACAATGCTTCAATGACATCGACGGTGCTTTTGCCCTGCATGATCATTTGTGAAAACTGTTTATGTGTCGTCAATGCATAATGCAGCTCATCCGTGCGCTTCTCCAAAATATGGCTAAGTGAGTCGTTGCATATATCACCCAGCGAATGCGCCAGAGACAGCTCTATAATCGGAAAATGAAGCTTTTCCGCACACTGAAGCACATCGCTTGGCACCTCCTGCAAAAAACGTTTGGTCTTAATCGCTAGACCGGCACATCCGAATTCAGCCATGCTTTTGACGAGTGAGAGCAGAGCCTCTGGTTGATCCTTCATCGCATAACCGGTCGTGAGAAGCAATTCCTGCGGTTTCAAATAGTTAATAATATCTGGAGCGTCCATGATGTTGACCGATTGGACGCTATTTGTCATGCCATCATGTCCGGCAAGTATTTTTGCATTCGCATATACCGGGAGAGATAAGAGTTCTTTTAGGAGCATAACCACACCGCCAATGCTTTTTATGTTAGATTATATGACACAATATATCATCTATGCAGCGGGGTGTAAATATATGATTGTGCGGATTATGCAAGGAATATGGGATATTTTTAGCTACTATGCACAATGACAATGACATGGATTCGGATTATGATGTAGCTACAAAACAATTTTGTGTTATATAACCTGACAACAACAAGGGATTGGGGTTGGTACAAATGAAATTAGTGGTGAATCAGGTTGGGAAAAGCTTTGGAAGCAGAACGATTTTGAAAAATGTAGATCTTACAGTTAACTCGCATGAGTTTATTTGCATACTTGGCCATAGCGGATGCGGCAAATCGACGCTGTTAAATATGATTGCTGGTTACCTTCTGCCTGATGATGGTGCGATTACCGTAGATGGAGAAGAAATTAAGGGGCCTTCCAAGTCGAGAGGAATGGTATTTCAGGATCATGCCTTATTCCCTTGGATGACCATAAAGGACAACATTGCCTTCGGCCCAGAAGTGCAGAAGATGCCAAAAGCACAGGCGAAGGAAACCGCAATGGAGTTTCTGAAGTTGGTAGGGCTGGAACAATACGCCGGACATTATCCTGGTGAATTGTCGGGGGGTATGAAGCAACGGGTAGGCATTGCAAGGGCGCTTGCGAGCAAGCCGGACATTTTGCTAATGGATGAGCCGTTTGGCGCACTGGACGTACTGACGCGAGAGACGATGCGAGTAGAGCTGCAAAAGATTTGCAGTCAGCTCAAACCAACAATCCTGTTCGTGACACACAGCATAAGCGAAGCGGTTTATCTCGCGGATCGTGTTGTCGTGATGAAGCATGGTGAAATTGCAGAAATTTTTGAGGTCGGAATTAAACATCCGCGATCTTCCCATTCTGCTGGTTTTGGCGAAATGATGAGCCGCATTGAACGGGTTCTTATGGATGAGGAGCATCTGGAGCTAGCGCAAGCAAAGGTGGGGTCATAATGAACGGAGCCAAATTATCTACCGTGAAGGACACAGGAAGCATGCAGGCTTCACGGACGGGGACGACAGTAATAAGCAAGCAGGCGCGAGGCAAACGGCCATCGGCAATGAATCAGTTTTTTCAGAAATATAACATCCTCCCATCCATAATGTTTTTCGTTTTTTGGGAGCTGTTCTCTAGAGTGAATGAAACGGCAAAGTTTTTTAATCCGAACTTTCTTCCTGCACCGACCGTGCTGCTATCGGAGGGCTGGGAGCTCGCGAAGACGGGGATTATTACAGACAGCTTGATCTCTAGTACGATTCGAATTGCGCTTGGCTTTGTTATCGGAAGTGCGGTGGCGGTAGGGGTTGGCGTCATCATGAGCAAGTTCAAAACGGTTGAACGATGGTTTTCGCCCATTCTTAACTTAGTTGGCCCGATTCCGACCTTGGCGCTGCTGCCCTTGTTTATTATCTGGTTTGGGATCGGCGAGTTTCCGAAGGTGCTGCTTATTGCGTGGACGACGTTTATCCCGGTGCTGGTGTACACGCTAGACGGCTTTAAGTCGGTGCCTTCCACGCTGATCCGATCTGCGCTCAGCCTGGGTGCGACGGAGCGGCAAATTTTCACGAGAGTGATGCTGCCGTCAGCCATTCCGAATTTCCTCGTTGGCGCGCAGGTGAGTCTGGGCTTATCCTTCTCAGCGCTCATCGTCTCCGAGATGATGGGGGCCAAATCAGGGCTTGGCTACATCATCGTAGATGCGAGAAATTATTTTAAAATATCGAATATGTTCATTGCCATCATTCTGATTGGCCTAGAATATAGCTTGTTTTCTTACCTGCTGAAGCTGGTTGAGAAGAGGGTAATGGCTTGGCGTAAAGGCGGACTTCGAGATGCCATCGAGAAGTAACGCTACATACGAAGCTGAAGCAGTACAACTAAAAAGAGATAAGTGGAGGGAATACCAATGAAAAAATCGGGAAAATGGTTTAAATCTGCAATTGTCCTTACGTCGTTAACTTTTGTGCTTGCTGCGTGCGGCGGCAACGAGAAGGCGCCAGCAAATGCAAATGCAAATGCGCCGGCATCCACTGAGCTTGAGATGAAAGATCTAACGCTAGTTGGTGTTCGTGATGCACAAATCTCATCGCAGCAAATTATTGCCGACAAGCTTGGTTATTTCAAGGAAGAAGGGCTTAATGTAACGAGTCAACTGATCGAGAGCGGGCCGGATATCGGACCGATGGTTGCTGGCGGCAGCGCACCTGTAAGTATTCAAACGAACTTTATGGATATTATTTTGAAATCAACAGACATTCCGGTCAAAATCATTGCGCCGCTCGCACAAATTGCTGGCACGCAAGCGGTTGTAGGTTCAAGCAAGCTTGAGCTGAAGAGCGCGAAGGATCTTGAAGGCAAAACGATTGGTATTCCAAGCGGAGCTGACGTTACGATTGCAATCAATAACATGGCTAAAGAGCTTGGCGTAGACGCAAGCAAAATCAAATATGTAAATCTTGCACCGAGCGACGCGGTTGTCGCTTTGGAGAAGGGTGACATCGATGCGTTGGCTGCTTGGGAGCCGTTCATTACGAAGGCGATTCAAGGCGGCGGCAAGTTCCTCTTCAGCGGCACGAAGAGCGAGCTTCCTGACAAGCAAGGTGATGTGAATTGGATGAGCGTGCATACGACGATCCAAGTTTCAGATGATTTCCTTAAGAAAAACCCGAACACTTTAAAAGCTGTCCTGCGCGCTTTGAAGAAAGCGACGGATTATATCAATGACAACCGTGAGGAAGCGATTAAAACATTAGCGCCTGAGCTGCACCTTAGTGAGGAAGAGCTGACTCAAATCATGTCACGGAATGTGTATTCGATGGARGTTGGCGATACCTACGTGAATGGAAGCAACGGACCTGCTGTCGGCGAGTATCTGAAATCTGTCGGCAACATCAAATCGATTCCTGCTCCAGCTACCTATCATGATCTGAGCCTGCTGAAAGAGGTGGATGCAAGCTTGATAGTTACTGAACTGAAATAAAAATAGAGCTGAAATAGTAATAGAGTGCGGTTAAAACATGCTCATCTCCTGAAGATGATTAGTTTTACACAAATAGGTAGTTAATAGGGCCGCGGACCTCGTTGTCCGCGGTTTATTTCATTAGCATCGCAGCTGCTACGCGATTTGGCAGATTCGGCTCATAAACGGCATAAAAGTGACTGGGCAATGAAAGGCGGAGGGTGAGATGGTCGGACGAGAGAAACTGGATGTATTGATCAAAAGCGGCAGCGTCGTATTGAAGGATGAAGTGCGGATGCTGGGCATAGGAATCAAAGCGGGACGTATTGTTGTGCTTGGCGAGAATCTCGATGATATAGAGGCGAATTCGGTAGTGGATGCAGCGGGCTTAACCATTATGGCTGGCATGATTGATGTACACGTCCATCTGAATGAGCCGGGCTTGGGAGAGTGGGAAGGCTTTGAGACGGGGTCTGCTGCTCTCGCTGCTGGCGGCTGCACCACCTATATTGATATGCCGCTAAATGGCATTCCGCCTACAGTCACTGTGGATGCTATGCACCAGAAGCTGGCGGCTGCAGAGGGGCGGTCCTATGTGGATTATGCCATCTGGGGCGGTTTGGTGCCTGGCAAGCTGCATGAGCTTGCGCCTTTGGATGAAGCTGGAGTGGTTGGTTTTAAAGCATTCATGTCATCGCCTGGTGATCCGAGTGAGGACGCGTTTCGAGAGGTGGATGATTATACGCTGCTCGAAGGCATGAAGATCATCGCGGGTCTCGGCAAGGTGCTAGCCCTTCATGCCGAAAGCGAGCCGATTGTTGCTAAGCTTGGTCAAGCGATGCGGGCGGGAGGACGATTGACGCCAGCTGACTATGTGGCCTCGCGGCCTATTATTGCTGAGCTGGAGGCTATCAATCGGGCACTCTTTTATGCGGAGCAAACGGGCTGTGCGCTTCATTTTGTTCATATTAGCAGCGAGGCGGGCATTAATCTGATTACGGCTGCGCGTGAGCGCGGGATGAACGTTACGGTTGAAACCTGTCCGCATTATTTAGCTTTAACAGCGGCTGATTTGGACCGTAAGGGAGCGGTGGCGAAATGCTCTCCGCCGCTGCGAGATGCCGAGGAGCGGGCGAAGCTGTGGAATGCCGTTGCCGAAGGGCGAGTGGATATGATTTCGTCGGATCATTCGCCTTGTCCAGCCTCGATGAAGGA
Organism: Paenibacillus sp. 2TAB26; assembly: GCF_052115145.1. NCBI lineage: Bacteria > Bacillati > Bacillota > Bacilli > Caryophanales > Paenibacillaceae > Paenibacillus > Paenibacillus sp. 2TAB26. The sequence goes on from NZ_JBFRGC010000006.1 coordinate 65,341, forward strand.
GGCGGACAACTTCTTTGATGCTTGGGGCGGTATCGCCGGAGCGCAAAGCTCGGTAGAGCTCATTGTGGGAGAAGGCCATGTGAAGCGGGGGCTGCCGCTCACGCTGATCAGCGAGCTGCTGGCAAGCGGGCCGGCAAGACGATTTGGACTGCAAGATTCGAAGGGTGAAATACGCATTGGTGCAGACGCTGACCTTGTGCTGATTGATTTGAACAAGTCTTATACGCTGGAAGCGGAGCAGCTATATCAACGTCATAAGCATAGTCCATATGTCGGTGAAGAGCTTCATTGCAAAATAAAGGCTACCTATGTAAGGGGTCGCCTTGTCTATGAAGAATCGGAAGGGTTAAGCGAGAGTATGCAAGGCGAGTGGGTTAGGTAATAGGCTTAAGTTAATGGAAGGAGGAGCAGCTATGATGCGAAGTGTGCTTTCCCATCCGAGAGAGAAGGAACGGCTATTATCGTATTTCGAGACGCAGGTTATGCAAGTATTAAATTGGCTGGCAACATATAGCCCGGATGAAGAAGGCGGCATAACGCGGCTGCTTTATACCGAGGGATGGCTGGAGACGCAGCAAGCGCTTGCGCTCAAAATGGAGAGCTGCGGTCTAACGACGGAGTTTGACAACGTTGGCAACTTATTCGGAAAATTACAAGGCGACGATCCGGATGCGCCTTCTATTATAACGGGCTCACATATTGATACGGTTATTCAAGGCGGGCATTATGACGGAGCCTATGGCATTGCGGCGGGTTTGCTTGCACTTGATTATTTGCAAAAGCAATTCGGCAAGCCGAAGCGAACGCTGGAGCTTGTATCCCTCTGCGAAGAGGAAGGCAGCCGATTTCCGATGGCTTACTGGGGATCGGGCAGCATCGCCGGCAAACGAAACTTTGAGCAAATTGTTCATTTGCAGGATGCTCAAGATGTATTTTTTGCGGATGCGATGCAGCAATGCGGCTTTGGTGAAGGAACGGGCAGGGATAGCCGCCGTCATGATATTGGCGCGTTTATTGAGATCCATATCGAGCAAGGGGCGGTGCTGGAGCAGGAAGGCGTCGCTATCGGTGTAGTGGAAACAATTGCTGGCCAGCGAAGATTGAAGTTTGAAGTCATTGGCGAATCGAATCATGCGGGAACAACTCCGATGCATATGCGCAGGGATGCGCTTGAAGGGGTTAGTGCGATGATTGGGGCGCTGCGTCAAGAGGCTATGCGGCTTGGATCGCCATTAGTGGCGACTGCTGGCAGGCTGCAGGTGTTTCCGAATGTACCGAATGTCGTTCCGGGAAAGGTTGTATTTACTGTAGATGCGCGTCATGCCAATGAACAGGCTCTCGATAGCTTTTGCCGCTGGGTCGTACAGCGATTTACAGCATTGGCTGGTGAGAGGCAACTGCAGATTCAAGGGACGGAGTGGTTTAGGGAAGAACCGGTTCCGATGAATGAGGTGCTTAAACAGCATATGGATCATATTTGTGGTGAAATGGGCATTTCTTCGAAACGAATGGTTAGCGGAGCGGGGCATGATGCACAAATGTTTGAGCATATTTGTCCGACTGCGATGTTATTTGTTCCAAGTAGACGAGGCATATCGCATTCACCGGAGGAGTATACAGAGCCGCGTGAGCTTGCGGTTGGCGTACTCGTGCTGACAGAGCTGCTCTATCGATTAGGCTATGAGGGGGAAGAAGTATGAAGCTGTACAAAGATTTGGCGCCATCACCGCGTACGATTATGACACCAGGTCCAGTCGAGGTGGATCCGCGGGTGCTGCGGGCGATGTCGTATCCGATATTGGGACAATTTGACCCAGAATTTACGGCATTAATGAATGAAACAATGGAGATGCTGCGCCAATTATTTAAGACCGATAATGAATGGGCATTCCCTGTGGATGGGACGTCGAGATCGGGGATAGAGGCTGTTCTCGTAGGCTTGATCGAGCCTGGCGATAAGGTGCTTGTGCCGATTTATGGACGCTTCGGCCATTTGCTGACCGAGATTGCGAAGCGCTGCGGTGCTGAGGTTGTAACGCTGGAGAAAGATTGGGGCAGTGTATTTTTAACGGAGGAAATAGTTAATGCCATAAAGGAGCATCAGCCTGATGTCGTAGCTCTTGTGCATGGCGAGACATCAACGGGAAGAATGCAGCCGCTCGAAGGCATCGGGCAAGCGTGCAGGGAAGCGAATGCGCTCTTCGTCGTGGACGCTGTTGCGACAATTGGCGGTATTGAGGTAGCGACTGACCGGCTGCTCATCGATGCGGTAATTGGCGGCACGCAGAAGTGTTTATCCGTACCGGCAGGCATGGCGCCGATTACGTACAATAAACGTGCTGAGGTGAAGCTGCTCAGCCGCAAAAAGGTTGAGAGAGGGCTGCTTCTCGCTGACGACGAGGAGGATCCGCTGCTGCGCCCGATACAAAGCAACTACTTGGATTTGAGTCAGCTGCAGGACTATTGGAGCCCGGCTCGGCTTAATCATCATACGGAAGCGACGTCCATGCTTTATGCGCTTCGTGAAGGGCTGCGGCTCGTGCTGGAAGAGGGGCTGGAGGCGCGTTTTGCACGGCATCGTGAGCATGAAGGGGCATTGATTGCTGGTTTGGAGGCAATGGGCTTGCGTCTCTATGGCGACCCCGCCTGCAAAATGACCGTCGTTACTTGTATTGAAATTCCGGTTGGCATAGACGGAGAATCTGTACGTTCGATGCTGCTTGATCATTACGGCATCGAGATCGCCAGCTCCTTCGGTCCCTTGAAGGGGAAAATATGGCGCATCGGCACGATGGGCTACAGCTGCAGCAAGCGCAACGTGCTGCTTACGCTCGGCGCGCTGGAAGCCGTTCTGCTGCGACACGGTTATCAGTTGGTTGCAGGCCGGGCACTGCAGGCGGCTATGGATGTTTATGGGATGTAAAATGTTGGACATGAAATGTCGCTACATTTTATAAAGACTTTACTTTATTTTTACTTTGCTGTGGCTTTAGATTTACCCCGTACCTATACAATGACCACATAGTGATGTTATCGAAGTGGGGGAATGGGTATGGCGAAGCACAAGTGGACAGTTATGATGACGATGCTGATGATTGCTTTTGTGACGGCGTTTCTGCTGCAAGAGGTGGATTGGTCTAATGCATCGGGAGATTTGTCAGACCCCTTTCTTGATCCTTATGCGTTGTCATTGGGTCATCGGCATTCGGGAGCTGGCATGGAAACGGCGGCGGAAAAAGCTGTGAAGATGAACGTTGCATGGCCGCAAGGGACGCCTTCTGCGGGTGTCTCTTCAATGCTTTCCATCTCTATTGATGATGGAAATGGGGCAGCTGTTGAAGCTTACGAGATTACAAACGAGAAGCTGATGCATCTTATTGTTGTGAGCGGGGATTTGCAGCATTTTCAGCATGTTCATCCTGTATATAATGGCGGAGGAGAATTCGAGGTTCCGATTTCATTGCCTTCGGGAGGCGGCTATAAGCTGTATGCGGATTTTTTGCCGAAGGGGATGAATGAGCTTACGCGCATGGGGGAGGTTGAGGTGCAGGGCGCAGCGTTCGAGACGACCGTCTTGAAACCAAGTGAAGATCTGGCAGCGAATGTTGATGGTATGAGAGTAGAGCTTGCGTTTGCTGAACCCATTTTACCGCAGACGATGTTAACGATGACCTATACGTTTACGGATGAGAAGACGGGGGAGCCGATTAAGGATCTAGAGCTTTATCTTGGTGCAGTAGGTCATGTTGTCGCGATTGATCAGTCTACGCAGCAATTCATTCATATCCATCCGCTTAACTGGGCATCATCGGGTCCGCAGGCCGTTTTTGGCGTTAGTTTTCCGGTAGAAGGGCTGTACAAAGTGTGGGGCCAATTTCAAAGAAATGGTCAAACCATTGTAGTGCCGTTCGTTATTCAAGTTTAAAATAATCAAATTTTTATAGAAGTCTACCTGCATGAGCGATCTCCTGCTTCCTGATGGAAGCGGGAGATTGCTGTTTATGCGGATAGGCTTTTTTTGCTGAAAAGATTTACCGAAATGGGGGTAATTTATTAAGTTTCTTTTACCTTGATGACCGTGATTCATTACCTTCAAATGTTAGAGTATATAACATAAACAATGGAAAATGAGGGATGCGATGAGAGAGACGCGAGGAGCTACTGGCAGGTCTAGTAAAGAAATAGTAGAGAAATAATAATTGGAGGGAAACGATGAGAAAGAAAAAAATGATTGTATCCGTTATTGCAGCGTCCGTTGTCATTGCTTCTATTAATATCTTTCCAGGGGCGATCGGCTTAGGTCGATTAAGCGCTGCAGAGATCGATAAGATCGTCTACCATCCGCTTAATCCGCTAAGCCCGCAGGAAATAGAAGAAGCAGCGAATATAATTAAATCATCGCAATATGGCAGCAAGGACATGTATTTCTCAGAAATTAAGCTGGAGGAGCCTGATAAACAGCGGGTATGGGCTTGGGATGATGCTGGCGGTTCTAAGCTGCCAAGGGAAGCAGCTTTCACGCTTATAAAGGGAAATAAGCCGTATGAAGGAACAGTCAATTTGGATACAGATAAAGTGGTGTACTGGAAAGAAGTGAAGGAAGGATGGCCTTTCTACACAGAATGGGGCCAGACGGAAGCGATAGTTGAAAAAGATAAGGAAGCTGTAGCCGCTCTAGCAAGGCATGGCATAACCGATCTAAGCAAGGTGTCATTCGCAGATGGGCCGCTTGGCGATTACGGTCCAGAGCTTACGCCGCCAGGCTCGCGCTTAGCGATGTCAGTTCCGCGTCCGAAGATTGAAGGTGCGGTTAACAACTTTGCGCATCCGATGGATGGTCTAGCTTTCCTCGTTGATTTGAATACGAAGAAAGTGTTGAAAATTTATGAGTCAGGCAATCCTCCAGTTTCGAAAGACCCTAATGATTATACGAAGGTCATTAAGACGAAACGGACTGACGAGATCAAGCCTCTCATTATCAGCCAGCCTCAAGGTGCGAGCTTCTCGGTCAAAGGCACGATGGTGGACTGGCAGAACTGGAAGTTCCATTTCCGCCTAGACCCACGTGTAGGGCCTATGGTATCCACTGTATCTTACACAGAGAATGGGAATAAGCGCAAAATTATGTATGAAGGCGGTCTTGGCGGCATGATGGTGCCGTACGGCGATCCAGATGCGGCGTGGCTGTACAAAATATTTATGGATGCTGGTGAATATGGCGTTGGTTTGTCGACAAGGCCGCTTAATATAGGGTCCGATGTTCCAAAAAATGCGACGATGTTTGATGCGGCCCTTAACGGCACAGACGGAAAAGCACAAATCATTAAAAATTCTTTTGCTTTGTTTGAAAGATATGCAGATCCGGAATGGTCTCACAATGGCGATGCAAGAGAGCGTCGTGAACTCGTTCTTCGAGCTATAGCTACGATTGGCAATTATGATTATGTCTTAGATTGGGTGTTTTTACAAAATGGTTCGATTAAGCTTATGGCTGGTGCAACGGGACTCGCTCAGGTAAAAGCGGTCGATTCGAAAACAATGGCGGATAAAACCGCTGAAAAGGATACGCGCAATGGTAAACTCGTAGATGCGAATATTGTGGCGCCTACGCATCAGCATATTTTCAGCTACAGGCTGGATCTAGATGTGGATGGAGAATCGAACTCCGTAGGGGAAATTTTGCCGAAAGCTATCTCGGTGAAAAATCCGGAATTTGCACGGAGCGAGATGATAACGGTGGAGAAGACGTACAAAGTTGAACAGGACGCGATTCAGAAATTTGATGCAGACAAAATCGTGCTAGTGACGAATACGTCCAAACAAAATAAGTTGGGCTATGCAACAGGTTATCAGGTTATGCCTTACGCAGGGGGCACTCATCCATTCATGGAGGAGCCGCTCTTCACGAAAACGGACTATGTATTGAAACGTGCGGAATTTATAAATAATCATATTTGGGTAACGCCTTACATGAAAGATGAGCTTTATTCTGAAGGCAAATATACCACACATAACAAAGACACTGGACTTGGCCTATGGACACAGCAAAATCGCAGTATTGAGAACAAGGATACGGTTGTATGGCTGACGACAGGGACGACGCATGTCATGCGGGCAGAAGAATTCCCGATCATGCCTACGGAATGGGTGACGGCGATGATTAAACCTTTCAACTTCTTTAATGAAACGCCTACGCTTGATTTGAATAAGACAGAGTAGCATTATAATTAAAACGAGCCTGTTCATTTGCCGCAAAGGGCGAATGAGCAGGCTCTTATTATTGTGGAGTCGTTAGTTGGATAGAGGAAGAGTTAATGAGAAAACGCAACCATGGCCTTCTTCTGCGTTTGGTATAACGGTTAGCTGGCCTCCATGAATGTCGGCGATTTCTTTGGCGATGGATAAGCCGAGACCGCTGCCGGGGATACCGCTGTTTCTTGACTTATCTACACGGTAGAAGGAATTGAAAATATAAGGCAATGCGTCATCGGGTATGCCTGATCCGATATCGATAACTCGAAAGATTGCAGTATGACTAGTGAGTTCGTATGTAAAAGTAATGGGGCTGCTGCCGGTAGAATATTTCAACGCGTTATCTATGAGATTGTCGATTACGCGGCTAATTAGATGATTGTCGCCACGCAATCGCCCGCCGCTGGCATGCTTTCTTGTATGGAAGGGGCGCTGCTCCAGCTTCATGAAGGGTTCCCATTTGCTGACCATTGCATGAAAGAAAGAATCTGTTGCGAAAGAAGTGAACTTAGCTTCAAGCTGTCTCGTTTCCAGTAAGCTTAGCTCATTTAAGTTGCGAACGAACTGATTAATCGTCTGAATGTCCTCAGAAATTCTGCTCAAAAAGATGCCAGTATCTTCTCCGCTAATGGTGCCATCGTTAATAGCCTCGATATAACCGCGTATCAACGTTATCGGCGTTTTTAAATCATGTGAAATATTCATGAGCAGCTCCTTGCGCCAATGCTCTAGTCGAAGCAGCTCATCAACACGTGCTTCCAATTCATTATTCATATCACGAAGCTCTTCCGTTCGCAGCTCGACCTTGTACTCAAGCTGATGATTTAATTCGGTCTGCTCCTCCATGAGCTCCTGAATTTTGTGCGACATGCGGTTGAAGGCGTGCAGCAGTTGGTTGAATTCGAGTGACCATGTGTCTTCAAGCGAGGAGGTGAACTGTCCCTCACTCATCTCAGCGAATGCTTCGGCAAGCATATTGACGGGCCGTGAAATCTTAGATCGTAAATAGAAAGAAAGTAGAACGCTCAAGCATACCGCGACTAAGCCGAGCAAGGAAAGTTGGACGATAAGCTTGTCGCTCGTCTGGGCAGAAAGCATAAGGGTGGCTGAGTGGATCGGTTCAAGCAGTTTATGTTCAGGGATGATATAGCCAAGTGTCCAATTTGTTGATGGGATAGAGCGACTGAAGACGACCTTCTGCTGACCGTCTAGCTGCATGCTGCGGAAGCTGTTTAACGTATCATTACTGAAGAGCTGGGCTAAATCGAGCTGTTGAATCTCGTTGGCGCCATGCTGCTGGGCAGCGATAAGCTCGTGATCCGTATCTAGCAGCAATGCAATGCCGTTCTCGTCGGCGAATCTAGTATCCAGCACATTATTTACGAAACGCTCAATCGTCACGTCTGCCGCTACGACTCCTCTGAGGACTCGATTCTCATCATAGACAGGCGTCGTAGCTGTGAACATCCAGCCTCTTGGCGTGATGTCGAGGTAGGGCTTCGTCCATGCCACCCGGTTCGACTTTGGCCTGACGTTAAGCGCATCGGAATAAAAGTTGTATGAAGTTAGAAGATGAATAGGCTTCGAGGGAGCATCGGAATCTTGAGCAATAAATTCCGGATAATAATAGGAACCGGATTTGGGATGAATATAGTAAATCGAAACGATGTTTTGCTTCCGTGACGATTCAGATTTAAAAAGTGGAAATAAAGCCTTGCTGCGTGCTAAATCATAAGCCTGCTCCGGTGTTGGATATTGCAGCGGGTTGTCTGTTCGGATAGAAACGACCCCCATGCCATCAGGCTGCTTCTCTATAAATCGCTTTTGTGCTAGGTCATACTTGAAAACGAGCGGCCGAACCTCAGCATGATTTTCCGTGGAAAAAATAGATTCTGCGAGTGCTTTGGCCAGCAAGACGGCATCCTCGACAAGGCGCAGCTCGGTATCGATCGCCCGGACCTGTTCTTCAATGTTGGCTTCATACATGCTGAAATAATTTTTCTCAATCATGGCGGTATTCAGCTCATTGAAATGATTGAGCTGTGAAGATACGGTTTGTCCGGCGAATACAGATAAAAGCAATAGCGGGATGAGGGAGACGGTCAGCATAGCCGCAAGCATCTGGAAAGCGAAGGTGCGCGGCTGGAGGAGAGACTTAATGCTCTTTAATCGGTTCATCGAATTTATATCCAATACCGCGAATCGTAATGATGCGCGAAGGAGTGGATGGGACTTGTTCTATTTTTTTGCGCAAATGCCCGATATGTACCTGCAAGGTTTTGGTGTCGAGGCTGCTCTCGTAGCCCCAAATATGACTGAGTAATCGTTCTGTTGTAAGCACCTGCCGCGCGTTTTGCATCAGGTAGGCGAGCAGTTGAAATTCTTTGGTGGACAACTCGATTCGCTTGCCTTCGACGTAAACCTCATGTGCATCGATGCGAAGCTCGACATGTGCAGAGGAAATGACAGAAGAGGGAGTGATGTCAGCTTGCCGATGGCTGACGATTCGATTTCGACGCAGCTGCGCTTTGATGCGGGCGATTAGTTCGATTGGGCTGAAAGGTTTGCTAACGTAATCATCCGCGCCGACACTTAGGCCAACAACCTTATCGATTTCAGTATCCTTGCAAGTGAGGAATACGATCGGGACATCGGTTGTTTGTCTTAGCCTTGCACAAAGCTCGTAACCCTCCATATCTGGAAGCAAAACGTCCAGCACGATCAGTGAAGGCTGTTCATTCTCCGTTAATTCAATTGCTTGCTTGCCTGTCGTTGCGTTCAGATGGCGGAAGCCGTCCTTGGATAAATACATGCCCACGAGCTCGCCGATTCTAACTTCGTCGTCAACGGTTAATATGAGTTCACCTGGCAAGTTGAATCACCTCTTCGCATGTGATATGTATGGCAACCATTTCTTTAAATATATACTCGAATGATGGTTTTGCGCAATATTTGTGTTAGGTAATATTACATGAAAGTGATGTAATTGGTATGAAAAAAGCAGATCGGCTCAAATGAGCGGATCTGCTTTGTGATGATAAGGTCTAAACGTCCGAATTAATTATTGATATAACGCTCAAAAATAGCGCCAAAATCCTTGATGCGATATTGCTTGTGCGTATTTACAAGCCAGTTGAACGCGGATTTGTTCAGTCCGTCGAATTGTTCGACGACGTTGAAGTCGCCTTTATGGATTTGCTGCAACGTTGTGGATGCGAGATCCAGACTGCGTCTTGCATATTCAAGCGAGATTTCGTTCTCGCGTGTAATTTCTGAGATTTTGATAAGTGCTTTATAAAGGTCTTTCAGCTCTTCGATATGCTTCTTGTTGACATCGATGGAGAATGGCACTGAGCCAATCGTGAACTTGATTTCAACATCGAGATCGACTGTTCCAGCTGTTTCTAATGCAACTTGCGAAATTTGATTAGCACTGTAAGAGTAGCGCTTCAATGTGCGTTTTTTGCTCAAGGCGCTTTTGCCGTCAAGATGAATGAGTGCTAGGTTCGTGAAGCAATATTCGTCGGTTTTTGACTTAATGAGAAAATAAATCTTCTCATTATCCTCGTGCATGACATAATCGTCAGCATCAGCCTTGCTGAAATCTGCAGGCTTGATGATCGCGCCAATATCACTTATTCCAAGGGCATCTGCTGCTAATTTACCAAACATTTTACCATTCCTCTCATCGTTGCGTGGAATTCACACCTACTCATTATATATTAAAAAATGGAAAATATGATAGTCCATTTGTCGTATTTTAGCGTTGTGTGATACTGGATAATCATCTGTTTTATTAGCGGCTTATTCACAAACTTTTGCTGCGTTTATATAGAGAGGCTTATCTTACTATTTTTCAATCAATTGTCTTACTAAACTTTTTATCGGATGGATAAAATACGGGAAATTCAACAAACTGAGGAGATGGAAAGGAGGAACGTGACGATGAGTGAGCAACGAGAGGATTCGAACACGCTGCGCAGAGGTCTAAAGGCTCGGCATATGACCATGATATCGCTTGGGGGTTCTATCGGCACGGGGTTGTTTCTTGCGAGTGGCGGTGCCATTCACTCTGCTGGGCCAGGAGGAGCGGTGCTTGCTTATTCGCTGATAGGCATTATGGTATATTTTCTGATGACAAGCTTAGGGGAAATGGCTACCTATATGCCTGTGTCTGGAACGTTCAGCACCTATGCAGCGCGTTTTGTTGATCCTTCGCTTGGTTTTGCGCTTGGCTGGAACTATTGGTACAACTGGGCGATAACGATTGCGGCGGAGCTGTCTGCGGCCACGCTTGTTATGAAATTTTGGTTTCCGAACAGTCCGTCTATTTTGTGGAGCGGTCTATTTCTATTGTTAATGCTTAGCCTTAACCTTCTGTCTGTTAAGGGGTATGGCGAATCGGAATACTGGCTTGCCATGATCAAAATTGTGACGGTAATCGTGTTTATCGCTATCGGCTTGATGATGGTGATCGGCATTTGGAATGGGGAAGCGGTTGGCATAAGCAATCTGACGGACAATCCGTTTCCTGCTGGTTTTTTAGCTACGTTAGGCGTGTTTATGGCAGCTGGCTTCTCTTTTCAAGGAACGGAGCTAATTGGAGTAACGGCTGGAGAGAGTGAGAATCCTCGCGAGAATATCCCGCGTGCCATCCGTTCTATTTTTTGGAGAATCCTCTTGTTCTACATATTGGCGATATTGCTAATTGGCATGTTGATCCCTTATTCAAACGCGCAGCTCGCGAGCGGGGACATTTCGACGAGTCCATTTACGATCATTTTCGAGAGAGCAGGTCTTGCCGTAGCGGCTTCAATTATGAATGCAGTCATATTGACCTCGGTATTGTCAGCGGGCAATTCCGGTATGTATGCCTCTACGCGGATGCTTTGGGTGCTGGCGAAGGAGGGGAAGGCCCCTCGATTTCTGGCAAAGCTGAACGTGCGCGGGGTTCCTGTAGCGGCGCTCCTTGCGACGGGGGCTCTTGGCATGCTCGCTTTCTTAGCTTCCTTCTTCGGTGACGGCGTCGTCTACGTGTGGCTGCTGAATGCTTCGGGGATGTCTGGCTTTATCGTTTGGCTTGGCATTGCAATTAGCCATTACCGCTTTCGCAGAGCTTATGTATCACAAGGCCATAAGCTAGAGGATCTGGCCTATTTGGCGAAATGGTTTCCGTTTGGTCCGATCCTAGCTATGCTGCTCTGTATTGTTGTGATTGGCGGTCAGTTTATCGGCGCGCTCAAGGATGGCCGTATTGATTGGGCTTATATCTTCGCCTCCTACATCGGCATTCCCCTTTTCCTTGCCATCTTTATCGGACACAAATGGAAGTATCGTACTCGAATGCTGACGCTGGCAGAATGTAAGTTAGATCCGGAGGAATAGTATGAAAAAAAAGCTCCCAACCGTTATGCGCTGAGGCATTAGGCTGGAAGCTTTTTTTAATAAAATTTATAAAAAAATTAGTCGAGTACAGCTGTAATATGAGCTTTAGTAATCGACCAGTGGGACGTTGTCCACACTTTTTCTTTTTTCTCGATAAAAATTATTTGCGGGGACTCATGCTTAACGGAAGTATCTTCAGCGATTTGGTTGGAAACCGGACGCGATTCGATAACTTTTACAAGCACGTATTCCACATCTTCTCTTGGTTTCCCATCAAGATATTGATTGAATTCTTGGTAAGCGTTAGCGCTGACCGGGCAAGTTGTGCTGTGCTTGAATATAACGAGTGGACGAGTAGCTGAAGCTTCATAGACGTTGTTCCATTCTTCAATGGACGTAATTTCTTTGTATGACATAAGGGGAACACTCCTTTTAATCTGCTGTGCAGAAATTAATTAAAATCGTACATATAGTATAGCGCTTTTTGACGAGTAAAGTCATTTTTTTGTCGTTATGCCTTGAGCCATATTGCTATTGTATGAATCGGGTATTGCAATCGGAACTGGAGAGTGCTATGATAACGGAAGTCTAAATGACCGTTTTAGTTTTTTGGTCAGTTTTTAAAGTGATAAAGGAATGAAATGCTCGGAGGTGAAGGAATGGCCATTGATCGACGACAGCAGATTGTGAATGCTGCGGGGAAGTCGTTCGCATTGTTTGGGTATAAGGCGACGACCATGGATCAGGTAGCGAAAATTGCGAATGTGGGCAAAGGGACGATCTACACGTTCTTTACGAATAAAGAAGAGTTGTTCCACGAAATTATGAAGAAGCTTATTATTGAAATGAAGCAGGTTGCAGAAAAGGTTGTTGATCCTAATCGATTATTCTTCGATAATTTGAACGCTGCGCTCGAGCAGCTGCTCGATTTTCGCGAGGAACATGAGCTTGCACTTAAGCTATCGCATGAGGTACGCGAGATTGGTACGCCCATGGCGCTGGAGGGTATACAACAAATAGAGAAGGCAGTCGTTGGTTATATTCAACATCAAATCCAGCTGGCGATCGATAAGGGCGAGATTAAGCCTTGTGATCCAGAAATGACTGCGTTTGTTATGCTCCGCTTGTATATGGCGCTTACGGTAGAATGGAAAAAAACGCATGAACCGCTGAACAAACAGCAAGTAGCGGAAAAATTGCGATTCTATATGCAAGTAGGATTGGCTCCGGAATAACCTGGATGCCTTTTTTTACACAAAGAAATGACCGAATGAGAGAACTGGTCAATCAGTAACTGGGAGAGTGGACGATTTGAAGTTCAAAGGTTTAAAGCAGTTTGGTAAAGAATTGTCCGGAATCGGCCGCAACAAAATGTTGTTGATATCGGTAATTGGCGTGCTGATGATTCCCGTTATGTACTCATCGATGTTTCTAGGGGCGTTTTGGGACCCGTACGGAAATTTGGATAAGATGCCAGTAGCCGTCGTTAATGCGGATAAAGGGTATGAATTTAACGGCGAGATGATGCATATTGGCGATGATTTTGAGGCAGAGCTAAAGGAAAATGAAAAATTTGAATGGCATTTCGTGAGTAAAGAGGAAGCTGAGGTGGGAATGGAAGATCATAGCTACTATTTGGCCATTGAGATTCCTTCTGATTTCTCGGAGAAAACAACCACTTTAACTTCAGATAAGCCAACACCGGCTAAGCTTACGTATTTAGCTAATGAGAGTTATAACTTTTTAGCTTCTCAGATTGGCAGCAAAGCAGTAGACACGATGAAAATGGAGCTTAACAAAGAAGTGACGTCGGCTTATACGCGCACTGTTTTTGAGCAAATGGAGGAGCTCGTGGATGGCATAAGCAAAGCGAGCGATGGTGCAGGTGAAATTGCTGATGGGACGACAAAGGCGAAGGACGGAGCCGTACTCATCGAGAAAAACTTAGCGAAGCTGGTCAGCGGATCGCTGACTCTCAAAGAGGGAGTCGCTAAGCTGAACGATGGCGGCAAGGCGCTTGGCAAAGGCAGTGCCGAGCTTAGCACGGGCACGTCTAACTTGGCTAGCGGCCTGGCGCAGCTGCTGGCAGCGCAGAAGGAGCTTGGCGCGGGAGCCGCATCGCTTGGTGAAGGCGCGGGCTCACTTGGAGCCGGAGCGGTGAAGCTTAGCGACGGCTTGTCGCAATTAGCCGGAGCGAGCGGACAGCTGGCGGGAGGCGCGTCGGACGCGCAGCAGGCTGCAGGGCAGCTGGCGGGCGGTCTTAAGGAATCAGCTGCGGGCGAGGAGCAGCTGAAGGCAGGAGCGTCGCAGCTGGCGAATGGGCTGGCGCAGCTGGGTCAGGCGAACCCCGAGCTGGCGGAGAGCGAAAGCTTTGCGTCTTTGCTCAAAGCGAGCCGAGAGCTTGCGGCGGGTCTGGAGAAGTCTTCAGAAGGACAGAAGCAGCTAAGAGACGGGGCGTCTAAGCTGAGCGACGGCCTAGTCAAAGTATCTGATGGACTTGGAACCTTCGATAAGAAGGTCGAGGAAGCAGCGGCCGGCGGCAAGCAGCTTGGTGCAGGGGCAGAGCAGGTAGTCGCTGGTGCGAAGAAATTTTCAACCGGCATGAATCAATTTGGCTCGAAGCTTGCTGAAGCAAGTGCCGGCGGATCAAAACTTGCAGCAGGTGCCAAACAGCTGAATAGCGGGGCAGCAACGCTTACGTCTGGACTTTCACAGTTGTCCTCAAGCATTACGCCATTCGTTAATGGTTCGGTAGAGCTGGAGGATGGTGCGCAGCAAGTAGCTTCAGGTTTGTTGAAATTGGAGGATGGCACTCAGGAGCTGTCAGGCAAGCTAAATGAAGCGTCGGATAAGACGTCTGATCTAAAGCTGACAGATACGATGGTGGATATGTTCTCCGATCCAGTGAAGCTTGATGTAGAGAAAGTAACGAAGGTAGATAACTACGGTACGGGTCTTGCGCCGTATTTCCTATCGCTTGGATTATATGTCGGGGCTATGCTATTAACGATTGTATATTCGGTTCGTGAACCGGCTGTTCGTCCAGTTAACGGCTGGAGCTGGTTTTTGAGTAAAGCACTCACTTTAGCGCTAATCGGTACCATTCAGGCATTGATTGCGGATGCTGCTCTCATTTATGTGCTGAAGCTGGAAGTGCAAAGCATGGGCTTGTTCGTAATGTACTCCATACTAACCAGCATTACGTTTATGATGATTATTCAATTCCTAGTTGCTTCAATGGGCAATCCGGGACGATTTATCGCAGTTATTTTGCTTATCTTCCAATTAACGAGCTCTGCGGGCACATTCCCTATCGAGCTTGTACCTGGATGGCTGCAAAAAGTATCGCCGTTCCTGCCAATGACTTACTCCGTCAAAGGCTTTAGAGATATTATCTCAAGCGGAGATTACAGCTCGATGGCTGGATATGTTGCAATTATGGCGGGCATTGCTATTCTGTTCGCGGTACTTTCTTATCTATACTTTACTTTGTCCCATCGGAAAACGAAGGACGATCAGATGGAACCAGCAGTTCCGGCATCTGTTTAATTTAAAAAAGGGCTAGTCTCGAATAATCCGAGGTACAGCCCAATATGCAAAGACGCTCTCAAAACCACAATGAAAAGTGGATGAGAGCGTCTTTTTTTGTATGCAAATGTAGAACAAGGAAGTGAGGTGAGCCTGATTAACTCAGCAGAGTAATATAAAAACGGCTGACCATCTTGGAAGGGATCATTTAAGATGATCTCTTCTCATTCGGCCAGCCGTTAATTATCTGCTATTCGTGAATTTCAGTGAGCAATTGACCAAGCGTCTCGAGCGCTTGCTCTTCCTGTTCGCCGTCAATTTCCAAAGTCACTTCTTCATTCATCGCAATACCAAGTGTCAGCATGCTAAGCGAGCTTTTGCCGTTTACTTTTTTACCTTTAGCGATGACGCTGATTTTACAAGGAAAGGTGTTTGCTGTTTGGACGAAGGTTTTAGTTGGGCGTACATGAAAGCCCGTCGGATTGATGATAGTGTAAGTTTTGCTAATCATGATGAATCACTCCGTTTCTTGTGCGTTCTACGAATTGTGTAATTTCCTGAGTGCTCCGCATAGTCAGTGCTTGATTGGCATGAACCGACCATTCGGACTGGTCAAGCTGTCCAATCAGCTCTCTTGCTTGCAGAATCGAACCTGCGCTCATGCTGAATTCATGCAGGCCAAGGCCAAGCAGTAAAGGGATTGCCGTCTGATCGCCTGCCATCTCGCCGCACATGCCCACCCATTTGCCTTCCTTCTCTGCCGCTTGAATAACGAAGCTGATGAGGCGAAGCAAGGATGGATGCCATGGCTGGTATAGGTACGATACCGTTTCGTTCATACGGTCTGCCGCCATTGTATATTGAATCAAATCATTAGTGCCGATGCTAAAGAAATCAACTTCAGGAGCGAAAAGATCGGCAGCGACTGCCGCAGCTGGAATTTCGACCATCATGCCTATTTCGATATGCTCGGCAAGCTGCACGCCTTCGGCGATGAGCTTCTGCTTTTCTTCCTCAAGCAGCTTCTTTGCCTCGAGGAGCTCCTCTAATACGGCAATCATCGGGAACATGATTTTCAAATTGCCGTAGCGGCTGGCGCGGAGAAGCGCCCGCAGCTGTGTACGGAACAAGTCTTGTCTATCGAGACATAGGCGCAGCGCGCGCTGTCCTAAGAATGGGTTGCTTTCCTTTGGCAGCTCCATGTAGGGGAGTTCCTTGTCTCCGCCTATATCAAGCGTCCTGATGACGACTGGCTTAGGGTTCATTTTCTCAAGTGCATATTTATAGCTGGTGAACTGCTCCTCCTCAGTAGGGAGGGAGCTGCGCCCCATATATAGAAATTCGGTACGAAAAAGTCCAATTCCTTCGGCGCCGTTGTCGATTGCCCGCTGAATATCTTCCAAGCTGCCGATGTTGGCTGCAAGCTCTACTTGCTTGCCATCCTTGGATAAAGTGAGCTTATCCTTCAGCTTGCTTAATTCCGCTCTGCGCAGATCATCCTTTTGTTTCTTTTCTTGATAGGCTGCCAGCTCTTCATCCGTAGGCTCAATTAGGACAATGCCTTCAGCCGCGTCAACGATAATGACGGCTTGCTCTTTCATATCCTGAACCGCTTGGCCGATCCCTACGATTGCTGGTATTTCCAATGACCGCGCCATAATGGCAGAATGCGAGGTGCGGCTGCCTATCTCTGTGACAAAACCGCGTACGAAGTTCAAATTAAGCTGAGCAGTATCTGAAGGCGTCAGATCGCGCGCAACGATAATACACTCCTCCGAAAGATTGGCTAGGTCAGTATGCGGAACGCCGCGCAAATGACTCATGATACGTCCGGATACGTCCTCAATATCAACGGCGCGCCCTCTTAGCAGTTCATCAGTCATCGATTGCAGCAGGTCGATAAAATATTTAGATATCTCATGGAGCGCAAATTGAGCATCTATGGATTCTTCGTCTATTTTCTGCTCAATCGCTTCAATGAAATCAGGATCTTCCAAAATCATCAGATGACCTTCGAATATTTCGGCCTTGTCTGCTCCGAGGCGCTCCTCTGTTTTTGCACGAATCGCTTCAACTTCTTCACGGGTGCTTGCAACAGCACGGCGGAACGTTTCTATTTCCTGCGCACTGTCTTGCACAGATTGCTCAGTCGGTATAAAACGCTCGGATGCGAGATGGAAGACCGGGGCAATGGCGATACCCGGTGATGCTGCTATCCCTTTAAGTGTTAATGTCATTAACTTCAGACTCCTTTCGCCGCAGATTGGAGGGAATGCTCCAGCTTGCGGTATTGCTCTGCCGCTTGTATATGAAGCGGATGCTGCTCATCTAAACCTGTATATTTTGTTATCGTAGAATGCAGGCCTAGCTCCTTAATGGAAGCTTGCAGCTCGGCAGCCTCGGGATCATCTACAGCATTAAAATGTAAAGCTGCTGCCATAGCCGTGGTCAAATGAATAGCAGGCATGCCATATTTATAAGCTAATGAGGCCGGTCTAACTAGACGGTCATTCGGAGAAATCTTGCGAATAGGCGAGCGGCCGATTCGAACAACCTCGTCTACCAAATAAGGATTAACAAAGCGCTCCAAAATTTGCTCAACATAAAGCGCATGCTCTTTCTCATCGAATTGATACGTTTTGATAAGCGCAGCTCCTGATTCCTGCAATGCGCCTCGTACCTCTGCCAATATCTCTTTGTTGTTCATCGCTTCTTGAATCGTCTCGCAGCCTTTAAGAAAACCGTGATACGCTGCAACGCAATGCCCTGTATTAACAGTGAACAGCTTGCGCTCGATATACGGCTCCAGTTGATCGACGTAGTGTACTCCGTCAATTTCCTTAAGCGAATTAAGCAATGGGGAGCGCTCTACAGTCCACTCATAGAAAGGCTCGACCATAACTTCAAGTGGGTCTTCATTTTGCTGTAGCGGAACGATACGGTCAACGGCGGCGTCAGGGAAAACGATATGCTGATCGGCTTTCGCCTGTACATCCGCAGATAGATGGCCATAAACGAACTGCTTCAAAATCGTGCTGCCGCCAAGGGCATTCTCGCACGCAATAATCGGAAGAGCGGCTTTGCCGCTCTCGATTCTAAGCTCAATTCCCTTAGCAACCGCAGCGGCAATATGCTTCAGTACCGATACGCCAACAGCGGTTGTGACGATATCCGCTTCTGCGATAGTTTTAGCGACTAAATCTATATTTTTGCCGTCAATAGCAGTTATATGGTCAACAAGATACGTGTCGCCTTGCTCGTTTGCAATCTTAACCGCATATTGCCCTTTTTCCTGCAGCTGCGAGACAAGTGTATCATTTACATCAACAAAACATACCTCGTAGCCCGCGTTATGCAGCAGCAAACCGATAAAACCTCTG
Organism: Paenibacillus sp. 2TAB26; assembly: GCF_052115145.1. Classification (NCBI taxonomy): domain Bacteria; kingdom Bacillati; phylum Bacillota; class Bacilli; order Caryophanales; family Paenibacillaceae; genus Paenibacillus; species Paenibacillus sp. 2TAB26. The sequence continues at coordinate 83,886 of NZ_JBFRGC010000006.1, forward strand.
CCTATGTTGCCTGCGCCGAAGTGAACGGCCTTCATGATTCCATCCCCGATTCAAAGATAGAAATCAATTCTTGCTCCGATGAAGCGTTCAAGATGCGCTGCATATCTTCTTCCTCTGACACGAGCACAGCAACATTGGTCAAAATATCAAGGTGATCGTCGCCGACAGCCGCTAGGCCGATAATTAATTGAGCAGGCTCTTCGCCGCCGAAGTCTACGCCAGCCGGTACGGTAATAATGGCCATGCCTGTAGATTTAATAAGTGCTTTCGATTCATTCGTGCCATGAGGCATGGCAAGCCCTCCGCCAATATAAGTGGATAGAGACTCCTCGCGCTCAATCATTTTGTCGATATACGACTGCGGAGCATGCCCTGCGTCAACAAGCATTTGTCCAACCATGCGGATCGCTTCGTATTTGTCCTTAAGGTTAACGTTTAATTTTACTTTCTCTGTAGATAGAATGGTCATGATTATTCTCTCCAATCCAATTTGGTTTTTATATATTGTTCCAGCTTCTTTGAGATAAACAACTTAATGCTTGCCGCATCATCATGCGCTAATAAAGTAAGCAGATCCGGCAGCAGCAGCATTGCGCTAATTTCACTTAGCAGCTCAAGGCTATAGGAATCAAGCTTGAGAGGGCCGAGCATCATCAACAGGTGCTTGGCCTGCGCATCTTCATCCTCGCCTAGCTGCAAAGTTCGATCATAACGATATAAAGCAAGCAGCGGCTCTTTAATCCATTCGCTGCGTGTGTGAAGCAGGGCGAGCTCGGTATCTGGTATGACCAGACTTCCTTGCAGCTCTCTTGCGAGCAACTGGTCGGCTATTTTTTCGCGATTTGCATCGATATATGGCTTTCTGATTAAGGAAAGCATGCTCGGCAGCTGGTGATCCAATCGATCTTGATCTGGCAACAGCGTTAAATCATGCACATGGAAGCCGACAAGCAGCTGAAGAACGATGCCGGAATACAGCTGAAGCTGAAGCAAACGATCTAGAGGTGACTGGCCTGCCGTATCTTCGTTTGCTGATAGGGAGGGAGCGGCCTTCTTCAAGGTGGTGCCCTCTATATAGCTGCGAAGCTTATTTGTTTCTTCCGGCGTGAGCAGAGGACTCAGCTTAATATAGCGATCCGGCTCTAGCGGCAAATCAACAGTTGAAATGATCAAATCATAGCGGCTCGGCGGTAGCCTTGTCGCTTCATACCATGAATAATGACCGATCAGGTCGATTTGCGGCAGTACGTTAGCAATTTTGACAGCTAGAAGCTTGGATGAACCGATGCCGCTCGTGCAAACGAGAACAGCTCTTATTTTTCTTGGAAAAGGCTTTAACCGCTCAAGGGAAGCTCCAAAATGCATAACGATATAACCGATCTCCTCGTCAGGCACTTGTAGAAGCGGATAAACCTGTTGTACAGCGCTTTGAACAATGGAGAACAATATAGCGTAATCTTTTTTGATCGGCACTAACATCGGATTGCGGATGGCGATGCCATCCTTAATGCGCTGAAAGGCTGGTTTTATATGCTGAATAAGTCCTTCCTCTAGCGATCTATCCTCCATGAGCGACATGTTTAGCTGATCCTCGACATAACGGATGAGCAGCTTGACGCCTTCAATGGCCTTCATATCTTCATGATGAATCAACAGGCCGTTATCTAGAAAAGCTTCACTATTCAGCAGTTGTGAAAGATACATTTTTTCTTCTATTGGGAGCTGTAGATTGAGCACAACCAGCAAGCTTCGCAGCAAGGGAATGATTTCAACAGAATGACGATATTCGCTTGCTGTGACAAAGCAGTTGTTCTCAATTCGGGTTAACGCAACCGACAGCTTAATAAGCAATCTTGTATAGTTAGATTCGGACAATGTGTGTGGCCATTCGTCATTTAGTTCCCATAGCGCATGCTCGAGCCGCTTAAAGTTTTCTTTGCCGATCATGTCGAGCAGCTGTGCTGTGATCGGGTTTGAGACCGTAAGGTTCTTGAATTGACCGAATAAATCGGAATCGTCGAGATGATTTATGGCAAGCAAGCTAATCGAATGACGCTTATCTTCTTCAGATCCAATAATTTCAACGCCATACCCTCTTCTGCGAACAAGGGTCATCCCATGTTTATTGATCAGTTCCTCCAGCTCATCGAGATCATGGCTGATGGTCGGCATCGTGACACGCAGCTCATGGGCGAGTGCAAACAGCTTTATCGGCTCGTCATGCTCAAGCAGCCTGCAGAGAATAACGATTTTTCGTTCTTCAGCCGAATATTCAAAGTAATCAGACGGCTCAAACGATTGTTTAAATCGCTCAAGAGTACCGGTGTCTGCTTCTACTTGAATACCAAGCCCTGCTATTTTGTGAAGTACAATGCCGTTTGCGGCAAGTAACGATTCGATATCGACAAGCTCGCGATGGATCGTTCTTGTGCTCGTACCGACAATGGACGCGATATCGGCTGCGGTAATTTCTTGCTTTTGACTCAGCAGCAGTTCGATAATTCGACGTTGCCTAGTTGAGGCTTTGATAGGCTATCCTCCTTAGCAGAAGAATGGACTTAACGCCGACAGTAAACTGTCAGCGTTAAGTATGAAGTCATGAACTTAGTCTTTGTACGAGCAAGTCATACTCTGGACTTTTAAGGAAATTATCAATGGAAATATGCTCTGCGTTAGGCGCCTTTAGGCGTGCGCGGTCAGTCAATGTTTTATGGGTGATCACGATGTCGGCATCGCCTGGAATATCGTTGATCGCCGTGTTGATAACAGTAATCGGCAGCTCAGCTGCATTTATTTTTTTGCGCAATATGGAAGCGCCCATCGCGCTCGAGCCCATACCCGCATCGCAAGAAAATACAATTTTGTTCACTTGCTCTTTCGTTAGCTGTACTTGTTCAGCGGCAGGTGAAGCAGCATTGCCTTTGGATTCAGCTTTCATTTGCTGAACTTTTTGTGCAGCGAGCTCAAGTTCGTTGTCGTTATCTCCTGCCTGCTTGCTTGTTTTAAGAAGAACAGCAGAGACAAGGAATGAAACGATTGTTGCGACGACTACACCGCTTAGCATGGCTAGTAGTCCGCCTTTAGGCGTCATGGTGATATAGGCGATAATGCTGCCCGGTGATGGCGCGGCGACAAGACCAGCTCCGAAGATGGAGAAGGTGAATGTACCAGCAACACCCCCAGCGATAGCTGCGATAATCAAACGCGGATTCATTAGAATATACGGGAAGTAAATCTCGTGAATACCGCCGAAGAAATGAATGACAACAGCGCCTGGCGCCGATTGCTTAACCATTCCTTTTCCGAATACCCAATAAGCAAGCAGAATGCCAAGACCAGGTCCTGGGTTGGATTCCAGCATGTAAATGATGGATTTGCCGGCCTGTGATGCTTGATCCAGCGCAAGCGGACCTAGTATGCCGTGGTTAATCGCGTTGTTGAGAAACAGTACTTTAGCTGGCTCGATCAGAATGTTCGCAAGCGGCAGGAAACCAGTGTTGATCAGCCACTCCACACCTGAAGCAAGTACTTTGCTTAATGCGGCTACGACCGGCCCGATGCCTTTGAAGGCAATCAATGCAAGACCGCCGCCAATAATGCCGGACGAGAAATTGTTGATGAGCATTTCAAAGCCCGAAGGAATCTTTCCTTCAATAGATTGATCGAATTTCTTCAGCACCCATGCGGCTAGCGGGCCAACGATCATGGCTCCGAGGAACATTGGAATGTCCGCCCCTGCAATAACGCCGAGTGTGACGATTGCGCCGACTACGCCTCCGCGTACGCCGTGAATCATTTGACCACCGGTATAGCCGATGAGTATAGGGAGCAAGTAGGTAATCATCGGTCCAACAAGTGTTGCTAGGCTTTCGTTCGGAAACCAGCCTGTTGGAATAAATAGTGCCGTAATGAGTCCCCATGCAATAAAAGCGCCAATATTCGGCATGACCATGCCGCTTAGGAAACGACCAAATCGTTGTACGGAAACTTTAACTCCGCCGGATACCGGTTGCTCGGATGTCAGTTTACTCATGCTTAAACCTCCAATTTATAATAATGTTCACTAACCGAACCTGAATTAATCGTAATGTATAGCGCTTTCATATTCAATGAATTGAAAAACAGGTTGCGTCATGAGCATTGTTGACATCATTTTTCCTTTTAGTATTGCTGATTTTCGGGGATGCTGTATAATCACTATTGTTTCTTCTAAAACTGCAAAGGGGAATGCGATATGCAAGACCAAACGATTATTCGTTTTGAACATGTGACAAAACAATATGCTCATAATGCTGCTGCTGTCCTCAAAGACGTCAGCTTTACAATAGAGCGAGGCAAATTTTATACGCTGCTTGGTCCGTCCGGCTGCGGCAAGACGACGGTACTCCGGCTAATAGCTGGCTTCACTGAACCCTCAGAGGGTCAAATCTATTTCCATAATAAAGTGATAAACCGGGTTCCTGCGAATGAACGTCAAGTGAATACGGTTTTCCAGGATTACGCTCTTTTTCCTCATCTTAATGTGTTCGAGAATGTTGCCTTTGGCCTGCGAATCAAGAAGATGAAAAACGCGGATGTGACGAATAAAGTGAAGGATGCGCTTCGTTTCGTCAACTTGGACGGTTACGAATCACGGGAGATTTCAGAGATGTCCGGCGGTCAGCGGCAGCGCGTTGCCATCGCGCGGGCGATCGTGAACGAACCGGAAATTATTTTGCTGGACGAGCCGTTATCTGCACTTGACCTTAAGCTTCGTACGGAAATGCAATACGAGCTGCGCGAGCTGCAGCGCCGACTTGGCATCACATTTATATTTGTTACGCATGACCAAGAGGAAGCGCTGGCGATGTCTGATGAAATTTTTGTTATTAATGAAGGAAAAATTCAACAAAGCGGAACGCCAACGGATATTTACGATGAGCCGATCAATCGCTTTGTTGCGGATTTTATTGGTGAATCCAATATTGTACCCGGCCGAATGGCACGCGACTTCGAGGTGGAGTTCGCTGGTCGTTCATTTGAATGCGTCGATCAAGGGCTCACGCCAAATGAGGCTGTTGATATTGTAATCAGGCCAGAGGATTTGGAGATTACCTCATCAGAGAATGGTAAGCTGCAAGTGCGTGTAGATTCACAATTGTTCCGCGGGGTACATTACGAGATTTGCTGTTACGATGAATCAGGCAATGAGTGGCTTGTCCATTCCACTCGCAAAGCTACAGTAGGGGAGCAGATCGGATTAACCTTTGACCCAGAAGCCATCCATGTTATGAGACTAGGTGAAACGGAAGAAGAATTCGATAAGCGTCTTGAAGCATACAGCGAGGCCGCAGATGTCGAATAAATCACGTAGTTTTTATCTCATACCGTATATGGCTTGGATTGTGTTATTTGTTATAGCGCCGATCGTGTTAATTGCCTATTACTCCTTCTTTGATGTAGAGGGCAACTTCACGCTGGACAATTATGTGAAGTTCTTTACGCCGGTTTATATGAAAATGACGCTTAGCTCCTTCTGGTACGCGTTTCTGATAACTGCAATATCATTGCTTGTCGCGTATCCGGCTGCTTATTTATTGACAAAAACTAAGCATAAACAGCTCTGGCTGCTGCTTATTATACTGCCTAGCTGGATCAATTTGCTGCTAAAGGCTTATGCGTTTATTGGCTTGTTCGGTACATACGGCTTTGCGAATTCCGTACTGGAAGCGATCGGCATTCCGAAACAGCAAATTTTGTTTACGGACTTTAGTTTTATTTTCGTATCGGTTTATATTTTTATTCCTTTTATGATTTTGCCGATCTTCAACGCGCTGGAGGAAATGAATCCGACGCTTGTGTATGCGGCGCGTGATCTTGGCGCATCCGCGTGGACGACGTTCCGGCGTGTTATTTTTCCGCTAACGATCAGTGGAGTGAAATCCGGCTGTATGGCTGTATTTATACCTGCATTATCTCTGTTCATGATTACGAGGTTGATTGCCGGCAATCGGGTTATTACGCTAGGTACAGCAATCGAGCAGCATTTTCTCGTGACGCAGGACTGGGGTATGGGTTCGACGATTGCTGTGTTCTTGATTCTAGCAATGGCGGCGATGATGCTGTTAACTGGCAATCGAAAGCGGGGTGCGGCAGATGCGCGGAAAAAATAAATGGTCGAACATCTATCTCGTACTCGTGTTTGCAGTACTCTATGCGCCTATTTTTTATTTAATGTTTTATTCGTTCAATAGCGGCGGCTCGATGCGTAATTTCGAGAGCTTCACGCTTGATTATTACAAAGAGGTTTTTGCGGATACGCGTTTGCTCATCATTGTCCTGAACACGTTCGTTATTGCGCTGCTGTCCGCTGCAATTTCGACGATTCTTGGTGTTATTGGTGCGATAGCTATTCATCACATTCGCAGCAATCGACCGAAACAATCGCTTTTGACGCTCAACAATGTATTGATCGTAAGTCCCGATGTTATTATCGGTGCGTCCTTTCTTATCCTATTTACGATGATTGGCATCAAGCTGGGCTTTGTGTCCGTCTTGCTGTCGCATATTGCGTTCAGTGTTCCGATTGTCGTTATTATGGTGCTGCCGAAGCTGCAGGAAATGAGCTCAACGTTGATTGATGCGGCGCATGATCTTGGTGCCAGCTCGTGGCAGGTGCTGACGCGCGTCGTGCTTCCCTTCATTAGGCCGGGCATATTCGCAGGGTTCTTTATGGCGCTGACGTATTCGCTAGATGACTTTGCGGTAACATTTTTTGTAACCGGCAACGGCTTCTCGACGCTGTCTGTTGAGATCTACTCGCGGGCGCGCCAAGGTGTGTCGCTATCGATCAATGCGTTGTCGACACTTATTTTCTTATTTACGATCATTCTGGTCGTTGGTTATTACTTCATTAATCAACGAAATATGAAGCCGTCAAGCAAGGAGGGACACTAATGACACAGCTGGTGCGTATGTTCGTAATCGTGTTTGTTGTTTCATTTGGCCTCATCTACCTGACTTCGTATTTGAATGATAGTGAAGGCTACAGCGGAAGCAATACACTGACGATTTACAACTGGGGCGATTATGTTGATCCCGAGCTGCTTGACCGCTTTGAAGATGAGACGGGCATTAAGGTCATTTACCAAACCTTCGATTCGAATGAAGCGATGATGACCAAAATTGGACAAGGCGGTACGACGTTTGATGTGAGCATTCCCTCTGAGTATGCGATTAGCAAGATGAAAGAGGATGGGTTGCTCTTAAAGCTCGATCACTCGAAACTCCCGAATTTAAAATACATCGATTCGCGTTTCATGAATTTATCATTTGATCCGGATAACGCTTATTCCATTCCTTATTTTTGGGGGACTGTCGGAATTGTGTTCAATCCAGAGTTAGTCGGGGACCTGACTTTCTCCAGCTGGAATGATCTATGGGATAAAAGCCTGCGCAACCAGATCCTGCTGCTGGACGGTGCTCGCGAGGTTATGGGCATGGGGCTTAACTCTTTAGGTTATTCGTTGAATGATACGGAAGAGGCTCATTTGCAGGAGGCGAAAGCGAAGCTGCTCCAAATGACGCCTAACGTGAAGGCGATTGTCGGAGACGAAATCAAGATGCTGCTTGCAAACGAAGAAGCGGCAGTCGGTCTTGTTTGGTCGGGTGATGCATCGGAAATTATGGATGAGAACGATAAGCTTGATTATATCGTGCCAGAGGAAGGCTCAAATCTTTGGTTCGATAATATGGTTATTCCGAAGACGGCCAAAAATATCGAAGGCGCGCATCAATTTATCAATTTCATGCTCGATCCTGAAGTGGCTGCTCAGAACGCGGAATATGTCGGTTACTCGACTCCGAATGAGGCGGCGCTGGCGCTGCTGCCTGAGGAGATTGCGACCGATGAGCGTTTTTACCCAGATGAAGAGCTGACCGAAAGGCTTGAGGTTTACGACAACCTCGGCAAAAGAATGTTGGCCCACTATAACGAGTTGTTCCTTGAGTTTAAAATGCATAAGAAATAAACAAAAGAGATAGCATTTTTCTAATGATTCCCATGCTATGCTGGATAAGATATTTCCAGATGAGGCGGCAAATGCGAATAGATGGGGCGGAGAGCATGAATAGCAGATGGATGAATTACGGCGGTCTTATACTAATCGCTGTTGTGTGGGGAGCGAACTTCGGCATATCGCGGTTAGCTATGGAGTCGTTTAATCCCATCGTTTTCTCGTTTTTGAGATTTGGATTGGCTATTCCGTTTTTCTTTCTCATTCTTAAGCTAAGAGAGGGCAGCGTGGGCATTCCATGGCGAATTGTACCGAAGCTTGCTGTCATTGGGTTGGTTGGCATTACACTGCTCGAAATTACGGTGATGTACTCGATTAAATATACGACCTTAGCCAACGCGTCGCTGCTGAACGTAGCACCGTGGCCGATCTTCGCTGCATTGTTTGCCCCTTTATTCATGCGCGAAACCATCACGAAGAGGCTCATTGTTGGCGGAGCGATATCCATCGTTGGAGTATGCTTCGTCATACTGGGTGGCGGTGAAAGCTTCAGTCTCTCATCTGATAATATGATCGGCAACTTGATGGCGCTTGGAGTCAGTATTGTCGGTCCGTTATTTAATCTAAGCTCCATGTCGCTTATGAAGCAATACTCTGCGCTGCGTGTAAGCACGTGGACGATAGCTTTTGGGTCGTTGTTTATGCTGCCGCTCACCTTTGGGGCTTGGGGGCAAACCAATTGGTCGGCTCTTCAGGCGGGGCATTATTTATCCATTGGCTATAATGTATTGATTTGCACCGTTGTCGCTTTTGTCGTTTGGAATGCATGTATGTTCAAGGTTGGCGCAACGCGCTCTAACTTTTTCCGTTATGCGGTTCCGGCGGCGGCTGTTGTAGCTGGGTATGTGATGTTCGATGAGAAGATCGCGCTGCTGCAAATGTGCGGCGCAGGCTGCATGGCCGCAGGACTGATATGGATCAGCATCGAGAGCAAACCGCGAAGCAAAGCGTCCGTGAAGACAGTGGAGACGAATGGTTAATTCTTGTGATTCATAATTGCGGTTGCTAGTTTATGAGATCGAATTCTAATTGTATAAATATGTATCATGTGAGGGTTTCGTACTAAGTTGAACTAACTTAGTGCGAAACCCTTTTATTTTTTACATAAAAAGGATTATTAAAGAACAGTGTGTGTTATGGTAACTCCCATCATGTGAAACCTAACATGACAATGGATAAAAATGTAGAATTTTTGCACTAAATAACGAAATTTTTCTTTTAAAATAGTGATGAAAAAGGTAAAATCAAAAAAGCGGCTAATCCATGGAATGGGAGTCGGACTCTACGAAGAAGGACTGAACTTAAAATGACAGTGAGTATAGTAGAAGAAACGTTAAATCCGTACCAAATCGCACAACAGCAAATCGATACTGCAGCGGCCCATCTACAATTGCCTAAGCATGTTACAGACATCTTGAAGCAGCCGAAGCGCGTGCTGTCGGTTAACTTCCCAGTTCGTATGGATGATGGCTCAATTCGAGTGTTCGAAGGTTACCGTTCCCAGCATAATGACGCGATTGGACCGACTAAGGGCGGCATTCGCTTTCACCCCGATGTAACGCTTGATGAAGTAAAAGCACTTTCCATGTGGATGAGCTTTAAATGCGGCGTTGTTGGCCTTCCTTATGGCGGCGGCAAGGGCGGAGTTATTTGTGATCCACATCTTCTTAGCAAAGGCGAGCTAGAGCGTGTTAGCCGTGCTTTCATGGAAGCTATCGCTGATTTTGTAGGTCCTGACAAAGATATTCCTGCACCGGATGTATACACGACTCCGCAAATCATGGGTTGGATGATGGATACGTACAGCAGACTAAAAGGCGTTAACTCACCTGGCGTTATTACAGGTAAACCGCTAATTCTTGGCGGATCCCAAGGCCGTAATGAAGCAACAGCACAAGGCTGTGTGTACACAATCTTGGCAGCACTTCAAGATAAGAATATTCCTATTGAAACGGCTACTGCAGCGATTCAAGGTTACGGCAACGCTGGTCGCATTGCTGCTCGTTTGCTTAGCGAAGCAGGCATTAAAGTTGTAGCAGTCAGTGACTCCAGAGGCGGAATTTACGATCCGAATGGATTGGATATCGAACAGATCTCCATACTAAAGGATACGACTTCCATCCGTGAGTATGGCGAGAAGTACTATATTTCTAATGAAGATTTGCTTGAGCTTGATGTTGATGTTTTGGTTCCAGCTGCTCTAGAAAACGTAATTACAGCTAAAAATGCAGATCGCATTAAAGCAAAAATCGTTGCAGAAGCTGCAAACGGACCAACAACACCAGAAGCGGATCGCGTACTTTGGAGCCACGGCATCACAGTTATTCCAGACGTACTTGCAAATGCAGGCGGCGTTACGGTTTCGTACTTCGAGTGGGTACAAAACTTGGCTAACTACTACTGGAGCGAAGCAGAGGTTCTTGAGAAGCTTGAGACGAATATGATTCTTTCTTACGTAGCTGTTCGTGATCTTGCTAAGGAACATGACACTGACCTTCGTACAGCTGCTTATATGATTTCGATCAAACGGATCGCAGCAGCAATGGAAGCTAGAGGCTGGATCTAATATATTTATAAAACAAGAAGAGGTGGCGGCGTCATGACAGAACAGATTCGCATCGGTATTGTTGGTTACGGCAATCTTGGACGCGGCGTAGAGCTTGCAATTAGACAAAGTGCGGATATGAGATTGGATGCGATATTTACTCGTAGAGACCCAGCATCTATTCCGTCTGAAACAAAAGCATATAAAATTGAAGATGCGGAGCGCTTTGTCGATGATATCGACGTTATGATTCTTTGCGGCGGCTCAGCAACAGATTTGCCAGAGCAGGTTCCTGCTTTTGCCCGCTTGTTCCATACGGTTGACAGCTTCGATACGCATGCGCGTATTCCTGAATTTTTTGATCAGGTAGATGCAGTTGCCAAAACGAGCAATAAAGTAAGTGTAATATCCACAGGCTGGGACCCAGGCTTGTTCTCATTGAATCGTCTGCTTGCTGAGGCGATATTGCCAGAAGGCAAGGAATATACATTTTGGGGCAAAGGTGTGAGCCAAGGCCATTCAGATGCGATTCGCCGCGTGAAAGGTGTAAAGAACGGCGTTCAATACACCATTCCTAGTGAAGAGGCAGTAGCGCGAGTTCGTAACGGTGAAAATCCAGAGCTTACAACGCGTGAGAAGCACGTCCGTGATTGCTACATTGTAGCAGAAGAGGGCGCTGATCAAGACGCGATTGCTGAGGAAATCCGTACGATGCCGAACTATTTCTCCGATTATAATACGACGGTTCATTTCATTGATGAAGCAACATTGAAAGCCGAGCATTCCACAATGCCTCATGGTGGTATGGTGCTTCGCAGTAGCAAAACAGGCGAGAACAGCACACAAATTATCGAGTTCGGCTTGAAGCTTGACAGCAACCCTGAATTCACGGCTAGCGTGCTTGTTGCTTATGCTAGAGCAGCTTATAAATTTGCTCGTGAAGGACAGTCTGGAGCCAAAACCGTATTCGACATTCCATACGGCTACCTTTCACCAAAATCCGCAGCAGAACTGCGTAAAGAGCTTCTATAGTTCTGAAACTTTTCTGAACATTCCCCTCCATTTTACATTTTTTTACTTACACTTTTGGAAATAGTAGGATATAATGAAAAAGTGAGAGTAATTACTGTCGAATTATAGGGAGAAGTGCTGAAAGATCCATTTTCCTATGGTAGAATAGGTTCAAACCTACCTAACAGGTAAATTCTACTAGGAAGTGAACTCAGCATGATAGACATCCATACGCATATTTTACCTGGATTGGATGATGGTGCGGCAAGTTTCGATGATACTCTGAATATGGCCCGGGCAGCTGTATCAGAGGGAATTACAACGATCATCGCCACTCCGCACCATGCCAATGGAACCTATACCAATACAGCAATCGACGTAGCTAAGCACACTCTCTCTATTAACGAACAGTTAATAGCTGCGGGTGTGCCTATTGCTATACATACAGGTCAAGAAATCCGCGTTCATGATGATCTGCTCGATGCTTGGTATAGAAAAGAATTGCTTCCCTTAGCCGGCTCTAGTTATGTATTGATTGAGATGCCATCCTCCCGTATTCCGAAGGCGATGATTGAGCTCGTGCATGAGCTTAATGTATTGAAGTTGAAACCGATTATCGCTCACCCAGAAAGAAATGCAGAAGTTGTGAAGCACCCCGATCGATTAGCTGAGCTTATTGAAGCAGGCGCATTCGCACAGGTTACGACCCACTCACTGCTTGGGGGATTTGGTAAGCGCATTGAACAATCCGCATGGTCATTATTGAAGGCGGGTCATATTCATTTTGTATCTTCCGATGCTCATCATATTGAGCGCCGCGGTTTTCGTCTGGGCGAAGCCTACGCGTCCATTGAGAGGCGGATGGGAGAACAGTGGGTTACCTATTTACAATCCAACGCTCAGTCTGTGTTAGACGACAAACCTATACATAACCAGCCTATTACTATAGTTTCTTCAGACGGGGTTTTGCGTCGTTTTATTTCCTATTTCTACAAAAAATAGTGCGTGCTAGAATGATTGGTAGTTGAAGAAAGCGCATACTATAAATGATTTTATTGGCGTTATTAGTCATTCATCTATTAGATGAGTGCAACTATTATCATATAATTAGGAGTGAAGAAAGTGACATTAAGAAAAAAAATAGCAGTTTCTACAATTGCGGCAAGCGTAGCCCTTACGGCTTTCGCTGGTATTCCGCTAAGTAGCAAAGGTTTGGCAGAGAAGCTTGGAGTAAATGGGGTTGTTTATGCATCTTCGTCATTGGCTGATTCAGCACTTGTAGCTGATATTAAGAAGCTGCATGCCGCTCTTATTAGCACAAACGGATTAGCTGCAGTTGAAGCATTCCAGCTTGAACTTGATGCGTTGGACATTCATGTAAAAGGCGACATCGTAAAACCGATTGTAAACAAGTTTAATCCAACGGACAGTGAAGAAACAAAGTTGGAAAATCTTTTCCACGATGCTGTGAAGCTTTCTTATAATCCTTCAGTTGCTGGACTTGAAGAACTGCGCACAAAATATGGAACATTGCTACAATCTTTTGCCACTAGAGCAGAAGTAAATGATCTTACAGTGGATGATATTGCTCAATATTTCCTTGATATTCAAAAAGAGCTTATTAAGCAAGTTGATTCCAAGGATCTGGCTGGACTTATAAGTCTACTAAAGGATTCGAATGCCCTTAATAAACTATTGCAGGATGTGCTAGCAGCGCTGCCTGGTGATTATGCAGTTGAGAAGATCTTCCGTCACTATGGTGTAACGACTGAAGATGTACTTGAAGTATTATCTCAAGCAAAACTAGCAGTAAAAGATGATACTAAATTCCTTGCTGCAGCTGGCGCTTTGTACACTGCTTATAAATCACTAAACACTACACCTCCAACTACTAATCCAGGTGGTGGCGGCGGTGACATTGTAACTCCAGCTACACCGCTTCCTGAATCAACTGACAAATTGCTAAACGATTTGAAAGCAGCGCTTGATAAAGCAACTGATGCTGAGAAAGCTGCTATTGTTACTAAATTTGTTGCTGATGCAAAAGCAGAAATTGCTAAGCTTGCAGCAATCAGTGCAGCTTCAAGTGTTACTACAGTAAATGGACAAGCTGTTCTTCAATTGGATGAGAAGAGTGTATTGTCAGCAGTTGCTGGTATTAACACGGTTGCTTCCAAGGTGAAAGAACTAGCACCAGCTTCTGCACTTGCGAAGACTGCTTTGCAAATCAATCTTGGTGAAGTGGCACAAAAGGATGTAGTTCTAAACCTTTCCGATGCAGTAGTTAAAGCTGCGGCAGCTGGAAATGTATCCGGTGCAACTTTCACGATTGGCAAATTTGAAGTAACTGTTCCTGTAGGCGGTTCGTTCTCTTCTGCTATTGGTCTTACTATTAAGAAGAGCGATGTATCTGCTGACGTTGTAGGTACGCTGAAATCAGTATCTGAAGTTTATGACTTCAACCTAACGGTTGGCGGCACTGCAAAAACTTCATTCGATCAACCGATCGTAATCAGCATTCCGCTGGGCGATACAACTGGTCTTGATAAAGAGCTTCTTTCCGTAGCGAAAATCGTTGATGGCAAGCTAGTATTCCACGGTGGACGTGTATCGGGCAACTCTATTATCGAATCTCGTGATTCGTTCTCCTCTTATGTGGTTGTAGAAAACAAAGTTTCGTTCAAAGACATTGCTTCTGTAGAAGCATGGGCTGGCCGCGAAATTAGCGTTGTAGCTGCAAAAGGCGCAATCGAAGGTAAATCAGAAGGTCAATTTGCACCGAAAGACAAAGTAACTCGCGCTGAATTCGCGAAAATGCTTATCCGTGCTCTTGATCTTGAGAATGGCTCAGCTACAGAAGGTTTTGCTGATGTCGATTCAGCTGCTTGGTATGCACCATACGTAGCTGCTGCGGCACAACTCAAAATCATTAACGGCCGTTCAGATACTAAATTTGATCCAAATGCAACGATTACTCGTGCTGAGATGGCAACGATGATCGCTCGCGCATTGAAAGTATCGCAAGGCGCTTCTAACGTAGCTGATGTAAATGCTGCACTAAAAGACTTTGCGGACGCTGGAAAAATTAATGCGTCATTAAAAGATGGCGTTGCATTTGCGGCAACTCACAAAATCGTAGTTGGAAATGCAGGCAAGTTCTTGCCAAATAACAATGCGACTCGTGCAGAGGCAGCAGTAATTATTTACCGTGCACTAAACTTCGACAATTAAGTAAAAATATATACAAAATCTTCCTCTCATGTGGATGAGAGGAAGATTTTTTTCGGGAATATATAGGATATTGTAAGATTATAGATTATTATGTAGTAAGGTATAGTTCTTGAGGATTATATTCTCATTCTAAATAACTATATCCCATGGAGGAATATGCATGTCTAACGAACTAGATTTACGACAGTATATGGCAATCATAAAGAAGAGATTGGCGCTAATATTAGTATTTGTTTTCCTCTGTACAGCAGCAGCAGCCGTTATTAGCATGTTTTTTAAAGATCCGGTCTATGAGGCATCTACTAAAATAATCGTAAATCAAACGACGACACAAATGGCAACCGGCCAGCTTGATCTTAATCAAATCAACTCCAATATCAAAATGATCGATACGTACAAAGAGATTATTAAAACACCGGCTATATTGGATAAAGTGGCTGAGCAATATCCACAGCTTGGATTAACTGCGACTGAGCTCTCACGTAAAATTCAGGTTAGCTCTGTAAATAATACACAGGTCATGACATTAGTTGTGCAAGATGTGGATTATAAGCAAGCAGCACAGGTTGTGAATGCAGTCTCGAATGTTTTCCGCGAAGAAATCCAGCATATTTTTAAAGTAGAGAATGTATCGATTCTGAATGAAGCTGTGGTCGATGCGCAGCCAAGTCCGGTTTCACCGAACGTTCCTCTTAATGTCGCGATCGCGTTTATTGTATCTTTAATGATTGCTGTAGGTATTACATTCTTACTTGAGTATATGGATGACACGATTAAAACCGAAGCAGATGTGCTGCAGTTTTTGGGTCAGCCCACGCTTGCTATGATTTCAAGAATGAATACGGAGGATGCTAACTCTAGCCAAACCAGCAAAACAACTCAAACTTACAAGGCAGGTGAATTAGAGGGTGTCTCGATTGAAAAATAAGCGTCAGATCATTACGCTAACGAATCCTCGTTCTCCCATATCAGAATCCTATCGCGCTCTGAGGACGAACATAGAGTTCTCATCAATAGATGAGAAATTGCAGGTGCTAATGGTCTCTTCAGCAGGCCCTGGTGAGGGGAAGTCGACAACGATAACGAATCTGGCTGTCACTTTCGCGCAATCAGAGAAGAAAGTTGTTCTTATTGATGCCGATCTTCGTAAGCCTACTGCCCATCATACATTTTCTATCTCTAATCGTTATGGGTTGTCGTCCATTATTTCACAGCAGTGCTCGCTCGAGGAAGGAATACAAGTTACAGACATTCCTAATCTAGATGTGATTACATCAGGTGCCATACCGCCAAACCCGGCAGAGATGATGGGTTCAAAGCGGATGACGGCAACAATTGAGCAGCTTAGACAAATGTATGACATTGTGCTCATTGATACGCCGCCGCTGCTTGCAGTAACGGATGCACAAATTGTATCTACGAAAAGTGATGGCGTAATTCTTGTCGTTGATCAAGGAAAAGTAAAGCGGGATATTGCTAGCAAAGCTGTAAAAAACCTTGAGAGTGTAAATGCGCGAATTTTGGGAGTAGTGCTGAATAATGTGAAGCGTAAGGCAAATGAAGAGGCTTACTACTATTATTATGGTGTTCAAGAGAAATGAAAAAATACAAGTAGATGTCTTTTGGCGGAGGGATGAGTTAGTTGAGTAATAGAAATAGAATGCTGGTCATACTGGTGGTAGATATTTGTATTATATGGATAGCGATTGGGGTATCCTATCTCTTTCGTTTTAACGGAAACATCCCTCCCATCTACGTGAGACAAATGCTTGAATTCGCATGTTTAACCACCATTATATGCGGCAGCAGCTTAGCCTTTTTTCGAATGTACAGACGAATGTGGCAATATGCCAGTATTGGTGAAATTATTGAGCTAGCCAAAGCCATAGTGATTGGACTTGTTTTATCGTATGGAGCAACCTATGCTTTAAATGGGGAACGAGTCCCTATCTCCATTAGCTCTCGAACACTTGAACTCATGCTGCTATTAATGGGAGGCTCACGGTTTCTCTGGCGCTTAATCCGAGTAAATCGAACCAAAAAGACCGCTTTTACAAACAATGTACTTGTTGTTGGCGCTGGAGATTGTGGGGCGTTAATTGCAAAAGAAATCATGACAAGCAACAGCTTTTTAGGCAATCGTATAGTAGGGTTTATTGATGATGACCCACATAAACGCAATATGCAGGTAGTCGGTTTATCAGTTCTGGGAACTAGGGTGAACATTGAAGAGATAGTACATAAACATCACATCCATGACATTATTATCGCGATGCCGTCTGCAAAGCGAGTGCATATAACGGAAATTATTAATATTTGCAAGCTGACCGGAGCAAAGGTCAAGATTATCCCTTCTATTAATGATTTTATCAAAGGGCGCCTCGCGGTTAAGGCTTTACGCAATGTTGAAGTAGAGGATTTGCTAGGTAGAGAACCTGTTATGACAGATTTAGAGGGTATAGCCAATTATGTATCCGATAAAGTTGTTCTAGTAACAGGTGCTGGAGGATCGATTGGTTCAGAGCTATGCAGGCAGATTTCTTCATTTAAACCTAAGTCCTTGCTCCTGCTTGGACACGGTGAGAACAGTATCTATACGATTGAGATGGAGCTTAAGACGAAGTTCCCTAATGTACATTTGGAAACCGTTATTGCGGACATTCAAGATCGAAGTCGTTTAGATGATGTATTTCGTAGGTTTAGGCCGCAAGTTGTGTTCCATGCTGCAGCCCATAAGCATGTGCCGCTTATGGAACGAAATCCATCGGAGGCAGTTAAGAACAATGTATTCGGTACGAGGAACGTAGCTGATTGCGCAGATAAATATAAAGCAGAACGGTTCGTCATGATTTCCTCCGACAAAGCCGTTAATCCTTCCAGCATTATGGGAGCGACCAAGAGAATTGCAGAGATGTACATACAAAGTATTAATACAATAAGCGAGACCCAGTTCGTGGCAGTGCGTTTTGGTAATGTACTTGGAAGCCGTGGAAGCGTTATTCCAAGGTTCAAGCAGCAAATTGCTGCAGGCGGTCCGGTTACTGTTACACATCCCGACATGGTCAGATATTTCATGACGATACCTGAAGCGGTTCAGCTTGTTATTCAAGCGGGGTCATTTGCCAAAGGTGGAGAAATATTTGTTCTAGATATGGGAGAACCGGTTCGTATTCTTGATCTAGCGCAGGATCTCATTCGGTTATCAGGTTACGAACCGAATATTGATATCGAAATAAACTTTAGCGGTATGCGTGAAGGAGAGAAGCTGTTCGAAGAGCTGCTAACGGATGAAGAAGCAGTGTCATCTACACAACATGAGCGGATTTACATAGGCAAGCCAACACAAATCAATAGAGTCGAACTCGAGCTTCAATTCAAACGAATTGAGAAAGCTATTGGAGATAATCAAACGACAATTAAAGATGTTATCGAGCATCTTGTTCCTTTTTATTCACATGTATCTTAGCAGACAGATTACCATAACGGAGGAGATTACACATGCGTAAGAAAAAGTGGAAGAAGATATTAATTTGGGTCGCATCAATCATTGTCATACTGGGAGTAGGGGGCTTATTTGCAGCTAATTATGCTGTGGATAAGCTTATTTCTACGTTGGCTGCTGACCTTGAGGGTGACTTGTTAAATGAAGAACCAATTGGCCTCGATTCGAACGCAAAGCCAAATGAACAAGCCAATAAGTTGAATGAAGAAGGTGCAACGGATACTACAATGAACACGGATAAAGCTACAGTTAATCCCGAGAAAGATGGGAATAATGCAGACAATGATAAATCAGATGAAAAGATTGACCCGGCTAAATCAACAGAAAGCTACTCTGCTGAAGTATCCATTGAAAAGGCTAAGGATCTTCAAGAAAAAATAACAGTATCGGAAAAGGCAAAGCTGACTTCTGTGTTTCTAAAAGAGCTTAGTATGGCGGATATTAAAGAACTGCAAGCTCTAGCTAGCGGGGGGATAAACCAAGAAGAGAAGAAAAAAGCTCGTAGTATCATTCTAGACAAGCTGACCCCCGAGCAATACGACGAGTTGATTCAGATTGCTAAAAAGTATGGAATGAGTCAGGGTAAATCTTATGAAGAGGTTGTCAAAGAAAAATAAATAAATGATAATTCGTGACATTTTTGGAGAGGACATATTAAAGGTTCGTAAAGCCCTCATACCAGAAGTTGGGCTTGGAACGAGAATCTTGCTTGAGACTAAGGCTATGCCTAAAGTGATGTTGAGAATCATTGATTAATGAACAAGAAAAAGAAGCGATTTTGTGATAATGGGATGTTATATACTTGGACAAAGATTTTTGGAATTCTAGAGAAGTAAACACGGGGAGCAGACAGTGAGATTCTGCTAACAGATGAGATCGCTGAATTGATCGGGAAGTTTATGCTTATATAAGAGGTGCTAGGTATTATGTTAGAGAGAGATTGGCAACAATTGAGTTTGTAATAGATTTAAGATACGGTCTATAAAAAATGGAAGAATAATTGAAGATAGAATAGATTTAACTGTAAATATACTATTACATATCCAAAACGTATTCATATATATATAAAATTGAAATGTTTTGGATATGTAATCCATGTTGAACTCTTCTAGGGAACGAAAGTTTAAGTTAGAGGTTTAGAGATTTTAGAGTGGGAATTAAAAAAGATTGGTTTAGCACTCAAATAGAATGAGACGCTTGAGATATATTGTGCTGGTTGAATCGAGAAAGCAATGGTGTATAGGTATTTGATTAGGTTGAAAAATATATATTTAGTAGATTAGTAGTTTATTGGAAAAATAATTGCAATCCAATTAAGTACTAAACGACTAAGGAAGCGTTCTAAAGACTAAACACCTAAACTTGAATAAAGCGAGGTAAACTACAATGATTGATACTAAAGTGAAAAATATACCTTTTTCTCCGCCGGATATAACAGATGCGGAGATTGAAGAAGTTATAAATACAATGAGGTCTGGCTGGATTACAACTGGGCCTAGAACAAAATCATTTGAAAAAAAAATTGCTGAATATATTGGTGTGAATAAAGCGGTATGCTTGAATTCTGCTACTGCAGCTATGGAACTTACTCTTCGAATTTTAGGAATCGGTCCTGGTGATGAAGTAATTACTTCAGCATACACGTATACCGCATCTGCTTCAATTATAGATCATGTTGGCGCTAAAATCGTATTAGTCGATACCGCCTTAAATTCTTTTGAGATGGATTATTTAAAACTCGCTGATGCGATCACAGAGAAGACGAAAGTGATTATTCCTGTCGATATTGCAGGTAAGATGTGTGACTACGATAAGATATACGAAGCAGTAGAGACTAAGAGAGGAATGTTTAAGGCTAATAATGAAATTCAAAAGCTATTCAATAGAGTAATTGTAATGACTGATGCTGCTCATGCATTTGGAGCAGTGAGGAACGGAATGAAATGTGGACAAGTTGCAGATTTTACTTGCTACTCTTTCCATGCTGTGAAGAATTTGACAACAGCTGAAGGCGGAGCAGTTGTTTGGCGTAATGTTCTCGGATTAGATGATGAGTGGCTTTATAAACAATTCATGTTATATAGCCTTCATGGTCAGTCAAAAGATGCACTAGCGAAATCACAAAAAGGTGCATGGGAATATGATATCGTTTATCCAGCTTATAAGTGTAATATGACTGACATTATGGCTGGGATTGGTTTAATACAGTTAAATAGATTTGAGAGTATGATGAAAAGACGCAAAGAGATTATTGAGATATATGATAATATGTTACTGCCATTAGGAGTTATAAGCTTGGAGCAATATAGCGATAACTTTGCATCATCGGGGCATCTTTATTTAGCGAGAATACCTGGAATTGGCGAAGCGGAGAGAAATGAAATAATTATAAAAATGGCAGAGAACGGTGTTGCATGTAACGTCCACTACAAGCCATTACCTATGTTTACGGCATATAAGAACCTTGGATTTGATATTAAAGATTACCCAAATGCCTACAGTCAGTATGAAAATCAAATTACACTCCCACTTCATACTTTGTTAAGTGATGAGGATCTGGAGTATGTGTGCAAGAGTATGAAGTGGGTAATGAAAGAGGTTCTTTATTAATTTAAAATTAATCTAGTTAATATGGAAATGAGGAGCAATAAATTGATACTTAGAAAATGGGATGATTTACCTGATAAATTAAAAAATCAAAGTGTAAAAAAATATCATAATTATCTATCTAAGAGGAAATTCAGTCTATTCGCAAAACGAATATTTGATATTATATTCGCAATCCTTATTTTTATTATTCTCTTTCCTGTATTTGTTATTATAAGTATTGCGATTAAGATGGATTCTAAAGGGACAATTATGTTTCGACAAGTAAGAGTGACACAATATGAGAAACGTTTTAGGATTTTTAAGTTTCGTACGATGATAAATAATGCTGATAAAATTGGTTCTCTAGTTACGACACAGAATGATAGTAGGATTACTAAGGTTGGTAAAATTTTAAGAAAACTAAGACTTGATGAAATACCTCAACTATTTAATATTATTTTAGGTGATATGAGCTTTGTTGGGACAAGGCCTGAAGTGGTTAAATACGTTGAGAAATATACAGATGAGATGATGGCAACATTACTTCTTCCAGCTGGACTTACATCTGAAGCAAGTATTCAGTATAAAGATGAAGATCGGCTTTTATCAAATACAGAAAATGCTGATGAGACATATGTTATTAATGTTTTACCGGAGAAAATGAAGTATAACTTGAGGGATTTGGAAGAGTTTAGTTTCATGGGGGAAATCAAGACTATGATTAAAACTGTGATTACCGTTATTAAAAAAGATAAAAATTTCGTTGAAATTAGTTCTAACTTTAAAGAAGAAAAAGAAAAAAATGTATATGAGGTAAAAAGTAATGCGTAATATAGAAAATAAAACTTCAAAAATAAATATAACAGTGTCTATAATAATCCCAGTATATAATGAAGAGAAATATATGGAATACTGTATTGAGTCATTGTTAAAGCAGAATTATCCCAAAGAAAAAATGGAATGGATATTTATTGATGGCTGTTCAAGCGATAGAACTGAAAAAATCATAAAAAAATATGCAGATAAGTTTCCGGATTTAATAAAATTATATAATAATACCCAGAAAACCGTTCCCTATGCAATGAATATTGGCATCAAAGTCGCTTCTGGAAAATATATTATTCGTTTAGATGCTCATAGTGAATATCAAGACGACTACGTATCGAAATGCGTATATTATCTTGATACAACTGATGCTGATAATGTTGGGGGAGTAGCTGAGACTAAAAGCAAAGGATTTGTAGGAAATGCTATCGCTCTTATGTTATCCTCAAAATTTGGTGTAGGTAATTCACAGTTCAGGACAAACGGAAAAAGTGGCTATGTAGATACTGTTCCATTTGGTGCTTTTCGTAGGGAGATTTTTGAAAATTATGGATTATATGACGAAAGATTGACTAGAAATCAGGACAACGAAATGAATTATCGTATTCGGAAGAATGGTGGAAAGATATTCATGGCAGAGGATATCAGACTGTCTTATTATTGTCGAGATAGCATTAAGGGTATTGTAGATATGGCTATTAAGAATGGAAAATGGAATATTATCACTATGAAATTATGCCCTGGTGCTATGGGGATAAGACACTTTATACCTTTTATTTTTCTATTATCATTAATTTTAATGCTAGTGTTATATTTATCATCACCGATGTTTAGCTGGTTATTAATCAGTGAAATAGGATTATATTTAATTTTAAATATAATATTCTCTGTTAGAGCAGCTAAAAAATATAAGTACATACCGATATTACTTTTATTATTTCCAGTATTCCACCTTTCATATGGATTGGGATCATTTTTAGGTATACTTAAAAGCACAAAATAAAGAACCTTGAAAAGGGGAAAGATACGATGAACTTATACGATAAAATAAGAAACAAACAAGAAAAGTTATCAGTTATTGGCCTAGGTTATGTTGGTATGCCTTTAGCTGTTGCTTTTGCTAAGAAGGTTGAAGTTATTGGTTTTGACTTAAATAAAAAGAAAATAGATTTATATAAAGCTGGAATTGATCCAACAAATGAGGTAGGGAATGAGACGATAAAAAGAACGACAGTATGTTTCACAGAAGATGAAACAATGCTTAGAAAAGCAAAGTTCCATATTGTCGCTGTTCCTACGCCAATAAACTCAGATAAAACGCCAGATCTTGCACCAGTAGAGGGAGCTAGTACTATTGTGGGGCGTAATCTAACTAAAGGATCAATAGTAGTTTATGAATCGACTGTTTATCCTGGAGTTACAGAAGATATTTGTATTCCAATTCTTGAAAAGGAATCCGGACTAAAATGTGGTGATGATTTTAAGGTTGGGTATTCTCCAGAGCGCATTAATCCTGGTGATAAAGTGCATACTCTTGAAAAAATTATTAAAATCGTGTCAGGAATGGATACTGAAAGCTTGGAAGAAATTTCGAAAGTTTATAAGTTAGTAATTGAAGCAGGTGTACATAACGCCAGCTCTATTAAAGTAGCTGAAGCTGCTAAAGTTGTAGAGAATAGCCAACGAGATATAAATATTGCATTTATGAATGAACTTGCAATGGTATTTGACCGTATGGGTATAGACACCAAAGATGTATTAGAGGCAATGAATACAAAATGGAATGCTCTTAAGTTCTCCCCAGGACTAGTTGGTGGTCACTGTATTGGTGTTGATCCCTACTACTTTGTTTACGAGGCAGAAAAACTAGGATATCATAGTCAAATTATTTTATCAGGCAGAAAGATTAATGATGGTATGGGTGGATTTGTTGCTAATTCAATAATTAAAAAAATGATTCTTGCTAATAAAACTGTAAAACAAGCTAAGGTTGTGATCTTGGGTCTTACATTCAAAGAGAATTGTCCTGATATTCGAAATTCTAAAGTTGAAGATATTATTAAACATCTCGCAGAATATGGAGTCGAGCCCATAGTGGTTGATCCATATGCAGATGCTATAGATGCCAAACTTGAGTATGGAATTGATTTAGTTCCTATTGATATGATTCACAATGCTGATTGTCTAGTATTCGCTGTTGCTCATGATGAATTTAAAAATATAAGTATTGAAAAAATTGATAGAATGTTTGGGGAATTCCCGAATGAAGAAAAGGTAATTGCGGATGTAAAGAGTATTCTTTGTAAAAATGAACTAGAAAATCTTGGTTATAGTTATTGGAGTCTGTAATATTTATCTATTTTGAAGGTGGATTATATGAACCTACTAAAGAAAATAATATTTAGGATGTTTAGAATAGCAACAGGGAAAAAGGGCGTATATGGTAAGATCGGAGTACGGAATAAATTCGCAAATGGAGTTTTTTTGGAGGAGCTAGCGGTACTTGGGAATTATAACTATATAGGTCCTTATTCTATGATTAATAACGGTGTGGTAGGAAATTATTGTTCTATAGGTCCTGGGGTGAAGATAGGGCAGGGGAGACATAGTTTGTCCTATATTACAACCTTTCAGAAAATAAGTTCTGAGTTAATAGGACATTCATTAAATACAATTCCATCTAGAGTTGGAAATGATGTTTGGTGTGGTGCTAATGTTGTTATTATGCAAGGAGTTAAAATTGGTGATGGGGCTGTTATAGGTGCAAACGCTGTTGTTACCCAGGATATCCCTGATTATGCAATCGCTGTTGGTATTCCTGCTAAAGTGATAAAGTACCGATTCAATAATGAAACTATTAAGTTAATTAAAGAGAGTAATTGGTATAACAAAGATATTGTAAAAGCAAAAGAAATAATTAAATCATTAGAAAAATTGGTTTGATTTATCGAAGCACTTATCAATTAATGTGCTGACAAAAAAAGATTCTAATCTGAGGAATGAGGATTTAATTGATGAAAGTGCTACACATCAATTCAAATTATTTATACACAACCCTTCATGAGAAATTAATAGAGAGTTTAAGTGAAAGCAGTATTACTAACAATGTATATATGCCAAACCATGGAGGAATAAAATTTGTGATTCCTCCAAAGGATTATGTTTATCATCCAGTTTGTTTTAATAAGTCTGATCGTTATTTTTATAATTATAAGCAAAAGAAGATATTTAATAATATAAACAAAATTTTCGATACAAGTTCATATGACTTAATACATTCACATACGTTATTTACGGATGGTTATATAGCTTATAATCTTTATAAAAAATATGGAGTACCATATATAGTTGCTGTCAGAAATACTGATGTTAACTCTTTCTTTAAAAAGCGAATTCTATTGAGAAAAAAAGGACTTGAAATCTTAAATAATGCAGCTAAGATAATTTTTATTTCAAAGGCTTACCAAGATATAGTTTTTGATAACTATGTGCCTATTGTTTATAAGAAAAATTTATTGGAAAAAAGTATAATAATTCCGAATGGAATAGACTCTTTCTGGTTAAAAAAACAAAGTGCTCCTAGAGAGCAGAATAGTACAACAGCTCTTAATCTCATATTTGCTGGAAGAATTGATAAAAATAAAAATATTCGAACAACAATAAAAGCTTGTGAACTGCTAATTAATAAAGGTTTAGATATATCATTCACAGTTGTAGGGAGAATAGAGGATTCAAATGAATTTAACTATTTTAGTAGATATAATTTTGTAAGATATCTACCACAGCAGCCAAAGGAAAAATTAATTGATCTATATAAATCAAATGATATTTTTGTTATGCCGTCAAAAACAGAAACTTTTGGGTTAGTTTATGCAGAGGCTATGAGTCAGGGCTTGCCCGTTATTTATACTAAAGGAGAGGGATTTGACGGACAATTCGAAGATGGATTTATTGGTTATCGTGTAGACTGGTTTAATGCAATGGAGATTGCAGATAGAATACTGGATATAATGAAAAATTATAATGAGTTATCTGAAAACTGTATTAAATCATGTGTAAAATATGATTGGGACTTAATTGTTGAAAAATATAAAAATATATATGAATACTCAGGTAAGAGTGAAGTTTAGAATTATATTAAATATCTAATAAGACTAGTATATGATTACTGGATGGCGCTTATTGGTATTAGAATCGAAAAGAGGCATCTTGGATGTTATTGCTATTTATTATAATGAATGTACAATTATACATATTAGGAAGAAAGTTATATATAAATAAAATCAATCCAATTAGTATATATAGTATAATATGGGTAAGTGTAATGGTACTGTATGAAAGTGGATTGATAAAATTATATGAATTATCAATAAAAACTTGGGTTGTTGTGATTCTTATGCAGCTTTTTTTTGTAATAGGGTGTTATTTGGCAAGAAAAAGTATGAATTTTGGAAATAACCAAGAAATTAGTAAAGAAGTTAGTTATTATAGAGAAGAGAGTATATTAAGAAAAATAATTATTATTTTATCTTTGGTGTCATCAATAGCTATAGTAACAAATGTAATGATGTTTGTTAAAATATACGGTATTAATTTACTCAAGGCAACAATACAAATATATATAGATAGAGTAAATCAATTACAAGAATTTGAAACTATTCCTTATTTGGGTGCTTTTATATATATAGTAATGATATTAATAGGTGTTTACATTAAAAAATTCGGAGTAAAACTATTTCTGTTATTTCCTGTAATTTTATTGTTTTGTAACCAACTAACATCAGGTGGTCGCAGCAATCTTATTTTTGGATTACTGTTACTATCTGCACCGATAATTTTCAAGAATAAGGGAAAGGTAAAAACACAACATAACAAGAAGCGATTTTCGAAATTAAAAGTTGTACTTATATGTGCTTGCTTTTTGGGCTTATTCATAGCTATTAGTCAAAATAGAGCTGAAGGGCAGGTAATAAGTTCCGACTATGCAAGTAATCTACTGATAGAATTAAGTAATGGCAACGTAACTTTTTATAAATTATTAGTATATTTCACAGCCCCTGTAGGGGTTTTAAATGCTTTTCTTGCAAATCCAACATTAAATTTTGGTGGACATTCTTTTTTGACAATTTATAATTTTCTGAATAAATTAGGTTACAACATTTTAACTACACCATATCAGGAATTTTATTTTGTACCTATGAGGGTCAATGTAGGAACTTATATTCGAGAGTTAATTCAGGATTTTACTATTGCTGGGGCATTATTAATAGCCTTATTGCTTGGAGTTGCCTTCTCAAGGAGTTTCTTAAACACAATATATTTAAAGTTGTATACATCTGAGATATGGGCTTCAACAATGTTTACAGTAATAGTGATGTCCTTTTTTGATTGGACATTAAGATCATCTACATTTTGGATAATATTGATATTTGGTAGTGTTTTAGGCCGTTGGCTTGATAAAAAAGTGAGATATTTAAGGCTAACTGAGGAGAAAATAAGTAATGAATGTAGCGATAATATTAAATTATAACGACAATGAAACAACTATAAGATGTTTAATGTACATGAGAAATTATACTTCTATAGACAAAATAATTGTGGTTGACAATTGTTCAACTGATAACTCTTATGAAAAATTGAGTAATTTTAGTAGTAGGAAAATTGATGTTATAGAGACAAAAGAAAATCGTGGTTATGCAAACGGGAATAATTATGGAATAAAATATGCAGAAAAAAAATACAATCCGACTAATATTATAATATCTAATCCTGATATATTAGTGGATGACTCTTCGATAAAAAATATTTGTAATTACTTGGATATAAATAGTAAGGTTGCTGCAGCATCAGCTATTGTATGCGATTCAGAAAAGAGAATAGTTGATAATTTTGCGTGGCGATTACCAATGTATGAAAATATTATTGCGGGCACTTTTTTAGGATTAAATAAAGCTCTAGAAAAGATAAAAGGAAGAAGTATTCTCTATTCAAAGGAAGCTCTTAATAAAAACTATTTAAAGGTTGATGTATTATCAGGATGTTTTTTTGTAATTAAAGATCGTGTTTTAAAAGAGGTTGGGTATTTTGATGAAAATACGTTTTTATTTTGTGAAGAGAACATACTGGCCTTTAAGTTGAAGAAAAAATCGTATGAGTCTCACATTTTAACATCTGAAAGTCTTATTCACGAACATAGTGTATCAATCAATAAAAGTATAAAGAGTTGGAGGAAGAAACAAAATATTAGAAGAGATAGTTATATTATTTATTTGAGGGATTATTTAAACGTGTCAGAATTAAAAATCAATATATATAAAATTTTTTTTGAAATTGGGAAATATGAGAAGTATCTCTATCATTTATTGAAGAAATAAACAGTTCTCTCGCTATTTTGTGTGAAATTGACTTAATATTGTAGATTATCAAGTGTACTTTCCTACTTAGGTTTTTATGATTTTATTCTCATATATATTTATTTATGTGGAAAATACGCATTTGCATGAGGGAGATATCAGATGAAAATGTTATACCCGAAGATAAAAAATATGTTTAATCTATTCTTTTTTAAAAAGAATTGGAGGAAAAAAAACCAACATAACTATACATTTGCAAGCAATATTTTTAAAGTTGATAAAGTCATAGTTGGAAAGAAAACATATGGTTCTTTATATGTAAAAACTTATGGTAATGATGATGAAAAACTTATTATTGGTTCATATTGTTCAATAGCTGGTGAAGTTAAGTTTTTGTTGGGTGGAGAGCATTCATATAAAGGACTATCAACGTATCCATTTAAAAAACACATATGTGGCCTTAAAGAAAATACATTAACTAAAGGTCCAATAGTGTTACAAGATGATGTTTGGATCGGTGAAAGATGTTTAATACTTTCAGGTATAACAATTGGCCAAGGAGCAGTTATAGCTGCGGGATCAGTAGTTGCAAAAGATGTACCTCCATATGCAATCTTTGCAGGTGGTAAGGTTATAAAATATAGATTCTCAGAAGATATTATTCAGCGGTTATTGAAGCTGGATTATAATAGTTTAAATGAAGACTTAATTGTAAACAATATCGATCTCCTATATCAAGATCTTGATAATGAAATGCTGAATAATGACTTTTTTAAAAAGTTATTGCAACGTTTGGAGTAATCGAATATGAATATAAAAGCAAGGTCATTTATTAACAATTTTTCCTACACTATAACCGCTAATTTTATTTCTTTACTAATATCAGTGTTGGTTGTATTAATAGTTCCTAAGCTAATAGGAGTTGAGGACTACGGTTATTGGCAATTATATGTGTTTTACGCATCATATGTGGGATTTTTACAATTTGGATGGACTGATGGGATATATTTAAGATATGGAGGTGCTGAATATAATGAAATAGACAAGAGACTTTTTTTCTCTCAGTTCTGGATGTTGGTATGTTCACAAATAATAATTGCTGGTTTAATAATAATTCCAACTTTAAACTTAAGCGATAATATAGACAGACAATTCGTGTTAGTAATGGTGTCGCTTTGTATGATTGTGATGGGTACCAGAGCTATGCTTGTTTTTATTCTACAAGCCACAAATAGAATCAAAGAATATTCACAGATAATAATGATAGATAGGGTATTATATTGTTTCTTGATTGTTGCTTTTATATTGGCTGGTATTCGAGACTACGAATTATTGATATCAGCAGATTTAATTGGTAAATTTATCTCTCTTTTGTGTGCAATGTTTTATTGTAGAGATATTGTTTATCAGAAAATAAGTAACGTTTTATTTAATGTCAGGGAGACATTTGAAAATATAAGCGTTGGTATAAAGCTAATGTTTGCAAATATAGCTAGTATGTTAATTATTGGTGTGGTTAGATTTGGCATAGAGCGATCATGGGATATTTCAACTTTTGGAAAAGTTTCTTTAACTTTAAATATATCTAATTTTGTTATGTTATTTATAAATGCTGTAGGAATAATTATGTTTCCTGTGTTGAGAAGAACTAGTGAGGAAAGATTACCTAATATATATGTTTCTATGAGAGATTTCTTAATGGTAATATTACTAGCTGCTCTTCTATTATATTTCCCCCTAAATGCTACATTGTCTGCTTGGTTACCAAAGTATTCTGATAGTCTTAAATACATGGCGCTGTTATTTCCGTTGTCTGTTTATGAAGGGAAGACAGCTTTATTAACTAATACCTATTTAAAAACATTAAGAAAAGAAAAATTAATGCTCAAAATCAACATGATTTCACTTATTCTAAGTGTTGGTATTACTATTTTTACTACTATTTTAAATGAAAACTTGAATCTAGCGATAGTTTCGATAGTTTTGCTTTTGGCTATTAGATCAATATTAGCTGAGTTTTATTTATCAAAAATACTTGGAATATCAATATACAAAGATACTTTTTTAGATTTGTTAATGACAGTATATTTTATATTAATTGCATGGTATATAAATACATGGATTGCAGTAATATTATATGCGATAGCATACCTGGTATATTTCATTATTAAGAAAAAAGATATTATTAATGCCACCAAATTTATACGTTCTTTAATAAAACTATAAGTTCTTTATGCATAATAAACTAAAATTATATTTATTAAAAATGTCATATATGAATATCTAACTGGAGGACTCGTTATGTCAAATGTATTATACCAATTTCATCAACAACTTTGATCTAGTTACTGATTAAATTGTTTGTGTAATGTACCGCTATAACTGGTATTCTGAATTTTTTATAAAATGGATACATCAGTAAATGGTGATTTAATCTTGTAAAACTTAGTGATAAATTATTCCTGAATTGCACTGATCGCATTTTGTTTACTAACGCTAAGTAAGCAAGAAACACAAGTTACGGAAGAACATCGACTGTTCAAAGTACTTCTCTCTAGGAAACATACTATTGCACTATGGTTTACCAGTCAGCCTAGATAATTTATTGGGAATACGATGTAACTTTAGTTGGAAATCGATCTAATAATAAAATTTTTTAAAAAAAGCTTAAAAAAATCGTGTGAATGTTAGTCTTATCTAGAGTGTTATCTTTACAAAGCTTTTGCTCAACATATTTAAAGTCTAAATTATGAAAATTAATTAGTCTTACTTTTATAGACTTGCAAGGATTATCTCCATCAATCGTATCAATCGTAAAAAAAAGGGGTGTAGATCTTGAAAGGTATTATACTTGCTGGTGGAAGTGGTACACGCTTATATCCATTAACCATGGTTACAAGCAAACAATTATTACCTGTTTACGATAAACCAATGATTTACTATCCATTATCTACTCTAATGTTAGCTGGAATCAAAGAAATATTAATTATCTCTACTCCTGAAGACACACCAAGATTTGAGGCTTTATTAGGAGATGGATCACAATTTGGTATATCATTACAGTATAAAGTACAACCAAGTCCTGATGGCTTAGCTCAGGCTTTTATTTTAGGTGAGCAGTTTATTGGAAATGATTCGGTATCTATGATTTTAGGAGATAATATTTACTATGGTAGTGGACTTCGTAAGATTTTAAAGAGTGCAGCAAGTAAAGAACAAGGTGCAACTGTATTCGGTTATCACGTACAAGATCCAGAAAGATTCGGTGTTGTAGAATTTGATAAGGCTGGTAAAGTGTTAAGCGTGGAAGAGAAGCCGCAGAATCCTAAATCTAACTATGCCATTACAGGTTTATATTTCTATGATAATCGAGTTGTGGATATTGCAAAAGCGATAAAGCCTTCTTCTCGTGGTGAGTTAGAAATTACGTCAATCAATGAAGCATATTTGAAACTTAACGAGCTGGAAGTTGCATTATTAGGACGAGGTTATACTTGGTTAGATACGGGTACACATCAGAGCCTGGTAGATGCGACTAATTTTGTTCGAACAGTAGAGGATCATCAAGGTATCAAAATTGCTGCTCCAGAAGAGATAGCTTATATTAACTCTTGGATTACTAAAGAACAACTTTGGGATTGTGGAGAAAAATTGAGTAAGACAGGATACGGACAATATTTAATGAAAGTAGCAAATGGTGAGATTCAGTATTAAATCGAGAGTGTGGTAAACATGAAATATACAAAAACAGAACTAGAAGGCGTATTGCTACTTGAACCGAGTGTATTTGGTGACCATCGTGGCTGGTTTATGGAAACATATAGCACAGCAAAGTTCAAAGAAATTGGTTTAGAATTAGAATTTGTTCAAGATAACGAATCCTTCTCGGCAGCTAAAGGGACATTACGAGGATTGCACTATCAACTCAATCCAAAAGCTCAAACAAAGCTAATCCGTTGTACGAAAGGGGCTATATTCGATGTCGCAGTTGATATTCGTCAAGGAAGTCCTACTTATGGACAATGGTATGGTGTCGAGTTAAGTGCCGATAATAAAGCACAACTGCTTGTTCCAAAAGGATTTGCACATGGCTTTATGACTTTAACAGAAGACGTGGAAGTACAGTATAAGGTAGATGAATTATATGCCCCTGAATGCGATCGGGGAATAGTATGGAATGATCCTTCTATCGGCATTAAATGGCCTATAAATATTTCACCTATTCTATCTGATAAAGACGCCAAAGCTCCACTTTTCAAAGATGCAGAACAAAACTTTGGATATGGAGAATAGATAAAGAATATATTAGTGACAGGCCCGTGATGGACAGCGAAGAGGTTTAAATATGATAGGGACGGGTTGTATAGATAATTCTGCTGTTCAGGCTACATATTTCAAACAAAACCGGAGATCATCATACATTGTGCAACATATACAGCGGAAAGTGACAAAGAAACATGCTGGAAGGTCAATGTTGAAGGAACAAAGTACCTGGCAGCAGTAGCTAAAGAGATTGGCACAAAGTTTATGTATATTAGTACGGATTATGTATTTGATGGTGAAGGTAAGGCTCCCTTCATGGAGTTGGATAAGCCTAATCCGTTTGGATATTACGGTCAAACGAAATATAAAGGCGAACTAGCCGTACAAGATTTAATTCAGTCATCTTTTATTGTTCGTATATCGTGGATTTTCGGTGTGAATGGAAATAACTTTGTGAAAACCATGCTTAGATTAGCCGAAAGCCGAAATCTGTTAAATGTAGTTTCTGATCAAATTGGTCCCCTACATACACTTTAGATCTGGTTAAATTATTAATAGATATGATCCAGACAGAGAAATATGGCATTTATCATGCTTCTAATAAAGGAATTTGTAGTTGGATGGATTTTTAAAGAGAAATATTTCAGGAAGCTGGAAAAGAGGTTATCGTAGAAGGAATTCCTACCGAGCGTTACCCTACTCCTGCTGTTTGGTGGTCTATTTCTAGAACGTCCAAGCAGAAACAAGAGGATAATGGTTTTAATCGCCTTCCAAACTGGCAGGATACTCTTTCCTGGTTTTTGAAGAAATTAACATTTGAGGTGGACAAATGACCAGAAGTAAAGTACTCGTTACCGGCGGCGCTGGATTTATTGGCGGTAATTTCGTTCAATATATGGTTAACAAATATCCGGAATATGAAATCATTAATTTAGATCTATTAACTTATGCCGGTGAATTATCTAAGCATGAAGCTATTGAGAATAAAGAGAATTATCGATTTTTGAAATCAGATATTGCGGATCGTGACGCGATTACTTCAATTTTCGAATCGGAAATAATTAATTATGTCGTACATTTTGCGGCTGAAAGCCATGTAGATCGCTCCATTACAGATCCAGGCGTATTCGTTCGTACGAATGTTTTGGGAACACAAGTGCTGCTGGAAGCTGCAAGGACATATGGAGTTACAAAATTTGTTCATGTCTCCACGGATGAGGTTTATGGTGATTTGGAGTTCGATCCGACAACCTTCTTTACAGAAGAAACGCCGCTTCAACCTAACAGTCCATATAGTGCAAGTAAAGCTGGCTCTGATTTGCTAGTACGAGCTTATCACGAGACGTTTGGCATGGTTGTTAATATTACAAGGTGCTCAAACAATTATGGACCGTATCATTTTCCGGAGAAGCTTATTCCTTTGACCATATCGCGTGTATTTAATGATGAAAAGGTTCCAGTGTATGGAGACGGCAAGAATGTACGTGACTGGTTGCATGTATACGATCATTGTACAGCAATAGATCTGGTTCTACATGAAGGTATTAGCGGTGAGGTGTATAATGTAGGTGGTCATAATGAGCGTACGAATCTAGAAGTGGTAAAGACAATAATTAAGACGCTTGGAAAATCTGAAGATCTCATAGAATATGTTGAGGACAGATTAGGACATGATAGACGCTATGCTATTGACTCTTCTAAGTTAGAAAGGCTCGGATGGAAGCCAACCTTTAACTTTGAGACAGGGATAGTACAAACCATAGAATGGTATATGTCCAACAAGATTTGGTGGGAACGTATTATTAGCGGTGATTATAAGAGCAATGATAAGTAATTAAGACTATATCTTGTTACTAACATCAGTTCTGCATTGTTAACAAATATACTCTATACACCCCTCAACAATTTTGTTACCATACCATTAAACAAAACAACCTCATAACCACACGATAAAGGCAAAACCATTGAAAAGTGGTGACGCAAAGCTACAGGGGCTTATCTTTTAAAAGACTGCCAGCCAGCTACCGAATATCGTGCCTCCCGCGTGGTTTATGTGGAAACATGGAGGTTATTATTATGTTCATGCGCGCAAACGTTGTACGTGAATGGCATCAGCTCTGTATGGGATTCAATGAATTGCTGTGGGAAGATTGCTTAGATGAGAAAAAGCGCATGGAGATTTATTTGAGAATTGTTTATCACAAAAATAAACTAGCTGCTGTCTCATGAACTAGCACGAAGGGCGTCGTTAACAGATCTGAAAACGCTATATCCGCAAGCTGACGCCCCGTCACTATGAAGCGTCAGCTTTTTTATTTTAAATTCTAAGAAGGAGATTCATATGCAATCATTGCTTCTTTAGTGGCTCATATGAAACCAAAACAATGAAAAAAACGAATAAAACACTAATGATTATCGCAGGTGCTCTCGTTGTTATCGGTATTGTCATTTATGGAAGCATGAGTCTCTATTCGAAGTTAAATCAGGTAGATGAACTGAATGGGCGTCTTGAAGAAGCAGCAGATAGTAATGCAGGACACGAGTCGCCGAATATTACGGAGCAGCCCAATGAACAATCTACTAATCAGACAGATCAGACTTCAGAACCTGATGCTACTCCATCACAAGCGCCTGATCTAGTTCCAACGACGCAGCCAGATGAAGTCCTAAAACCTAGTCCGAGCGCAACTTTGCCGCCAGATGAAGCGTCTAATAATGTAGACAAGGGACAAAAGCCGGATAAGGGATCTACAAACTCCGAAAATAAGTCCCAGAAGAAAAAAGAGATTGATGCTTCGGTTACAGCAAAGCTGGAAAAACTGAAATCTTCGTGTCAAGCAACCAGCAATAGCTTGGTTAAACAGATTGCGAAAGAGCTTAGCGGGGATGAAGAAGCTACGCTTGCTACTATTCAAAGTAAATACCTGAATAAGGTATTTTCTGCTGAAGCCGATTGTGATGCCAGGTTCAATCAATTAATAAGCAATGCCAAGAGCGAGTATAAAGCAGCCGATCTAGGTGAGCAAAGCTTTCCGGATTGGAGCGCGCAATACGAGAGTGCGAAGGCTGGTGCTAGAGCCAATGCGCTTGCAGTAATTGCAAACTCGCTAAACAAGTAAGCTTTACTATTCTGAGGAGGCTCTATGAAAAAGTCACGTATTCTATCTATTTTTCTGGTTGTAATGATGCTGTCATCCGTACTTGCAACCGCTGCATCCGCAGCAACCGAAACGATTAAGACAAAGACACAGCCCATTAAGCTGCAATTTGATGGACAAGCACTTAAACTGCCCGATGGACAATATTCATTTATTCATCAAGGAAGTACATATGYACCGATTCGTTATATTTCTTACGCGCTGCTAAAAACAGTAAATTGGGATGGTGCGAAAGCGACGATCTCCGAGCCAACAGAGAAAGAGCTTGCTGCGCTGAAGAAACAATTGCAGAGTGCCGCTACGGGCAGCCAGAAGCCGCAAACGAGCGTTACAATTGCGATACAGCCAGTTAATGCAACTCTTGTGTTTAATGGTAAGACGAAGGCATTGCCGGCTGGTCAATCCCTCTATGCCTATAAAGGCTCGATCTATGTGCCCATTCGTTTCTTGTCAGAATCAGTAGGCACGCAAATTAGCTACGATCCGGTGACGAAAACAGTTAGCGGTGAGTCAGCAGCATATCGAGCTGAGCAAGGTGGCGGCGGAGTCGTTCTTCCAGGCACGGGTGGCGGAACTGGAGGCTCTGGTGGTACAGGCGGTACGGGTAATGCCGGCGGTGGTGGCGTACCAGTTAAACCGACGTATGAGCAAATTACGGCAGAAGCAGAGAACAAGCTTGCTGCGCTGAAAGAAAGCTGCAAGGTAACTCTTATGGATATTGGATTGCAGTATGTAGCGGCAACGGATAAGACGCTTCAAGCTCAGCTTAAAGCTAAAGGACTTCAAGAAGTAGACAATTGCTCTGCAAAGTTTGAAGTTATCATGACAGATACAAAAGCAAAACTGACGACGAATGGGTATAGCACAGACGTTCTTGCTTCCTACAGAGAAGCCTTTAACAAAGAGCTTGAAGCAGGAAGAGCTATTGCAGAGGGTTTGATGTAGCATTGCTTCTATACGGATATAGTTTTAATTAGCCTAAAAGAACAGAAAAGAGGCAGTAGTGAAGTCTAATTGACTTCTCTACTGCCTCTTTAGTTTGTGTTATTGACCCGTGTAAATGCGGTAGATAAGTGCTGCCGCTTCCGCTTTGGTCGTGGTTTGATTCGGCTTATAAGTACCGTCTTGGTAGCCTGTTACTAGCTTCTGCTGCTTAAGAAGTGCAACGCCATCTTTTGCCCAGCTGGCAATAGATGAGCTGTCCTTGAAGCCTTTAAGCTGTTCAGTGCTTGCGCTAGTTAGTTTCTTGCTGTTGAAAGTTGTAAGTGCTCTGGATAAGAGTGTAGCAATTTCTTGACGTGTAATTTCTGCTTTAGGTTCAAAAGCAGTTGCCGATTTACCTTGAATTAGGCCTTGTTCGTAAGCCACAGCGATTTCATCGTAATACTCGCTATCCTTAGCTACGTCTTTGAATGGGAGGCTTAGGCCGATCCCATCAAGACCGTAAGAGCGAACGAGCCATGCAGCGAATTGCTCGCGTGTTACTTTTTTGCTTGGACTAAATGTAGTCGTTTGATCAAGTACACCTTTGTTAAGAAGGCTATTTACAGCTGTCGCTGCCCAGTGTGTTGTTGCGATATCCGTGAACGTTTGGCCAGCCTTCATAACTGTGTATTTACTGAAATGTCCACGATTTACGTTAACGGTTTTTGTAATCGGATCATAAAGACCGCCTACAGACTCCCAAGTTAACGTTTTTTCATTCAACAAGTAAACGGTAAGGTTAGCTAGATCCGCTTCCGAGTATTTAGTCGTATCAATATTGGATACATCAAATGATACTGGAATTGGTTTGTTGAATGCTTCTACCTTCTTGCCATCTACCGATGCATTAAACTCCATAACAGGTATGTTTGCTACTTGCTTGGCTGAAGTTGGAGCAGTTACGGTTAAATTATGCACGACTTCTGCTGCTAGTGAGATCGTTTGGCCGCTAGGTACGTTTCCGAATGTTTCTGGTTCAACAGTGAAGCCGACGTTGCCCATTGAGAGCTTAAGTCCTGCAAGACCGCTATCCTTCACAGCTTGGTAAATCTCAGAAGGCAGTTCAGCAGCGAGTTTAGTGACGTTCTCGCTTTGTTTTGGAATATTAATGGTTACAACTGGATTGATGCTCGTTGCTTTGTCTGCTCCGACTGCACCTGTAAGGTCTCTCATCGTTTCATCCAAAGCTTTTTTCGTTGTTTCTAGCTGTTGTCCGATTTTCTTCGCATCAAGCGATGTCGTAAGCGCATTGCCATCTACTTTGACATCCTTGTTATCCAGAGTGACGGTTGCAGCTTTTTCTACTGCTTTTTTACTAAGTGAAACGAGCGAATCTTTAAGTGCATCGATCTGTGCTGCATCTATGTTACCTAGGTTTTTCAGAACAGAAGCAGTGTCCTTGATGATAGCTTTAGCTAGTTCGATCGCTTTCGGACCATTCTCAACTTGTTCAAAAGCATATTTAGTATTGTTAACCATCTCTGTAATAGTTGCGGCTACTTTAGCTTTCTCACTAGCTGTTTGCATAGATTCAAGCAGTTTAGATGCCGAAGCAAGCGTTGCTGATACATTCTGAACAGATTTTTCAGCTTCTTTGCTATCCTTAACATCCTTTACTGAGTTAACAAGAGCGTTAATGAGATCAGCTGCTTTGTCAGCTTTGTCTTTATCGGACTTGCTGTTCTCTAGCAGATCTTGTAAACCTTTATCTACATTTATAGGTGTTGGAGACGGTGTTGGGATAACTCCTGGTCCAGATCCTGGTCCAGGTCCAGTGTCTGGAGTTGGAGTCGGTGTTGGTTTCGTTTCCGGTTCTGTAACCTCATCTCCAACTATGTCTACTGTAATCGTTTTGTTTAATGTATAGGTCTTACCTTCCATTGTGAYGGATGCGGTTACCGTATATTCGCCATCCTTCGGAATATATATCGATTGAGAGATGTAATTATGATCTGTGTTCTCTTGGATGACTGCGCCACTGCTGTCTTTAACTGTAACCTTTGAGGTCTCTGGATAAATATCCTGAGAGCCATAGTGCGTGCTTGTATTGAAAATGCTCAGTTGTGGATCACTAATATAATTGATCTTAGCACCGTTTTCGTTAACAAACCCGATAGTAATCCAACTATTGTTTGAGGAGAGCGAAATCTTGCCTGTTTGGTCAAGGTCGAAAATGTCGATCCCCTTAAGAGCAGAAGTTTTAATCTCCGTTTGTGTACCGGCCTTCAGATCATCCTTCTTAAAATGCACGACATATTGATATTGCCTTGTTCCGTCAAAGCCGTTTATCAAAACATCAACGTTGCCTGGTGTCAAATTTACAAGGTTAGTGTTATAAAAAGTGTCGCTTCTCAGCTTGGTTTGTTTATCTGTAATATATGCAATGTTGTAAATGGAAGAATCCCCAGTCACTTTTATTTGAGCAAAGGAGTTTGAGTCAGATGGGATAGCTATTGTATTTACATCCTGATCAAGCACAACATTTTCCAAATAAATGATGTTTCCTTCTAATGTTCTAGCAACTAAGTTATAAGTACCCTTTGTTGCATAAAATTTGATTTGATTCTCCTGGTTGATGAGATTTGGAACATAATCCGCACCAGAAAGTTCTTTGTGTGCGATGGTTACTTCGCCTACGTGTTTGGTTAGATTGACGGTTGATACCTGTTGCAAAGGCAGTGCTGCATCAAGTACAACATTATAGTCTTTGCCTGGTTCGGTGTTCAAGGAGCCCATCATATAATAACCAAATGGAGCGCCGTTATTAGAGTTATTCATGTCACTGCTTCGGACAAAATCAAGTTTCACAACAGAAGGAGAGGGCACGATCATGTAGCTTACGGTTTCATTCCCGTACAGCGATTCCTGTTGATTGTAAACAGAGTCACCGATCTGAATGGAAGCATATACGTAAGCATTCTTCATCGGTACTCCACCAGTTGTGTTGCTATCAACGTTCTTTTCAGGTTTATCAAGCCCGGACACTCGAATGATGGCTTGTGTTTTTGGATCAATAACCCGTAAATTAATGGTTTTATCTAAATAACCAGCTTTGCTGAATGTAAGCACATTATCATTACCAACATAAAGTTTGGAAAATGTTATAAGTCCGTTTGCATCTGACTTATTCGTATGTTCTTCATCGTATCGGAAGAGTGAAACGCCATCAACAAGAGCACCAATCTTACCAGTTACATGCTCACGTACTGTAATAGATATATTTTCAATGTCTGCGATAGCAAGATAAGGCTTATTAACCATATCCACTAGAGCGCCGTTCTGATCACGAATTTCCAAGTCAAGTTCACGCTTAGGTGTAACGGTGAACGTATTGCTGCTGCGCTCAACCCAGTTATTCGTTAGGTTGTCTCTTTGCATGATTTGAATTGTATAGGTTCCTATTTCAGTTGGTTGAAATTGACTCTTATAGATGGGACTCAATTTCTTGCTTTGTTCAGAGTTATACTGATAGAGGGTGCTATAACCAATAACTGTATCGTTATTTTTCAAAATGTTTACTTTGATTTCACTATTTATGTCGATGTCATGACCGTACTCATCCTTGTAGAGTGATTGGAGTAGGACAGTTTCCCCAAGAATAACCTCGGTCCGTTTTTCCAAAGCGTTTCTCTTTTCTACACCTGCAGTTACTTGTGCGGTAATGCTTTTACCGGATTTGAACGAGTAGCTATTAGCCGTGGGTGTAAAATAGGATTCGATTATCGCCTCATCCTTATTGCTGTTAATTGAAGCATTCAACTTGTATATTTGTTTATTCTTCTCTACGTACAGGCGATTGTTGCTTGTAAGGTTTACGGTATGTTTTTGATAGTTGTATCTGCTATTTAAATAGGAGATTGATAGCTCAATTTTGTCATTGATGTTTTTATAATCAGCAGCGGCGTTGATTGCAGAGAATGCATCTGTATGAAGCTGCTCTGAGAAGGAGTGAGAAGACTGATTCGTATTTAACATATCATTCACGACAGCTTTATCACCATTAGGGAGATTAAGAGTAGTGACAAACTGATAGGATGATCCTTTAGCAACGTATAGTGAGTCTACCGTTAAACTGGAAAAATAGTTATCATGGTTTACTTGCTTGAAGCCATCGTTGCGCATAATAGTGAGCGCTTCAACGTCTACGGATTGATTTTCCCATTTATAATCGAAGGATTGTTTGCTGTAATCTTTGGCATTAAGAATAATTGTTTTGTGCTTCTCAACTGAATTCGATAAGAAGTCTTCTTTGTTCAGACTGTATACATAAGCGTCGTTATTGATTTGCGGTTTAATAATCATTTCATAATCACCAAATGCTTGATTCGAAAGATAAACAAAAACGCTATCCGTTGAAAATTGCATTTGATCGCCGTACCATTCAGTAAATTTAGGTTTTGTTTTTGCTAAAAAGAACAGTCTGCTGTCCTTGTCCAGAAAGCGAACCTCGGCTGTYTTATAATTCGGGAACTGACTATCTAGGATATCTTGAATATAAATGGTTTCAACCGCATAAGTGAAGGTATTCTCATCCACAGTCAAAAAGAAAACAGGATCAGGATCGTTAAATCGGATGTCGCCTTGGTTTACGAGTGCGAACTGTCCATTTGAGTTCGTAATCCGCTTAGACTTGTTATAGCGGTTATAGGCGATGTTAACCGATTTGCCTGAAACCGGCTTACCATATTCATCAAGCAGCGTTACCATAATTTTGTCGTCATCCGAACGAATTGTATCATTGACAGCAACGGTCGATTTGGATTCGCCTTTTGGCGTGCGCTCAATCTTGAAGCTGTAGCTAGAAGGTAAAATGTTTACGGTTTGCTCCCATGCAAGAGGCTTTACATTGCTGTGGAAAGCCGCTTTTAGTGTATAGGATGCGCCAGGCTTCAGACTGGAAAATTCCAGTCCAGAGAAGGGGATGGAATACGTCGAACCAGTAACCGTAACCTCATTCTCCTGGATTTGTTTTGTGATAGCGCTACCGACTTTTTTATCCTCGGCATCGATCAACGTAAACTCGATGGATTTTCCACCCATCATTGCTCCGAAATCTTCTTTCTCAACATCGATTGTACTATTTAGTACGACATTTTTGGTGCCGTCCTGCTGTGTAGTCGTCG
Organism: Paenibacillus sp. 2TAB26; assembly: GCF_052115145.1. Taxonomy (NCBI): domain Bacteria; kingdom Bacillati; phylum Bacillota; class Bacilli; order Caryophanales; family Paenibacillaceae; genus Paenibacillus; species Paenibacillus sp. 2TAB26. Next base: position 125,524 of record NZ_JBFRGC010000006.1, read on the forward strand.
AGATGATTTCTACAGAGCTTGCTGCCATAACGGTAAAAGCATTACCCAAAGCAAGCAGCATTGTCATCAGCAGCAAAAAGCCGCTTTTAAACATCTTGTTTTGCATGTTTTTTGTCTCCCCTTACAAGAATTTGTTGTAAAATGTAAAAAAATGACTCATTTCACTAGCAAAGCCACTACCATAGTACTAAAATTTGCATTACACTAGCATTACAGACTAACCTAAAATCATACAGTAGTGGTAATGTAGGGGGACTATGGACATATTTAATTTGTTCTACCAATTCAATCAGTGCACTTCTGATCCTGATGCTGAAGTTGTAGTACTCTTACACGGTCTAGGTCTAAATGCTCGTGTGTGGGAGCCGCTGGCTGCTGTGCTAACTGAACGGTATCATGTTGTACGGTATGATTTGCGCGGGCATGGGGAGCGATCACATGACGCTTCTCAGTTAACATGGGAGCTGCTTTGCAATGATCTTGATGAAATATTCCACATATATAGCATACCGGAAGCACATTTGGTCGGTCATGGACTTGGCGGCAATCTTGCTGCAAGGTATGGAATGAGCCGCCCGGAGCGAGTGAAGTCGTTTGTTCTTATTTCGACGATTGGGTTTTATCCTCCGGAGGCAATGGAGCGTTCGGTTGAGCTGCGCCGGAGCTATGCTGAGAACGGTGTGGCAGCTGCACTGGCGGAGCAGATGGCTAGTTTAGTGACCTGTTTGCCTAAGGATAGGGAAGAGACAAGATGGGTAAAAGAGGCGTACTTGCAGTGCGACATGGATGTGTACTTTAAATTAATTGAGCTCTTTGCAGCCGAGAATCCTTTGGATGACTTATCCGCAATTAATAAGCCTTGCCTCGTTATGGCGGGGGACAAAGATACGATATATCCATCCTATATGTCGAAGATTACGGCGCAGTTTATTCCGAATGCGTTCTCGGTAACGGTGCCTGATGCAGCTAGCTTGGTGTTCATAGATAATCAGACCTATGCCGCTCAGAAGATATTAGATTTCCTCTCCAACCCTTTAAGTGGCACGGAGAGCACTCATGTCGGAGATCCGCTGCTTGGGTTAATGAGGATCGATGCGATTAAAATGTTTGGCGATGCCTATAAGAGTACTCCAAGCAAGGATGTGCTGCTTGAGGTCAAGCTAATTGGAGCGTTTCGTGTATTTATTAATGGCCAGGAAATACCGAGTGGCTGGCAGCAGCGTAATGCGAAGAGACTGCTTGTTTATTTAATGTTTTACCCGAATCCGACCCGAGAACAGTTATGCGATGCGTTATGGCCACTTGCAGAGATTAGCAAAGCAAGTAATTTGCTGCGAGTTAGTCTTTCTCATTTAAAGGGATTGTTCGATACGGCGGGGACGAATCCGATTGTTGCTAATCGCAGCCATGTTAAACTGAACGCGGTTGTCGTGTGTGACTTGCTGAAATGGATTCAGTCGCTTGAAGAGGCTCATATGGAGAAAAGAGCATTAAGGAAATTTATTCTTATTAAAGAATTGCTTGTCTATCCTATAGAAGAAATGCTCGCAGGCTTGTACGATAACTGGGCGGTTCAGGAACGAAGCAGGCTGGAATACATGCTGCTGGGACTTGTTGAATCACTCGCGGATAGCTATAAAAAAGATGGCGATTTTGCCGCGGCTAGTCAAGTGATGAGAAGGATAAGCAATATGTATAGCGAGGAACTAAATGGTGATACCGTTCGTAATGCGCATGCTCAGGGAGAGGTGAGGGACCATTAATAGAAATACTGTTCTACACAAAATAAAGCTAGAGCAGACGATTGAGCTGCTGCGGCAGGAAATGATCGATAAGCTATTAGTGTGCCAGTCTTATCAAGCTGATGAAGTGTTGGGAGCAAGCAGGGCGCTTGATCTTGTTCTTAATTGCTATGATTGCGTAAGATTTGAGAGAGGCTGCATGAATGAGGAAAATTGTGCATCACGTACATTATTAGATGACGATAGCTCTATTTAAAAATACGTTTACGTTTATTTTGTTTGTATTTATACCAGTAGCTGCCGTTCTCATCCTTGAAAATCCGAATTCCAAACCATTTCAATGGCGTTGATAGCTCAGTAAACATTAAATAACTAGACATGTCTATCGTCCTCATTTCACTTCTTTTTAGTTATAATACCAAACTTTAGGCTTATTGACTATATTGAAATAGGACTTTTATATCATTTATATTGATAATTGATGGATTATATTTCTTTATTTCTCAGTTAAAAATTTCAGCGCCGCCGGCTGCTTCACTTTTGCGAGCAAGCCGTTTTTTGGCATGCCTAATTTAGCACTCCTATGCTCGCATTTTGTTTGAGTGTTTTTTTCAAGTATGATAGAGGGATAATAAATTGGAAGCTGGTTGCTTTACAGGAGGTGCAATTGAATATGTATAGACCTGCTAGATGGAAGCCGACTATGATGTGGGGGCTATTATTAGTAGGGTGGCTCGGGCTTTTATTCCTATTTTCATCCCAAACATATGAACAACAAAGTATTCAGCCGTTTTTGCGCAGTCACTTTACATATAATCAGCTAGTAAGATGGCTGCCGGACCTTACCATAACCTATCTACACAGCAGCGTTAACTCACATGATCGGCCTTATAGTTTTATCGAATTTTTGTTTCGAAAGGGCGCACATTTGTTTGTGTATGCGACTTTTGCTGCGTTGATGTTTATGTTTCTGCGAGCACTGACCCGCGGACGCTGGTTCCTTTCCATTATACTTACACTGATGGTTGCCATTGCAGTCCCGGCTATGGATGAATGGAATCAATTAAGCTCTGACGAGCGTACGGGTAACGCGACTGATGTAGTTCTTGATTTTGTAGGTGGATGTGCGGGACTACTTATCTGCTTGTGTATTTTAGGATTGGTGAAGCTGTGGCGTTCAAGGTCACGAAATCGATCTCAATATCGCTTGTAAGTGTATTCCTTTAATGAACGAGTACATATGCAAAATAATGCTTAACCTATCGACCTGCCACCTTAATAGCTGTCGTTCAATATTAATGATAGGAGTTATTCTAATTAATCATTTTTAGCTTGCGGGCGGCGTGCAAAAATAGTTGCGGACAAAGCAGGCTGCTATCCATTATAATCGTCTTTGACATTGTATAGATTCGGTAAATGTGGGGGAATTGCAGCTTGCAGCGCTATGAGGAATTAGATTCACTTAGGGGATTGGCGGCATTAGCCGTAATGATTGGTCATTTCTTATTGGTATTTGCGCCTATTGCGCAAAATACGTCGGACCTCAGCTTTTTTGATTATCCGCTTAACCTGTTTAAATACACGCCGCTGCATGCGATATGGGGCGGTCATGAAGCGGTCATTATGTTTTTTCTGCTCAGTGGATTTGTACTTTCCTTGCCGTTTTTCAACAACCGCCAGCAATCCTATTCAAAATATGTAATTAAGCGGATTTGCCGTATTTACATTCCTTTTCTCGTCGCATTACTGATCGCCATATTAATGAGGGAAATCGTCTATGTAGCGAAGCTGACGAATTTGACGAGCTATTATAACAATCTGTGGGTTATACCCCCTAATGTGACCTCAATCATTCATCATTTGCTGTTTGTAGGAAACTACAATACGACGAGGTATGATCCGATTTTGTGGACGCTCGTTCATGAAATGCGCATCTCGTTGTTGTTCCCGTTTATTATGTTCATCATTGTAAAAAGCAGCTGGAAGGTAGGGCTGCCGCTGGCACTCGTCTTATCCATTGGCGCTGAAATTATGCTTGAAAATTTTGAAACGAAATATATGACGAACTTTGTGATCTCGCTGCATTATGCCTCTTTCTTCATTATAGGGGCGCTGCTGGCCAAATATCAGAAAGAGCTGAAGTCAGCATTTTCACGGTTGCATGGTTGGCGGGTCATGATGATGCTTATTATCGGACTGTGCTTCTATTCGTTCAAATGGATCGGTTATGGCGAGGACTTCCATGACATGCTCATGCCGCACAGCGGCGATTGGATGACGGCTATTGGCGCTTCGATCTTTATTATTGCAGCGCTATCATCCGTGCGTTTATCGAGGCAGCTGCAGCGAAAGCCGTTATTGTTTTTGGGTAAAATCTCATACAGTCTCTATTTGTATCATATGATTATCCTGTTGTCACTCATCCATCTGCTGAATGGCGAACTGGAAACAACGTTTATTGTGATACTCGCCTTTGTTGCTTCATTCGGAGCCGGGGCGCTAAGCTACTATTTCATAGAGCTGCCATCCATTCGGTTAGGCAAGTGGCTTACAGGCTGGGGCAAGAAGCAAAGTACAGCTGCTGTAAGCGGTAGTGATGTATCATCCGGTGCATAATCAATAGGGCATAAGGAAGGAACGGTTCCCTTAGTGGGAGCCGTTCCTTTTTTATGAGCAAGCAGGCAAGTGACTGATGTCGAAGGAAAAGCCTGATATTCGGTGTAATGTTTTGGCGGGAATGCACCCATCCTTACCCATGAGAAAATCGTTGTCTATATTTGCGCGGCGATATGCTCTCGTATTTGGCAAAGCAAGAGGTGAAATAGGCAGCATGATTAAAGCCGACCTGTTCTCCGATGCGAGCGATAGGCAGATCCGTTTGAAGCAGCAGCAGCTTTGCTTGTTCAATCCGGAAACGCATGAGGTAATCGAATGGCGCGCAGCCAAACTCCTTCTGCATGCATCTTGCGATATAAACGGGATGAAAGTTAATGCTGTCTCCCAGCTCCTGCGCGGTTATGCTATCACGATAATGCTCTCGCAAATAGGAAGCTGCTTGCTCTGCGCACAAAATAGAGGGAGAAGGCCCCTCCGCTTCCATCGATGCGGATAAATGCTCGATAACCTCTTGGAATACAAGCTGCTGCTTCCATTTTACGCTGGGAATATGATCATTCATATTAAGCTGAACCAACTGGCGCAGCAGACTGTCCATCTTGGAGGGCTGCAGCAGTTTAGCAAACTGGGGAAGCTGTTTGGCAAAGGTTTGTGCCGTATAAATGTTGGTGTTGAGTATTCTAGATTTGGAACTGTCAGGCGGTACCTCAGGCATGGATTGATCTGTTATACTCCACATCCCAGTCGTCTGAAAATGAATCCAGTAATAAGCGGTCTGCTCGTCGCATGCACGCGTTGCGTAATGATGGGCATCCGGCCTGAGAATAAGAGCGTGCCCTGCGCTTACTTCATAATGCTGATCTTCTTCTCCCATGTATAAGCAGCCCCGCGTTACGACAAGCAAATCAAACACATTAATGTTGCATCTGCTTGGATGCTTGCGGCCAGAAGGGGCAACCGTATAACCCCCAATGATATAATGCGGCAGCGGTGGAATCGTCATATGGATGATGGTCATGTTAGGATTTTCTCCTTCAAATATTGAAGTTTGAATCGTTATAGTTTCAGTTGTAAAAGTGATACATCAAGCTCAGTATAGCATCTATAATTTGATATGACGATTGATGATAAGACAACGGATATGGCCGCTATTAGGCAGCCGATGCAGGAGGACAACAGGATGGCTTTATCTAACAAAAAGATTTCGCTCTGGATGCTGGCGTGGCCAATATTCATAGAGCTGTTTTTACAATTTTTGCTCGGTGCGGCGGACACGCTGATGGTGAGCAGGATATCGGATGATGCAGTAGCGGTAGTAGGCTTCTCTAACCAGCTGTTTCAAGCGTTGACGACCTTATTTATAACGGTCGCGAGTGGAGCGGGCATACTCATTGCACAAAAAATAGGCTCCAAAAATGGCGAGGACGCTCGCACGATCGCGATAATGGCGGTGAAAGTAAGTGCCATCATTGGGCTCTTGCTTAGCGGGCTGCTCATCCTCATTCCAGGCGAGATCGCTGCGGTGCTGCAGCTTCCAGAGAATTTAATCCCACTAGCAAAGACGTACATCTCGATAGTCGGCGGCGGAATGGTATTGATTGCGTTGATGTCGGCGCTTAGCACATCGATTCGGAATACGGGAAATACAAAGGGGCCAATGTATACGGCAATTGGAATGAACGTTGTGCATGTTTTTTTCAACTATGCGTTCATCTTCGGGGCATTCGGTTTTCCAAAATGGGGCTTGATGGGCGTAGCCATCTCAACCGTGTTATGCCGCTTGCTCGCTACGATTGTGCTGTTCATCATGTTCCTTAGCTCTTTTGAACGTACGATTGCTCTTCGCGACTTTAATGTATTTAATCGTAAGCTGTTCGGCGAAATTCTCCGTATTGGATGGCCGCTTGGCGTGAATATGTCTTGCTGGGTATTTACGCAGCTGCTTATTTTCACCTTTTTGGCTATTCTCGGCTCGAATGAGCTGGCGGCAAGGACGTATATGAATACGTTGGAATCGTTTTGCTTCATGCTTGGTTATTCGATAGCACTGGCAGTGCAAATTCAGATTGCCCATCTATTTGGAGCAGGCAAAGTGAAAGAGGCGTACCATATCGCCTTCCGAGCGATGTGGATTGGGCTTGCGGTGGTGACGGTTAACGCGTTTCTTATTTATTTGTTTGGCAAGCAACTGCTAGGTATGTTTACTGAAAACAAAGAAATCGTAGCGTTAGGCGTGTCCCTACTCGGAATGAATCTACTGCTGCAGCCGGGCAAAATGATCAATATGGCGCTCGGCAATTCATTAAATGCGGTAGGCGATACCCGTTTTACGATGTGGACTTCGGTATTCTCGATGTGGCTGATTGCAACGGGATTAGCTTATTTTGTGGGAATTCAACTTGGCTGGGGCTTGATCGGGATATATGCCTGCATGATCTTAGATGAGTACATCCGCGGAATATTGTCTCTAATTCGCTGGAGAGGCCAAAAGTTTCTGCGCAGAGCAGAGCGGGATGAAGCCGAAGCGAAGAGAAGTGCAGAGAGCGGCATTAGTGGAAAAACACATAAACAAACCGCGCTGGATATCTAATAAAAGCGTATAATAGAGGAAGGAATAGACAGCGGCTTCGCAAGTGAAGGCTGCTGTTTTCCGTATTCACGGCAAGGGAGCGATTAACGGATATGGCATCGATGGTTATTATGAATGAAAAAATACGCGCCTCCGAGGTGCACTTGACTGGTTTGCGAGGCGAGGATTTAGGCATTGTCTCGCGTGATGTAGCGCTGGCAAAAGCAAAGGAATTGAAAGTGGATTTGGTCTGTACCTCGCTTATGAGCAGTCCTCCGCCATGCAAGTTGGTAGCCAAAGGGCAAGCGAAGAAACAGGCTGACCAAGAGAAGCGCGGGGCAAAGGTAAAGGATCAGCCTAGCAAAATAAAAGAGCTCCGCTTGACAGCGCATATAGAGGATCATGATTATGATACGAAGCTGCGGCAGGCAGCGAAGCTTCTTGGTTCAGGTAACGGCGTGCAGCTCGTTGTGAAAATTCAAGGCAAGGAAGGCCCCAAAGCGAAGGAGCTGCTGGAGCGCATGCTGAAGGATCTAGAGGAGAGCGGCAAGAAGCAATCCGGCATACAAGTAAGCGGGAAGCAAGCAGCGGTGCAGGTGCTGCCTTTATAAGGTATGTTGAAGGTGAAAGGTAAGCAGCGGTGTAACTATTGCGTATAGAGCCTTTCTGAAGGCGGCGACAACAGGGGTTTACGGGAGAAGGCAACAGCTTTCTCCTAAAGCTACATATAGGTTAGCTGATAGGATGATTGATGTGAAGGCTTCTTGGTTTGCATCTATTTTCAAAATTGAAATGTATGCGCTTACTCATTTGTGGTAGCTTAGTAAGTAGAATGGCAATCGTTCCATAATGATCATTAACGGGGTGAATCATTAATGAAGAAAACTTTGCATACAGGACCGATCAAGCTGCCGAGGCTGCCAGACCCTAAGCTGTGGGTGAGCAAAGCACCGTTTGGGCTAGGACGCATTAAGCCGCATCATATTCGTGATACGCTCAAGGTAGCGTGGGATAACCGAGACAGCTTGCCGTATGCGTATCGGATTTTGACGCAGGGTGTATGTGATGGCTGTGCGCTTGGCGTGTCCGGTTTATATGATCAGACGTTGGACGGTCCTCATATTTGCACGACGAGATTGAACGTCCTGCGGCTGAATACGATGCCTGCTATCAAAGGGAATGTGCTGCATGGCGATATTGAGGAGCTGCGGAAGCTCGATAGCACGCAATTGCGCAAGCTGGGAAGGCTGCCGTACCCGCTGATAAGAAGCAAGGGAGAAAGAAGCTTTCGCAGAATTTCGTGGGATGAGGCGCTGGACCGCATTGCTGCCAAAGCGAGGGCAATAGACCCGAAGCAGATGGCTTTCTACTTAACTGCGCGCGGGATAACGAATGAATCCTATTATGTGGCGGCAAAGGCTGCTCGGCTCATTGGGACAAATAACATCGATAACGCCTCTCGGATTTGCCATTCTCCATCCAAAACAGCGATGAAGCGCTCTATTGGGGTAGGTGCCTCTACCTGCAATTATAAGGACTGGATTGGTACGGATGTTCTCGTTTTTTGGGGCAGTGTGGCAGCGAACAATCAGCCTGTATCGACCAAGTATATGTACGCAGCTAAGCGCAAGGGTACCAAAATCATCGTGATCAACCCCTATCGCGAGCCGGCAATGGAGGGCTACTGGATACCGTCTATACCGGAATCAGCTCTCTTTGGCACGAAGCTGGCAGACGATTTCTATCAGGTGAATATCGGCGGTGACATTGCTTTCATGCACGGCGTCATGAAGTGCTGGTTTGAGATGGAGGAGGAGCAGCCAGGCTCAGCGATTGATCATGCTTTTGTAAGCGCGCATACGAATGGGTACGAGGAGCTGAAGGTTCATATTCAGCAGCAGGACTGGGACCTTCTGGAGAAATCATCCGGGCTGACGAGAGAGCGGATGCAGGCTTTCGCTGCTTTGCTTGCCGCGGCGAAGTCAAGCGTATTCGTATGGAGCATGGGCCTGACGCAGCATCGATTCGGAACGGACAATATTTCGCAGGTTGCCAATCTTGCGCTGCTCCGCGGTTTTCTTGGGCGGGAGCATTGCGGCTTGATGCCGATTCGCGGCCATAGCGGCGTTCAAGGCTCAGGCGAAATGGGGGCTGACCCCTTTAGTCTGCCTGGCGGTGAGTTCAAAGGTGCGGATATCCGCCGTTTAGAGGAACTTTGGGGCTTTAAGCTGCCGGATTGGCAAGGTGACATTGTAGGTGTATCGCTTGAAAACGCAATGTTGAACGAGCATGCTGATCGTAAGCTGAAGCTGTTCTATACATCAGGCGGCAATTTTATCGAGACGATGCCTGATCCTGATTTTGTGAAGCGCTGCTTAGAGAGCGTCGAATTGCGGGTGCATCAGGATATCGTGCTGAACAGCTCGACACTTGTAGATGCGCAGGAGGAGGTTATCGTACTGCCTGCCATGACAAGGTATGAACAGCCAGGCGGGGGTACGTCAACCTCGACGGAGCGAATGGTTTATTTTTCACCAACTATTGAAGGGCCGCGGATCGAAGAAGCGCGTGCGGAGTGGCAAATCTATGCGGATTTAGCTGCACGCATTAGGCCGGAGCTCAAAGCGGCTATCGCGTTCAAAGATGCTGCTGCTGTGAGGGAAGAGATTGCGATGGCTTCACCGAACTATGAGGGCGTAGAGCTGCTGCGGAACCAAGGTGACGTATTCCAATGGGGCGGGGCGTGGCTGTGCGAGGGTGGTTTTTGTCCAACTTCCGACGGGAAGGGCAGCCTGCTGCCCATTGAATTGCCAGAGCTTCGTATACCGGAAGGGCATTTCTATGCAACGACAAGGCGCGGAAAGCAGTTTAACTCTATGATTTATGGCGGGAAGGATGCTTTTAACGATGCAGGGCGCTACGACGTGCTGATGAATGAAGCGAATTTATCGGAGCTTGCGATCGCCGAAGGTGATGCGATTGTTGTATATAACCGAAGCGGGAGCTTCCATGGCAGGGCGAAACCAGCGGATATTGCGCCAGGCAATATCGAGTTGTATTGGCCGGAAGGGAATAGTCTATTTCCAAAAGGAGTATATGAGCCGTTTGCAGGCATACCAGAGTATAATGCTTCCGTTATCGTAGAGAAGGCTGAAACCTATCATGCCTTTAAGGATACCAAGTATATGGAGAAGCGGATTGTGGAGCTGGAAATCGAGCCGCCGGCGTAGAACTGCTGTGGTCGTAATGATGCATAAGCAAGCTGAGCGTGGAAGGGGAGTATTCGAATGGATCTTTCGAACACGACAAAATGGCGCATACTCAAATACGATAGCAGCGGCCACTGGGAGAAGGATGACGATATCGCTGCGGAATATCCGCTTACTCTGAAGCTAGGAGGTGAGGAATTTGCAACGATGGTATGCTCGCCATCACATTTGCAGGAGCTGGTCATTGGTTTCCTTGCTTCCGAAGGGGTTATACGTGCTGCCGGTCAGGTGAAATCGCTGCGGATCGAAGAGGATACTGGTTTTGCCTATGTTGAGCTAGAGCATAAGCATACGTTAAGTCAGGATCATTACGCGAAACGTTTTATCGGATCATGCTGCGGTAAGAGTAGGCAGTTTTATTTTCACAATGATATGCTGACGGCCAAAACGATCATGACCCGCACTAAAATATCTGCTGAGCAATGTATTCGCTTTATGCGCGAGCTTCAGGAGGCATCCTCGGAATTTCGCAGCACGGGCGGTGTTCATAATGCAGCCATTGGAACGCCATCGGAGCTGCTTGCTGTAAGAACGGATATTGGGCGCCACAATGCGCTCGATAAGCTGTTCGGCTATTGTTTGCTGCACCGTGTTCGGACTTCGGATAAAGTGATTGCATTCAGCGGCAGGCTCTCCTCGGAGGCGGTGCTGAAAGCGGCCAAGATCGGCTGCGGCATTATGCTCAGCAAGTCGGCGCCTACTGATCTTGCTCTTCGCTTGGCAGAGGATTTAGGCATTACCTGTGTGGGTTTTATTAGAGGCGGAGAGATGAATGTATACACCCATCATGACCGAATCGATTTCGGCGATGGATTGACAGCATGGTAGTGATTGTATATCATTTTAAATGAAAATGATTATCACCATGTGACAAGAAGGAGTTTATGATGCTTTTACGCTTTTTTTCCTACTACAAGCCTTACAAGAAGCTTTTTCTGCTTGATTTCTGTTGTGCAGTAGTGCTGGCGATTCTTGAGCTGTGCTTCCCCTTGGCAGTCAGCTATGTAATAGATACGCTTTTGCCTGACGAGAACTGGGGGCTTATCGTTACTGCCTGTGCTATCTTGCTTCTGATTTATATTATTAATACACTGTTGCAATATGTAGTCACCTATTGGGGCCATATGCTTGGTATTAATATTGAGACGGACATGCGGAAGAAGCTGTTCGACCACGTACAGAAGCTGTCCTTCCGTTTCTTCGATAACACGAAGACCGGTCATCTGATCTCGCGTCTTACGAATGATTTATTCGAGATTGGCGAGGTTGCCCATCATGGCCCAGAGGATATGTTCATTGCTGCGATGACGCTCGTCGGAGCGTTCGGCATTATGGCGTATATTAATTTGGAGTTAGCCATTCTTACTTTTGTTATTGTGCCAATCATTATCTGGCTCGTTCTGATGTTCAACGGTAAAATGACGAAAGCTGCGAATCGGTTGTTCTCGGATATGGCCGATTTTAATGCTCGAGTAGAGGATACGGTTGGCGGGATTCGTGTTGTTCAAGCTTTCTCGAACGAAAGCCATGAGAAAAAGCTGTTCAAGGTGAACAACCTGCGTTTCCGTGAAGCGAAACTCATTTCCTACAAAATCATTGGTTTGAACTCTTCGATTACCTACATGCTGATGAGACTTGTATCTGTATTCGTATTGATTGCAGGCACTTGGTTCGTTATTAAAGGTGATCTGAAGTACGGCGAATTTATTAGCTTTGTTTTGCTTACGAACATCTTCTTTAAACCGATTGAAAAAATCAATGCAGTTATCGAAAGTTACCCAAAAGGCATTGCCGGCTTTAAACGTTATGTGCAGCTGCTGGAGACAGCGCCTGATGTTGCGGATAAACCCAATGCGAAAGAGGTTAACCGCCTAAACGGGAATATTGAATATCGGAATGTTACGTTTGGTTATGAAGGCGAAGCGAAGGTGCTTCAAAATATCGATCTTACTATTCGTGCAGGTGAGACAATTGCCTTTGTTGGACCTTCTGGCGCCGGCAAAACGACGCTTTGCAGCTTGCTGCCGCGTTTCTATGAAATTGAAGGCGGAAGCATATCCGTCGATGGCTATGATACTCGTGATTTGAAGCTGGATTCGCTCCGGAAGCAGATCGGTATCGTACAGCAGGATGTGTTCCTGTTCGCAGGTACGATTAGAGAAAACATCAGTTACGGTAAGCTTGGCGCATCGGATACAGATATTTGGGAAGCCGCGCGCAGAGCGAAGCTTGAAGAATTCATACACGCGCAGCCGGACGGACTGGAAACGGTAGTGGGCGAACGCGGCGTTAAGCTGTCTGGCGGACAGAAGCAGCGGCTTGCGATTGCGCGGATGTTCCTCAAAAACCCGCCTATCCTTATTCTCGACGAGGCAACTTCGGCACTCGACACTGAAACGGAAGCAGCAATCCAGCAGTCGCTGGCAGAGCTGTCCGTAGGCCGCACAACGCTTGTTATCGCACATCGCCTCGCTACGATCAAAAATGCGGATCGCATTGTTGTTGTAACGGAGCAAGGAATTACCGAGCAAGGCCGTCATGAAGAGCTAGTATCGGCAGGCGGCATCTACAGCCGCTTGCATAAAGCACAGTTTGGCAATAGATAATTTGAATTTGAATGAAGGCTGCCGATATCGATGAATCGGCAGCTTTTTTTTATTAACAAAGCAGCCGAGGCTGTTTATCACTAACAGATAGAATGAAACAAACAGGAACTGCTACGCATCAAGCTCAAATATTAATCCTACAAATTAATCCCACACATCCGCCATTACAACGTACTCCACTCCATGCTAAAGGAACACTAAAGGCTTGATCTTGTTTAAACGGTATTAGCAGCGCCTGACAATACTTCTTGTTTGTCTTTCTTTGCGCCTGTTTTCCTTCTCTTATAAAACGACAAGAAGGCCGATGTAACGGCAATCGACAAGGCAGAGTACAATCCACTTTTGAGCGAAAATACGGATAGACTAGTGAGGACAACTAGAAAATCGAATGCGAAGTTGGTAATGCCAGGGTTGACGCCATGCTTTTTGTGCAAATAGATGGCTAGTATTGTCGCGCCGCCGAGTGAAGCACCGTTGCGGAATAAGGCGGTAATGCCTGCTCCGATGAATAATCCTCCGACGATCGCTCCGATTAGTGGCGGAATCGTAAAGGCAGGYAAGATATCGTTTATTGAACTTAATGAGGAGAGCAGCGCGATAGCACCAATAGTTTTGAAGGTAAAGGATTTGCCCATGTAAAAGTAGGAAAAAATTAGAAATGGAAGATTGAGCAATAAAAACAAATAGTGGAATGAGACTTGCAGCTGGGGTGATAAGCTTAAAGAGAGTCCTGCTGTTCCTCCAGTTACGATATGTGAATGCTTTAAAATGACTAATCCGCCCACAGTAACGAAGCAGCCTATTGCAATATGAAGCCATTTGCTGATATTTTCCTTCATTTTGTAATCCAATTTGCGTAACATCTCACATGCACCGCCTGCTTAAGTTTGTTACTATAAGAATACAAAACAGCATCAATCGTATATATGATAAACAGAATGAAATTGATGTGAATTTATATAACATTGAACGAATTTTTATTGTTTTTCCTGCAAAATGAAGGAGGTTGTGATCATGGATCAATTGGATCGTATGCTTCTCCAATTACTGCAGGAGGATGGCCGAATAACGGTGAGTGAGCTGTCCAAACGATTGTCTCTCAGCCGCCCCAGCATATCTGAGCGTCTGCTGCGCTTGCAGGAGAAAGGCATCATTACTGGATTTGGTGCACGAGTATCGCCTGCTGCTATCGGCAGAAACATACAGGTCATCATTCAAATGAGTGAATTGAAAGTATTTCCGATGGAGTTTGAGAAGCGCATCATGAATGATGATGAGATTATAGAATGCCACCGGGTAACAGGAACGGTCAGCTATGTTCTGAAAGCAGCGATAACGGGGATGGATGGTCTAAGCGAGCTTGTAGAGAGGCTTATGCCTTTCGGCAATGTCAACACGTCGGTCATTCTCTCTTCTCCTGTTATGAACAAAACCATACTGCCTAAGGATTAAACGATTAACGGAGTAAAGGGGACTTATAGGATGGAACAAACGAAGACACTAATTGAAGCATATAATCAAGCCAGCTATCCGTTAATCGGTCATGGAAAGCGGAATGTACAGGTTCTCAAAGAAGCGCTAGAGCAGTGGGACGCAGAGCAGGATAGCGATATGTACGGCAATGGAGCGATAATTGAGAATTTTGAGGAAAAGATGGCTAAACTGCTAGGCAAAGAATCGGCTGTATTTTTCCCCAGCGGTACAATGGCTCAGCAAATTGCCCTTCGTATATGGTGTGACGAGAAAGGAAATAAGAAGGTCGGTTATCATCCTTTAAGCCATCTGGAGATTCACGAGAAAGACGGCATGAAAGAGCTGCATCATCTTGAAGCTGTACTGTTGGCGGATGTAGAAAGGCCTGTCCTTCTTCATGATTTGCTTGGTCTAGAGGAAAAAATCGCTTGTTTGCTACTGGAGCTGCCGCAGCGCGAAATTGGCGGACAGTTGCCGGAATTTGAAGAGCTCAAGGCTATGTCGGCATTTTGTCGGGAGAGAGGAATTAAGCTTCATCTGGATGGAGCGAGGCTGTTCGAGATACTTCCGTATTATGAAAAGTCTGTTCAAGAGGTTTGCGCGCTCTTCGACAGTGTATATATTTCGTTCTATAAAGGAATTGGCGGTATTGCAGGAGCGATATTAGCCGGAGATCGCAGCTTTACAGAGGAATCGAAGATTTGGAAAAGACGACATGGCGGTGATCTCATCAGCTTATATCCTTATATTATTGCTGCAGACTATTACATGGAGCGGCGACTTCCGCATATGAAGAAGTACTACAGGGAAGCGCAGGAGCTTGCTGCATTATATAACGGGTGCGAGGGCATGAAGACTATCCCGGAGGTGCCTGTTTCCAATATGTTTCATGTTCACTCGACAGCACAGAAGGAGCAGCTTGATTCAATCCTAATCGATATCGCTGGGAAAACAGGTATCGGTTTGACGCAGTCTGTCCGTGATAAAGGAGAGGCTGGCTCCTATTTTGAGGTTAACATTGGCGATCGGTATGATGCGGCTCCTAAAGAAACGCTTTTTGAAGCATTTCGATTGCTGGACAATAAGCTGCAACAGAAAGGTGGGAGGGAATAGCATTAACACTTTTAACTCGATTATGTCTGCACAACATGCTAAGTTATAAATAGTGGAAAATGAGATAATTTCTGATAAAATTCTCGTTTGTTTCATTAGGCATAAGTGCAGAGGGGGAAATGAGGATGGAAAAGAAGCCGTGTTTAGGTTGTCAGCTGGCCAATCATGAATTAGAGACTCAAACCGTATACGAAAATGAATGGGTGACTTGTCTTCTAGATATAGCACCGCTTAATGAGGGTCATCTGCTCATACTCCCTAAGCAGCATTTTCATGATGTCGATGATTTAGACGAGTTAACCGCTAATGAAATTATGAAAACATCTGCGATGCTGGCAAGGGTGCTAAAGGTACATTTTCAGCCAGACGGTATAACGATTATTCAAAATGGCGGAAAATTCAACGATTTGACGCATTATCATATGCATGTGTTCCCTCGGTATGATTCGGATGGGTTTGCTTGGGTGGAGCCTGTTGATTTTACACATGCAAAGGAGCGTTTAAGCGAAACACGAGAGAAGCTGCTAGTGGCAATCCATGATGTTAGCACATAATGTGAAATGAGGCTAAAGAAGGAGTGATCCATTCTGAAAAAAATCATTTTACTAATTGTTTGCTGTTTCCTTGTATTTGGTGGTTCTTATGTCTACTCGAAAGCGAAGCCGCCTTTAACAGCACAGGCGTTCTCTTCAACAAACGATAGACAAATTGTTTTAGTGATAGTCGGGAATAAAAGTTTGGTTGGATCTATCGATATTAATGAAGTATTAATAAATGATGGCGACGTGCCTGAGCGAGTCAAAATACAAGTTAGCAGTCCTGCTAAAGGTTTTATTGTAACCGACCGCTTCGATGAGACGGAAGAAAAGGATTACTCATTTAAGGATCTGAATGAAGTGACCATTCCAACAGGAACATCCCCGCAGGCACAGACGGCCAAAGAGAATAAAGGCAAAGTCACAGATGCGGATCATACCTATGCCCTAACAATAGGGGATAAGCAAACGATTGAATCGGTCACGATCAAATATAACCACCTCGGGATTTCGCATAAAATAACGATTTCGACGATAAAGGTTCAATGAGCTATACTACGTACAACATAAAGAATGATTAACGAGGTTAGTTTTTGATGAGGCTAAACGTTGGATAGCAATAGGGGTTCCAATTTATAAAATAGTACAGAGGAGGTATGTATTCATATGAAATATTCCTTTTGTGCAGGAGCGGCTTCTGTGGGATGTATCATGTTGAGCTGCCTTTTATTGTTTTGGAACCCTTACACGGATATACTGGTGAGTGATAAAACGATTCTTATCGTGTTTATGATGTTGATCCTTCCAGCTTGTATAGGAATTTTAGCTGCAATTTTGAGAAACCGAATGTTAATGCTAGTGGTACTCATCTGGTCGCTGCCGTATGGCATTTATTTATCTGTAGCATCTATACCGAGTATTTGGAATCTCTATGCAGCGGTTCTCATTTTATATGTCATTTCCCTAATAAGGAAAGAAACCGCAYATAAAGGGGCATTATAAAGCAAAAAAAGTCATGAAAGGACGAGACGAAACAATGGAGAAAGCAAATCAAAAAATTAAAACATTTTTTATGTTTGAAGGCAGAGCAGAGGAGGCTATGAACTTCTACACTTCATTATTCGATCAATCCGAAATCATAAGTATCCAGCGATACGGAGCGAATGAGACAGGCCCTGAAGGAACCGTAATGAAAGCTACATTTTCTCTAAAAGGACAACAGTTTATGTGTATCGATAGCGGCGTCAACCATGGCTTTACGTTCACACCTTCAATATCTTTGTTCGTTACCTGCGATACGGAAGAGGAAATAGATCAGGTTTTTGAAAGCCTATCACTTGAGGGCAGCATACTCATGCCGCTTGCCGCTTATCCGTTTAGTGAGAAGTTTGGCTGGGTTTCAGATAAGTTCGGCGTTTCATGGCAATTAAGTCTTGAGAAAAGCTGATTGCTCCCTATTCCCCATCCGTTTCATGCAAATTGGGAAAGGCTGAAGCAGGCAAGAGAGAGATTCGAAGAACGTAGAGTTGAAATTCAACATATTCTGTACCCTGTGCGTTACATATGTGCACATTTTAATTCTGAAGTCATGTTTACTTTTGATTCACAGCTATTTAAACAAACAAGGCATAATGAACAGCCCT
This sequence comes from Paenibacillus sp. 2TAB26, assembly GCF_052115145.1. Classification (NCBI taxonomy): domain Bacteria; kingdom Bacillati; phylum Bacillota; class Bacilli; order Caryophanales; family Paenibacillaceae; genus Paenibacillus; species Paenibacillus sp. 2TAB26. The sequence continues at coordinate 143,091 of NZ_JBFRGC010000006.1, forward strand.
AAAGCGCTCGCTTTGGAGATTTACCACTTCGCAAATCCCAAATTCCCCGAAGATGTTGATGTTTACATTCCAACTCATGAATAGTGCTGATGCAGAAGATAGTGGACATATTCCACCGTCTTCTGCATCTCGCTAGCGCAGCTTCAAGTTTGAAGCAGCTATAGCATCTCAACCTTTAGGTCAGGGAAACGACCTTGCAGATCTGCTAAACGATCTAGTAGTGCAGCTTTATCAAATGGATATTTAAAAATGTCCGGATTCGGCTTAAAGGTAATGCTTGTGCCTGTTTCCTTCGTCATGCCTAAGACAAGCAGTTCACTTTGCGGTATGCCATGTTTAAAGTCTTGACGAAATACTTTTCCTTCACGGCGAACCTCTACAGAAAGCTGTTCAGACAAAGCGTTAACTACAGGCATGTTTATGCCTTTTAACCCTTCGGAAGCTACAACGGATGCGCTTTTATTGTAATGCCCAAGCTCCGTAAGCACAGTTTGTACTGGAGTTGTCTTCGACTGAGGGAAGGCTTGAATCGGAATGCCTCGACCATTATCAGAGACGGTAATACTTGTATCGCTGTGAAGTACGATATATAGCTCCGTACTATAGCCTGCTTGGTGCTCCAACACCGAGTTATCAATGACGGACCATAAAAGATGATTCGGATCGTACCCCTCTTTATTTTCGCCTAAATACTCCTCAACGTTATTTCTAGCCTCTGTAAGCTCCATATAATGGCTCGTATCGAGCAGATCAGTAATAGCGGTCAACAAAAGCAGCAGCGGAAGCGTTCGATGAGCAGGCAGAGAATACTTGCCTCCACGTTCCTCTTGAACCAAAAGGTCAGCCCCGAGTAAGGCTTTGGTATGGTGGTAAAGCTGCCCCGTAGTTCCCAGGTTTAGTCGTTCTACGATATCTGAGCCGGAGAGAGGCTCCAGCAATACAGCAAGCAGGATGTCGAGCCGCTGCTTATTTCCGAGTGCTGCCAAAATTTTTGCTGCTTTATCGGTGTCAAGACCAAGTAAGTGATGGACTTCTTGCTGCCTAGGGTCCCACCTGAAGCCATTGTGCCCGCGATATTGCCCGGAATAAAAGAGGCTGCCTAAATCATGCGGGACTTCATCGTTTAATGAGTTCTCATTTAAATTCATAGTTAATGCTTGTTTTGGAGAAGGACGAGTATTAATGACCTGACTTAACATTTGTTTGAGCTCGTTCATCTCTTTGGTAAGTAAATCAAGCTCAGTTCCGTAGTCTCTAGAAGCGGTCAAACGGCATCACCTCTTAATATTATTGTTTTACGTAATTACGTTATACAATAAATTTATCATAAGTTCAGTGAATTGTAAACAATGACCAAAAACTTTATGGTACGATGAACAAATATTTTAATAGCAGGCCTAACATTTAAGGGGGTAAAGCATTGTTTTCGAAAAAGAGGCATGTGAGGATAGATTGGGAATGCTCCATTGAGGACGAAACAGATGCTCGCGTCTGTGTTTATGTCACATTTCCAGATTACTCCCGGTGGGTAGCTAATTTTTATACGGTAAAATGTATCGAATCCATCCGTAACGATCGGCTGAGCAGAGGGGACAATACGTTCGTCTGGTCAGAAGAGAATTTGATTATTGTCGATCAAGTAAGTCGAGCACATATTGAGAAAATTATTGATGAGAGTATTGAACAAAATACATTCGAGTATTTATTTAAATATTTTGGCTGGGTTCATGCACCGAATGTTAGACAATATCCTGGCGGTTTCTTCGAAAGCAAGGGCACTATCGATCCGATTATAATCAGCAGCCAAGCGAGCACACTACGCGAAATGTTGGAGCATGCCAGCGACGAATTAAGAGAGGTGATCAAACAGTTTCTGTTTGGCGAATGGCAGGCGAGGATCGAGCATCTTAAGCTGATACCCAAACTTGAAGCTAAACATATGAGAGTGGCTCAGGCAGAGCTTGAGGGTCGTGACATGAAGCGCGAGTGGGAAGACATTTTTGCAGAGGGTTTGGATGCCCAAGAAAAGACGAACATTTATATGGAACAATATTTATGGCATGTTTTCAGCTATGCAAAAAAATCATGCTTAAGCGATGAACAAGCGGTAGAAGCATTCCGTAATGAGCCTAAAAAGGCATGTTATGTCTTCTATCAGCAGCATGATTTAGTGTTGCTGATAGAAGATGCAGCGCGTTTAATGCCTGAGGATGTGGAAGGCGAGCAGGACATCTATATTGTAGATGAGCATTTTAAGTGGACCTATGTGGTAACCCATGAGTCTGAATTAGGGCCATATTTTGTTAAGGCACAGTATACTCGCTAATCGTTACTCCAGGATCGGAGCCGTATTTCATGGTTTCGCCAGAGATCGAAATTTCCTTTACTTCATTGCCCAGTTCATCTACTAATACATGCCTAATGCCTCGCACAGGCCGAGGACTAGAGGTTTTATAGATACCCTTTTCCGGAATATTAATGACTTCATATCCTTTTTTCTTAGAGATAGGCGGAGAGTTTGAATCGCCAAAATGAATGACAACAGTGCCGTGAAAGCTTTGCGGAATGTGATGGATAACTGGTCTGCTTTTCTCAACCTCTGAGACCAGCATATTGATCGGCAGGTATATGATTACAAGTGAAGCAAGCAAGAAAATGAGATAGCCCTTCTCTTTTATAGCAACAAGAGAACCTACAGAGAATACAATTGCAGAGCTGGCAAATAGTAAAATAAACAGTCCGAACTCAGGAGAAAAGAGATCCTGTATTCCCCATATTCCTAAGCCCATCATAACGGTAACGGAAGCTGCGGCAATGATACTTAGAACAATTAGCAAGGCAGTGCGCAGAAAAATAGCCGACTTCCTCCATCGGAACATCAGGGTGTAAAACGGGAGAATAAGGAATAGATACGAAGGAAGCGTCCAGCCGATTAGCTTGCTCGAATCACTCCCGAGGCTCTGATCATACACGAGCGTCAAATAACCTAAATAAGCGAGTACGCCTGCAAAATAGCTGGCTATAGCAACTAAAACGTAAAATAGCTTTTGTTTCATGGGGACAACACCTCTTCTGTGTGTATGGAAGCTTTGTACCCCTAAAGCATAACGTTATACTGAATATCGCAATAGTTCTATCTTTTGTAGTACCGACCTCACGAAGCGCTTGGAGCAAGAATATCTCCAATAATTATTAGCCGCAAATAAGGAGGAAGTAACATGAAACGTATCCTTTCAGGAATAAAACCAAGTGGGGAGCTTAATATAGGCGGTTATGGAGGTGCCTTGCATCAATTTGTGAAAATGCAGCATGACTTTGAGTGCTTTTTCTTTGTGCCGGATCTTCATGCGATTACTGTTCCTCAGGACCCGAAAGAATTGTTTCAGCGTTCTAAGGACATTGCTGCATTTTATATTGCTGCTGGAATTGATCCTAAAAAGGCGACGATTTTTATACAATCGCATGTGCCTGCTCATGTCGAGCTGGGATGGATAATGGAGACTCAGGTTCACTTTGGAGAGCTGAGCAGAATGACGCAGTTCAAAGAGAAATCAGATGGGAAAGATTCTGTCAGCTCTGCTTTGTTTACGTACCCTGCCTTGATGGCAGCGGACATTCTCCTTTATCAAGCGACCCATGTACCTGTCGGGGAGGATCAGAAGCAGCATTTAGAGATGACTAGAGATTTAGCTGCGCGATTTAATAGTCGTTTTGAAAAAACATTTGTAATTCCTGAACCGATCATCCCCACTATTGGCTCCCGTATTATGGGGCTTGATGATCCAACTAAAAAAATGAGCAAGAGCAACCCCAATAAAAATAGCTACGTGCTGCTACTTGACTCGCCAGCTGATATTCGTAAAAAGCTCGCAAGAGCTGTTACCGATTCAGAAATGTCTGTGCGATATGATTGGGACAATAAACCTGCGGTCAGCAATTTGATCGAGATCTATGCGGTGTTCTCAGGAGAGTCCACCGAGACGATTGAAAGGCGTTACGAGGGCCAAGGATATGGCGGGTTTAAGAAGGATTTAGCCGAGGTTGTCGTCGAGAAGCTAGTACCTATACAAGAGAGATATAGAGATATTATCGATTCAGATGTGCTGATCCGTATCCTTAAAGAAGGAGCGATGAGAGCCTCGGAAACGGCTCAAATAACGCTTGTTCAAGCGAAACGCGCCATGGGATTCGTAACCTTTTAACCGAGCAGATTTTGATTGCGGGTAGAGATCAAAATCAACAGGAAAATCTCCAGCTAATTTTGCGATTATGCCCGTATATTCTGAATTAGAAGGAATTTGTACCGTTAAATCAATGGAAATGGGCTGTTTCCTAAAATACTGCCTAGATTAGCGGGAAGATTTCCCGTTAAATTGGTTTTTATCAGAAAAGAGCGAATGATAGCGGGAGAAATTCCTGTTAGCTTGCTTCTCTAGAAGCCAATAAGGCAGGATACCGTCAAGAATGAGTGGATTGGGATGAGTGAGCCATCAATACAGTAATGAAAAACGGTCAATCCCGCCTCTGCAGTGGGATTGACCGTTTTTTCATTTGTATCTGAGCGGCTTACACTTCTTTGCGAGTGAAATAAAGTAGGCCAATTGCAAAAAACAAAACAAAGCTGCTCGTTATCGTAATGAGCAAGTTTTCTAAAGGGAGCGCAAAAGCGCCGAAATTGTCGCCTTCGAAGCTTAGCATCGCGAGCATTGGTTGTGCCCATGGGTAGAAGGGAGCGAAACGTTCAGAATTAACGATAAGCATATTAGGCAGCGTAAGCATCACATTAATGACGAGTGGAGCGGCAAAGCTGCTCCAGCTTACAGATACGAGCAGCTGCAGCGCGGCAAGCGGGAGACAGGCAAGCCAGCCGCTGCCAACTCCTTTCAGAAGCATTGCCCATGGAAGCGGGCCGTCGATGCCTTGATAGGTCGCTGCAATAATAACTGCTCCTAGAAACAAAAGCTGCGTTATGGCAAGGAGAACAGCAACTACACTGAATTTGGCGAAGTAGAGTCCGATTCTAGACACAGGCAGCGTAAGCAGCTGCTTCCAGCCTCCTCCTACATGCTCGTATCTGCATACGAAAGCGGACAGAATGCCCGTTAATATTGGTAAGAACAGCATGGCGTGGAACGAAGCCATTGAAGCAATGAGCAGGGCATATTGAGCGGACGCATCCGGCGAATCAAACGATATTAACATGCCGAGAGCAAGTGACAGCAGCGAGCTGAGCGGGATGAGTATCCAAATAAACGTTTTGAATAACTTAATCCGTTCCGCAGCGACTAAACGTAGGAAACCCATCATTTCAATTCACATCCTTTTTGATGAAATGAAAGGCGCCAACAAGTAGAAGGATGCACCCGAGCAGAAAGCCTCCACCAACGAATAGCTCTCGCTGCGGATCCATATAACCTAGCATCGGCCAGTTTAACGGCAGCAGCTTTGACCAATCCTTTGAAATCAGGCCAGTGAATATGGAGCTGATCGCGATCAACACGCCAAACGTAATAGGAATGGCTTGATTTTTCATGGTCATGCAAAGCCATACAAACAGCGCAAGCGCCGGGAGCGATGCGATAAACGGCAGGAAGCAAAGCCGCAAAATATCGATTACTGGCATCTCTTTAAGCCCGAATCGCAACGATAAACCAAGCGCAGCGGTTCCTATCGCCAGCAAAACACATGATGAGAGCAGCAACAGGAAGCTTAATGCAAATTTGGAGCGGAACACGGCACCCTTGGAAATAGGAAGGGCGAGCAGCTGCTTCCACGCATTTGTGTTATGTTCGATATTTGCTAGCAGGGAAGAGACAAGTGTCACTCCAAGGAATAGCGAGATTGGAACAAACATTTGGATGTCCTGAAGCAAGACCTCCCAGAGTCTCCCTGCATATCTGTTCGTTAAATAATCATAACGAAGTCCGTAATTAAGAGCTTGCATAGCGATCAATCCGATAGGGCCAATAAAGATAAGAAACCATAGCCCCTTGCCGCGTATTTTCAAAAAATCAGCTGAAAGTGCTTTGAGCATCATAGCTTACCCTCCCCGACAATTTGCAGGAAGAGATCCTCCAGTGATTTGCGTTTCTCCTCGACACGGTAGATAGAGTGGTCTCGCTCTACGAGATTTTTGACAATGCGTGCAAGCGCAGGGTTATCGGTATGCTCCAGCATAATGGCGGAACCATTTTGTACAGCGCCCACACCTTGCCGCTGCAAGGTAGCAAGTGCTAGCTCTGGCTCAGACACAACCAGCGATATTGTGCCTTGTGCCTGTGCATGCAAATGGCTGATCGTATCTTGGAAGACGAGCTCCCCCTGACGAATAATACCGACGGTTCCTGCTGTAAGCTCGACCTCGCTTAACAAATGACTGGATATAAGGACGGTAATGCCGTGCTGCTTAGGCATTTCTTTAATTAATTCACGAATTTCCAATATGCCGGATGGATCTAGTCCATTTGTCGGCTCGTCGAGCAGCAGCAGCTCTGGGCTGCCAAGCAATGCGCTTGCGATACCTAGTCGCTGCTTCATTCCAAGCGAGAAGCCTTTCACTGGACGCCGCGCTTCCTTGGCCAGTCCAACGATGTCGAGCACTTCAGCAATTTTGGATACAGGAGCACCGAGTATGCGGCGAATAGCTTCTAGGTTGTCGACGGCGCTTAAATGGCCATAGTACGAAGGATATTCGACGAGCGAGCCGACCCGGCGCAATATGGATAACCTTTCCTTGTTCAAAGATTTCCCGAAAATATGAACCGATCCGCTCGAGGGCTGGATTAATCCGAGCAGCATGCGGATTGTCGTCGTTTTACCAGCGCCGTTTGGTCCAAGGAAGCCATAAATATCCCCTTTTGCAATTTTTAAATTCAGATTGGACACCGCATAACGCCCTTTATAACGTTTGCTTAGTCCTTTCGTTTCGATTACCCATTCATTCACGTTAATCACCTCATTACTTACATTAACGGGTGAAGGTTAAACGAAGAGCTCCCCAAGTTTAAATTTTGTTTAAAAAATTAAAATCAATTTGAATAAATGTATATGGTCGTTCCGTCAGCTTGGGTATCGCTATGCCATTCGAGCTTCATTTCTTTCAGAAGATAATCGACAATGGCTAGCCCAATGCCTGCACCTTTGCCCGTCGGAGCAGCCTCTAGCCCGTTGCCATGATCGCGAATAACGAGCGCAGATTGGCCTTGGTAATACTCAACGGTAATGCCGATGTATTTGCCGCCGCTCGCATGCCTCGCCACATTTTGAAATAAATTATCAAGCACACGGCGGAAACCTGCCTTATCGACAATACGGAGCATAGCACCATCAGGCAGCTCCACATCAGCGACAATACCTTCCTGTTCCCAAAGGGGATACCAAGACGCGGCGCTTTCACGAACTAATCGCAGCAGATCCAGTGGCTCCAGCTTAAGCGGATAGCGGCCGCTTGTCATGAGCGTGTAGGAAAGCAAATTTTCAATGAGGCTGTCTAGGCTGGTTATTTTTTGCTCCATTTGCTTCACAGCTGCTTGCGCATTCAAGCTTAACGGTTCCTTATGCAACGAATACAGATGGCTGTTCATGACGGTTAATGGTGTCCTCAGATCATGCGACAAGCTGGCGATGAGCTGCTTGCGAAGCTCCTCCTCTGCACGCTCGCGCTCCTTGCTCTCCTTAAGCTGTTCAACCATCTGATTAAAAGATGTCTCCAGCTGCCCGATTTCATCATTTTTCTTAATAAGGATTGGCATCGGAAGCCCGTTGTCGCCATGCAGCGTCATCGCTGATTGCAGACTGAGCAGACGTTTGCGAATATGCCGGAAGAAGAGCAGAGATATTAAGAAGAAAAAGGCGAACATAATAAACAGAAACGCCAAATAAAAGGGTGTGCCTGAACCGATCGGCTTATTAATCTGAATGATGGAGCGCTGCAGCTGCATCACCATGAACCCAGGTTCCTTATGGTCTGCGCCAAGGAAGGATACGACCGTAAAGGGATCGCTGTCGATGCTTGCTTTCATAAATTGAATGGAGCTGGCAGGTGTCCACTTGCTTGGAAGCTGCTCTTGTACAGGAAGCTGCAGCCTTGTTGATCCTGCAGAGTCAACCCAGAAGAGGGAAGCCTCGGGGTAAGTTTGTTTTAGATCATGCAATCTTTTGTCGATTTGAGCGGGATCCTTCTCTGTTAACTCAGCAGCCTGATTATGCCATATTGTAGTTAATTCTTTCCCGCTGCCATACTTTAAATAGTCCATATTAGCGGTTTGCGTATTTTCTTGAATAAGCATATAAAGAATAGAAGCTACCGGAAATATGATCGGAATAAACAGAAAAGCAAACAAAATGATAAGCAGGTAGCGAGATAACAAGGTTTGGCGAAACTTCATGCCTCGCGCGTGTGATTTGGACTTCTTCATGCGCGCACCCGATAGCCGATGCCGCGTACCGTCTCAATAATTTCAGGAGCAGCGGGGTTTCGTTCGATTTTTTCCCTCAAATAACGGATATGAACCATCAACGTTTTATCTCCATCAATAAAGGATTCTCCCCATACGGCCTCATAGATTTGTTCTTTCGTAAGCAGTTGTCCCAAATGGCGCAGCAGATAGCTGAAAATGTGAAACTGCTTGCCTGTCAGCATAATTTCTTCCCCGGTCTCGCGGTTCTCCACCCGGTTTTGCTGCTCATAGACAAGCAGATGCTTAATAGCCAAAGGTTCAGCAAGGCGTGCGCCTGATCTGCGAAGGAGCACTTCGATGCGTGCGGTCAGCTCGTCGGGATGGAAAGGCTTGGTGAGGTAGTCGTCAGCGAACTGCAGCCCTTGCAGCTTATCATCGATAGAGGTGCGCGCTGAAAGCATGAGAATCGGGACATCCGGCGCTGCTTTTTTCAGCCGTTGTCCAATAGTAAAACCATCGAGACCCGGCAGCATAACGTCTAGGATGACGAGTCTGCAGCCTGCAGCGGCCTCGAGCGCATGCTCGCCATTTTTTAACCATTCAACTTTATAGCCTTGCTCTTGCAAATGCTGAGAGACAAAGCTTCCGATTTCGATATCATCTTCAATATATAGCAGTGATGCCGTCATTTTTATAAATTTCCTTTCGTTCATTCATTTTGATTCCTTATTTTAACTGGTCTGCTTCGATTATACGGCAGAGCTTGGCGGAATGCATACCATTAAGCAACGTTTGATGTGAATCAGCAATAGGAATTTATTTGAAAATAAAGAAAGGGACCTAGCCGACAACGGCTAGATCCCTTTCTATTCATTGCTTGGTCAGCCCTTGCTTCCAGGCTCCCGTGCTTTCTTTCCTTTTTCCCACCTAAATACTTTGTTTAACACTTTGAATACCCACTTTGACTCCTTAGTCAGAAGTGGTCCCAATATCGCCAGAATGAGTACATACAAGGCAGCGAATGGCTGCAGGAGCTCAAGCAAGCCGCCTGCTTTGCCGAGGTTCGCCATAATGATGGAGAACTCGCCGCGAGATACGATGGTCAAACCTATATTAGCCGATGCCTTCGGCGTTAAGCCAGCACTTTTACCGGCTAACATGCCTGCCAAGAAGTTGCCGAATAATGTAACGGCAACTGCACCAAGTGACAGCCATACGGCTCCGCCAAGTGCGAATGGGTCGATGGTCAGTCCGAAGCTGAAGAAAAATAAAGCGCCGAAGAAGTCACGGAAAGGCAAAATCATATGCTCAATTCGCTTCATGTGAACAGTCTCAGCTAGTACTAAGCCTACAAGCAAAGCGCCGATCGCCTCAGCGACGTGAATCGTTTCAGAGAAGCCTGCTACGAGGAACAAGAAGCCGAATACGAGCAGCAGAAAAAGCTCGTTCGAGCGAATATTGAGAATTTTGTTCAGAAGCGGTGCAGCCTTCCTGCCGATAATCAAGAAGAGCAGCATGAATCCTAATGCATAGGAAGCAGACAGGAGTACTCCGCCTAAAGATGACGAATCACTGAGCACGAGTCCGGAGAGCACGGAAATATATACAGCAAGGAAGATATCCTCGAACATAATGATGCCGAGAATCATTTCTGTCTCCGGGTTGGCAGTCCTCTTTAAATCGACGAGCACCTTCGCGACGATAGCGCTCGATGAGATCGTTGTAATGCCGGCGATGACCATGGTTTCCGCTACAGGGAAGTCGTTGATCCAGCCAAATAATAAGCCAAGTGAAAAGTTGATCAGAATATAGATCGTTCCGCCTACCGCTATTGAGCGACCCGATTTCATTAATCGACCCACAGAAAATTCCAGACCTAAATAGAACAGGAGGAACAGCACACCTAGCCGCCCCATGAATTCAATTAGTTCTGCACTATGAATAAACCTAAAGTCCAGTATGCCTACGTGCGGAGCATGTGGACCTACGGCCATGCCGATTAAAATATAAAACGGGATGACGGAAAATCGAATTTTTGCAGCTAACAGCCCGACTAAGGCGATGAGTATAACAGCAAGACCGATCTCCAGCACCATGTGATCCATAATTAACGGCTCCCATTTTGCAGCATCAGCTTAAGTAGCTTCAGATGCTGGCGTTCACCTGCAACGATGAGGGTAGTATCTGCTTTGAATATATAGTCGGGGCCGGGATTAATATGTTTTGCTTCCTTCTCAACCGCAGCGATAATGGTCGCTCCAGTCGTTTGGCGAATATCGGCCTGGCCGATTGTTCTGCCAATGCATGCGGCGTTTGGTTCAATCTTGTACCACTCAATCGTTAAATCATCGAGTGCGACTTCAATCGTTTCAAGCGCTTTCGGCTTGTAAGTCATACCGCCAATGATGGCAGCGACTTGTCTTGCTTCCTCATCCTCTAGGGTAACCATGGAAATGCTATCATCTGGATCCTCATAGTCAAAGTGATACATCTCACGGCGTCCGTCATCATGAATAATAATGACAAACTTATCGCCGCTCCTCGTCATAACTTGGTACTTTCGACCAATGCCGGGCAGATCGGATTCTCTAATATTCATTGTGTATGCCTCCTCATTTGTTGTTAGTATACGAACAAAATGAGAGGATTAACCAACGAAATGGGAAGTGAATTTAATCGGAGTCATGAGCAGATCGCGCAATCTCTGTCGATAAGTAGTGACGAGTGCGGATAGGGTTGTGGAACGCCAATAAATAAGCATGAGAGCATGCATATAGGCGGCAACGAGTGCGTTTTCAGGTAAAAATGTTGTGGCAGTGGTGCTCTGTTTGCGTACGGTTGACGTCGCATATTTGGCTGCCGCAGTAATGCGGCTTGCACCAGCTGTTAACTCAAACATATTGCCTGCTTGGTAGGCGAACAGCGCTGCGAGCAGCAGCGGAACAATAAGGAACAAGTTCATTAAATGCTTGCGGCTAATAGGTCGGAAATCATGTATGCCATTGTTCATCTGTCCACCTCCAAAAGATTTCGTTAATATAAGTATAACTTATAAATTGAAAATTAAAAAGGCGATGTTACATATTAACAAAGAAAAATTGAATATTGCCCTCTATTCCCAGCTGTTTAATGAATTGACGATAAACCGTAAGCGTTATAAAATAAGTAAACGATTTTTTTAAGGCGAATAGAACGAAAAAGAGAGAAAGAAGGTTGTAATGGATGGGAGCAGAAGTGAAACAATTGTCACCGCTCGTACAAACGCTTGGTTTGAAGGAGCATATCGAGGGTGGCTGGTACAAGGAAATTTGGAAGGCTGGTTTCACAATACCGCAGGAGGTGCTTGGAGCTCCTTATTCAGGACCACGCTTCGCAGCATCATCAATTTATTTTATGCTTCATCCAGGTGAGTTTTCAGATTGGCATAAGGTTTATTCAGACGAGCTGTGGATGTGGCATTCGGGCAGTCCATTAATGCTTACGCTTGGCGGTACCGAAGATGCGCCGGAAACTAGAAAAGAAATTATTGTTGGGCCTGATGTGCTGGCAGGTCATCAGCCGCAAGCATTAGTTCCGGCTAACGAATGGCAAATGTCCCACCTGCTAGGGGACGAGCCTGTACTCGTTTCATGCGTTGTAGCTCCAGGTTTTCATTATGATGATTTCCAGCTCATTAAGCGATAATTACGATCATTAAATAAATGTTGAAGAGCCATCCGAGGAGTGAAGTTTCTTTCCCGGATGGCTCTTATTTTGCAATTAAGAAGATTCGTACGTGGCCTGTTATGACCAAAAGAACGAGGCTGGCTAAAAGATTCGGTGGCTCCAGCCGTTAAGTTTGGCGAATGCCTCTACGAAGTAGTAGTCTCCGTAAATAAGTGATACGTTGATGTTGGCGTTTTCAGGCTTATGTCCGGTGCCTTGGAGAAGAATTGCTTCATGGTCCGGATTGTCCCAGGTCGCATAATTCACGCTTAGTGAATACAGGATTCTCTCGGCAGCCGCGTTATAGATCCGGCGTTCCGCAGATGGAACCAGCTCGGTAAGTTCGAGCAGGCCGGATGCTGCGATGGCGGCAGCGGAAGTATCGCGCGGCTCATTTTCTATGTTTGCTACGCGAAAATCCCAATACGGCACATCGTCTTCCGGCAGGGCGGCGACAAAGTAATGCGCTACCCGCTTCGCCGCGTGCAAATAACGCTCAAGCCCGGTGCATCGGTAAGCAATCGCTAGGCCATAAAGTGCCCAGGCATTGCCTCGGCTCCACGCCGAAGAGCTGGAAAAGCCTTGACCGCCCAGCGGTTCTATAAACGCGCCTGTCTCCGGATCAAAAGATAAAATATGACATACCGAGCCGTCCTCGCGAATGGCGTAACGGAGGAAGGTATCCGCGTGACGTATCGCGATATGCTTGTAACGCGGGTCGCCTGTCGTGCGGCTTGCCCAGAACAATAGGGGGATATTCATCATGCAATCAACAATGGCCCAGCCGTAAGCCTCTTGCCCGTTCCACGCACGAATAAACTCGCCATTCACGTTGAAGCGGCCCGCTAGGAAGTTTGCCGCCTCCAAACCGATTCGCAGACCTTCCTGATCGCCCGTTAATTCGTATTTGATGACAGCAGTCGGCAGAAACTGAAAGCCCACATCGTGATGCAATTGTACCGGATACTCGCAGAAGCAGCGCTCCAGCTTGGCGTCCCATTCCCAAGCAGCTGCCTTGAATGACTCTTTCCCTGTTGCATCATGCATAACCCAGAGCATGCCGGGCCAGAAGCCGGACGTCCACCAGTTATCGTCTGTGTTGTCATAGATGCCGTTGGCTTTTGCCACATGGGGCGTTTTATCTCCAATTTGGTTTATCATGCGCTCTACCTTTTCGGTTAATTGCACCAATATTTTTTCTTTGTATGCCTGATTCATTTTATAGTAAGCCTCCTCGTTGACTATGATTGTGGTTAAGTTGCTTGCTATCATTATAGTCTCTGACAAATGGACAAAGTTACGCTACAATGGTTAAAAATGTTGTTCTGTTGACTTGTTGAAATGAAGGAGTGCAGTCAGTGAAGGGGACGCTGTTTCAGGAAATGGACTACGGGGTATTGTCTTTTCTTTGGTCATACCGCAACTGGTCGCAGCAAGATTTCGAGGGGTATTACCACTTTCATAGAGGTTTCGAGGTGCTGGCTGTGCATCAGGGACACGGCATGGTTACCGTTAATCAGAAGACGTACGAGCTTAAGCCAGGCATGCTGTTTTATTTCGAGCCCTATCAGCTGCATAATGTTTATGTGGAAGTGGATGAAAGCCGGCCATATGAACGCAGCGTCTTTCATTTCGACCCTGTATTTATGAAGGGCTACTTAAGAACGTTTCCGGCTCTTTATGACGTCTATAAACGAATGCTTCAAGGGCTTATCGTTTTGCAGGGCATAGATATGATCGATTGCAATGAAGAGTTGAATGCCGCTTGCTCCGCATTCCAGAATGGCCTACTCGCTTCCTCCGCCAGCAGCAACGAAGAGCAGAGCGCGCTTTATTTGTTAAAGGTATTGTCGTTAATTAAACGAAAGGTTATTCCGGGGCCCGAGCAGGAGGAGCATATGAAGCCTATTCGCCAATCGGAACGTGTTATGGCATGGATTGAAGATCATTACGGGGAGCCCTTCCAGCTGGAGCTGCTTGCGGACGAGCTCCATATGTCAAAATCTTATTTGTCCCGGCTGTTTCGGCAAGAGACGGGTAGCAGCATTACCGGTTATTTGACAGCCCGCAGAATGCAGCAGGCTTGCAGTCTGCTTCAAACGACGAACAAATCCATAGAAGTGATCGGTGAGCAGGTAGGGTTTACGAGCACCTCTTATTTTATTAGCCTGTTCAAACGGATTATGGGCGTATCTCCGCATCAATACCGTCTAAGGCTGTAGCGGGGAGCAGCGGCAATAGAATAGATGCTTCGTTCCAATTAAGGATTCTCTGCCTTGCGAAGCTGGTTCCGAACGCGGTATTTGCTGGGACTGGTGTGAAAATGATTCCGGAAGGCGCGGCTAAAATAAGGATAGCTGTGAAACCCGGAGGCTTCGGCGATATCTTCCAGTTTCATGTCGCTATATTGAATTCTCTCCGAGGCAATAGACAGCCTGATCTCAATGACATAACGCATTGGAGATTGCCCGAACGCTTGCTTGAACAAGTGGGAGGCTGTCGATACGCTGATGCCATAACGTTCGGCGATATGGGTCAGCGTCAGCGGATCGGTAGCATGTTTCTCCAAATACTGCTTCATTTTGTAAGGAATGTTAAGCTCCGGCCTGGAGGCCGCCGCCATCTTTACATACCTCTCGATAGTTAGACATAAAACTTTGATCAAAGCGTCCATCATTTCCGCATTATCCCCATGAATATTCCGCTTCTCATAAATTAGTTTTCTCCACAATGCCAAGAAGTCTTCCGCCGTATCCAGATGAACCTTGCTTGGAAAATCATTCCTGATGCACCACTGCTGAGCCCATACTCCGCTGCAGGATAAGTAGTAATCGGCACTCTCAATTAGCTGAGAATCTTCAGTGTCTTTATCGGCCTCAACCACAAATCGGTAGTATTCCCCTGGCTTGCGGATGATCAGATCACCGGGCTGTACAACATATGTCTCATCATTAATCTCGACACGGCATGTCCCTTTTACCTGGAAGCGCAGGAGCAAGCGATTGTCGTTTGTGCCTTTTTGCAAGGAGCCGGTGAATGGAGAAGTATGATGAGAATAACCGATCAACAGGCAATCGATCCACGATGCGTCCATCATTTAATGCCACCTCCAAGTGAGTAAACTATTTCTACTATCATAAATGTTGCAAAATAAGTCAACAAGCAGAGAATCGGATATTCACTTCTAAATCAGTTGTCACTATACTGGGGATTAATGAAGTGAAGGGAGATGGTAGTTTGTTGAAGGATAAGATTGCGGTTCAATTGTATACGCTTCGCGAGGAATGCCTTGCAGATTTCCCGGGAGTTCTTCGTAAAATAAGTCAAATTGGCTATGGCGGCGTACAGTTTGCGGGCTTTCAAGGCTATGACCCACAGGAACTCAAAGCGGTTTTGGACGAAGTTGGATTGAAGACCGCAGGCATGCATGTTGGTTACCATGACATTGTTGCGAACACAAGCAAAGTGGTCTCGGACGCCAGGCTGTTTGGCACAAGGGATATTATTTGCCCGAGTATTCCCGCTGAGCTGCAAAATGAAGGCGGATACAAACAACTGAAGAAAGATTTAAATGGTATTGCGAAGCAGCTGAAGGGTGAAGGCTTCCGAATCAGCTATCACAATCATACTTTTGAATTTGAAACGGTGATAGAGGGGCAGGATGCGCTTTCGTACTTGCTTGAGGCTGGTGCAGACAATGAAATCCTTGCAGAGCTGGATGTATATTGGCTTCAGAAAGGCGGTTTTGAGCCTGCATCATTCTTCAAGCCCTATGCGGACAGGATGCCGATTATCCATATGAAGGATATGACCGCAGACGGTGAGCAGGCATTCGCGGAAATCGGTACAGGATCGATTGAATTCGAACCGATTATTCGCTGGGGAGAGGAGAATGGAGTCGAGTGGTACGTAGTAGAACAGGATGTTTGCAGAACAGCACCGATGGGCTGCGTGCAAACTAGCTTTACCAATCTATATCATCTAATGTCAAATCTGCAACCCAATGCTCGTCCGAACATCAAACGATAACGGCGCTTCTCAGCTGAAGCGCCGGATGGTTTGCCCGTTATGGAAAGGGCCGGCAATACGGATATGCTCGCAAGGCTCGCCATTGTTGGCGAGGCGCCACAGCATTTTGTCAGCCGCTTTATATCCGGTCTCCTTGATCAGAAGCTGGGGGCGGCTTAAATGCGGTAGCGCCGCCACCGGTCCGTTGGCCAAGCCGACTAGGGAGATGTCCTCCGGGATGCGATAGCCGAGGGAGGTAAGGCTGTTGTACAGCCTTACGATATCTTCATCGATGCCGGCAATGATTGCTGTTGGTTGGCTGCTGCGCAGCTTGTTAATTAGCATGCACTCGTCCCAAACGTCCGTAATATGCAGATCTGCTTCATGATCCAACTGAAGCTCACCCATCATTTCCTCAAACGCCTGCCACCTTCTTGTATACCCCCGCTGGCTGTGAATATCTCCTATGTACATAATACGGGTATGGCCAAGCTGCGCGAGTCGGTCTACGGCCATGCAGACGGCTTCGAACACATCCCAGATTACGCTGTCGATTCGGGAAAGCGGTCTCGGATAATTGATCAGCACCTTGGGTAAAGGCAGCTCGAACAGCTTGCGCTCCGTGGAGTCCGAGAGCAGCCGGGGCGCGATGAACAGACCGTCGGCCGTCGGCAAATTGCGCTGCTCCATCCAGTCCGAGAATGCGTGATCCGGCACATCCTCATCCAGCACATAACTATCCAGTCGATGCTCCAATTGATCGAGCCTTTCTCTTATCCCCTCTGTCAACAATACGTTGTAATTCATAGATTGCCGGGATTGTATCAATACAAATCGAAACTGGAAGGTAGGATAGGGCGTGATGCCGCGGCTGACCATCTCACGTGCCTGAGATACAGTCAAATAGCCGCGTACGAAGGCTGTTCGAATAATGCGGCTCCGCGTTTCCTCGGACATGCCGGCTCGTCCGCTCAGCGCCTTGGATATGGTCTGAATCGAAAGACCAAGTTCTTTGGAAAGATCGTGCAGAGTAATCGATTTACGAGTTCCCAATTTCAAAACCGCCTTCCTCTTTTCTCCGTTTGGTTAGGGGATGCGTACGTAAAGCTATCGTCCACGCTAACGCTCGACAGTTCTATTTTAAACTAAAGTTAAACTACTTTAGAAGTCCCCCCGCTCCTATAATGAGAGTACTTTCAGAGGAGGGGTTAAGCATGAGAAAAATAGAGACGGATATTGTGGTATGTGGCGGAGGGCCGGCGGGGATCAATGCGGCGCTGGCAGCTGGAAGAAGCGGGGCGCGAACGCTGCTGATTGAACGATACGGTTTTCTTGGCGGCATGTCGACTGCAGCTCTGGTCTATCCATGGATGACCTTTCACACGATGGATGGCAAACAGGTCATTGCCGGAACGGCGCAGGAAATTGTAGACCGCTTGATGGCCGAGGGAGCATCGCCCGGACACGTTCGCGATACGGTAGGCTTTGTAAAGACGATCACCCCTTATGATCCTGAAGTGTATAAGGTGTTAATTATTGATATGCTGCGCGAGGCGGGCGTGAAGGTGCTGCTGCACAGCTTCATGGACGAAGTGCAGACCGGGGAAGGCCTCATTGAAACGGTACGACTCGCTACCAAGTCCGGGAAGTACGAAATTTCGGCGAAGCAGTTCATCGATGCGACAGGGGACGCCGATCTGGCCTATCTTTCAGGTGCGCCGTGCTTGCAAGGACGCGACAGCGACAAATTGACGCAGCCGATGACGATGAAGTTCCGAATGAGAGGCGTTGACCTGGCGAGAGTTAAACGGTATATGATCGACCATCCGGACGAGTTTTACAAGAAGACGCCTTTCGATGAGCTGGAGGAACTGCCATTGTCCGGCGTATTGGGTTACTTCAAGCATTGGAAGGAGGCTGATCTGCCCATTAACAGAGACCAGGTCCTTTTCTTCACAGGTCCGGGACCGGACGAAGTGCTTGTCAATACGACTCGTGTTCAAGGGCTGGACGGAACTGAATTGGAGGATTTGACGGAAGGAGAAGTGCAGGGCAGGAAGCAGGTGCGCATGGTCGCGGATTTCATGACCCGCTGCTTGCCAGGCTTCGAGAACGCTTCCATCTCTTCGGTCGGAGCGCAAATCGGCATACGTGAAAGCCGCAGAATAGACGGCTGCTATTCACTCCAGGTACAGGATGTTGTAGATGGACGCGCGTTCGATGATTGCATTGCACGAAGCGGCTATCCCATCGACATTCACGATCCGTCCGGCAAGGGCGTACAGGCCGCATGGGTACAGGGCGACGGGGCGTACGATATTCCTTACCGCTGTTTGCTGCCGAAGCGGATTGACAATCTGCTCGTAGCAGGCCGCTGCATCTCGACGACGCATGAGGCACTGGCAACGACGCGTCTGACACCTAGCTGCATGGCGACGGGACAGGCTGCGGGTACGGCGGCAGCAATGGCATGGGAGCAGGGGATATCACCGGGAAAAATCGACATTGGACAGCTGCAGGAGCGTCTAATTCATAACGGCGCGCTGCTGCGCAGTGGGCAGACTGTATAACGCGCATCCGTCAGCGAGATAACGGCTAAATTCAATTGAAGTAATAATTGGGTCATGGTAGACTTTTTCATAAGGTCGCCTCGTATCGGAAGTTTGTTGGAAAACAAACATTCTACCGGATGAGCGGCCTTTTTTACCATGTGATAGTACATGTGTGCGTTTAAAATCTGTCAGGGGGAATGGGTGAATGAAGCGGTATATTTCGATACGAGCCAAATTTATTACCATGTTCGTTCTGCTTATCACCATTCCATTCCTGATAAGTGGAATCAGCACTTACAATAAATTTGCGGAGGAAACCGAAAAAAACTCCAGGGCGTACTCCATGCAAATTATGAATCAAGTGAAAATTAATTTGGAAAATACGATAAAAGACGCAGACAGAATAACTGTGGCTCCCTTATATAACGAAGACGTGCTGCGGATTTTGGAGAAGCACAGTTATGAAGAGCCAGGCGAGGAGAAGCTTATTCCATCGGCGGAAATTACCAAAATGGCAAGAGTAGCGGCTTCGCTCACATTGGATCAGCCCGGAATTGAACGAATGATCTTTTTCACCCGCGACGGCATTATGTTCAGCGTCCAAGAAAAACTAACGCAGCGTTATTGGAACGAGAAAGGGAATAGCTGGATGCAGGAGGTGCTGGATGCAGAAGGTAGGCTTGTCATTATTGAACCTCATGAGACGACTTATTACAAACGATCGGAACGGGTTATTTCCGCAGCCAGAGCATTGAATCACCCTGCAACGGGCCAAAGCATTGGGGTCGTCAAAATTGATTTTAACATGAAAGAGCTCGAAGCGTTATTGTCAGAAGTATGGCTCAGCGAAAACAGCCAGTTTTACTTGACGAAGGATAACGGCGAGCTGTTATTTCCGGATGAACCGGTTAATTTCCCGGATATTGGTCCGGGGGACGGAACGATAGATTGGAACGGCCAGACTTATCTGTACACAACCATGCACTCCAAATCAACGAAAGTGAATATTCACGGACTTATCCCGATGGCCGACTTGCAACAGGGCGGCAAGGAAATCGTCGGATTTACGATCCTCATTTCAGTCATATCGCTTATCATTGCCTATTTGCTTGCGATTTTCACGTCAGAGCGGCTGGTCAGGCCGATCCGTTATCTTCAGTCGCGCATGCGGCGGGTAAAGGACGGGGCTTTCAGCGAACGGGCAGATTTGAGCTTGATGAATCGCGATGAAATCGGGCAATTGGCTGAGGGTTTCAATCTGATGGTGACGGAAGTGGAGCGGCTGGTCAAGGAGGTATATGAAACGAAACTGCGCGAACGCGAAGCCGAGCTGTCGGCTCTGCAAAGCCAGATTAATCCGCATTTTCTGTACAACACGTTGGAATTGGTAAGCATGCAGGCGCTGAAGGAGAGAAATCTCGAAATCAGCGATATTGTTGCCAGTTTGGGGAAAATGCTGAGATACACGGTTGACAAGCAGGAACGACCGGTGCAATTGAAGGAGGAGATACGGTTCGTTAACGCTTATTTGCAAATTCAGTTATCCAGGCATGGCGAGAAGCTGAATTCGGAAATGTATGTGGATCCGTCCTTCGAATCTTGTCTTGTACCAAAGCTGCTGCTTCAGCCGCTGGTTGAGAATGCATTGGAGCACGGAATGGGCAATAGCGGATTGACGATAACGATCAGGGCATCCGTGCTGGATCAGGATTTGCTCCTGACTGTACAGGATAATGGGGTGGGGATGCCGCCGCAACGTTTATTGGAGGTTCGCCATCAGATGTTGTGCAAGCCGGAGCGGGACGGCAGCCGTCCAAAGTTTGGAGATACGCTGAAAGGTTATGCCATCAAAAATATTCACCATCGCATTCAACTGCTTTATGGTGTGGAATACGGCTTAAGCGTGGAGAGCGATGAGGCCTCCGGAACACAATGGAGAATCCGGCTGCCATTACGATAGGGGGAATTGGAATGTACAATGTGATGCTGGTAGAAGACGAGAAGAAAATTCAGGAAGGGTTAAAGATAATGATCGAGGAAGTGATCGGCAGTTACAGGGTAACCGCGGAAGCGGAGCACGGTATCGCTGCGCTGGAGCTTCTCAGAATGCAATCGGTAGATTTGCTGATTACGGATATCCGTATGCCCCAGATGAACGGAATCGAGTTATTGCGGCATGTCCGGGGGTTGTATCCGAGCCTTCCTGTATTAATCATCAGCGGGCATGAAGATTTCACTTATGCCAAGGCGGCGATGCGTCACAATGCGTCGGATTACATCCTGAAGCCGGTGGACCGGATTGAGCTTTCCCATTTTCTATTGAATTTGAAAGCGCGGCTGGACCGCGAGCGGGCGGTAGAGACGCCTAACGCCGAAGCAGCCCATGAAGATCTGACGATTCGAAGAGTGAAGGAACTGGTCGTCTCTTGTCTGGATCAGGATGTTTCACTTCCATTCATTGCGGAGCAGGTGCATTTGAATCATCAATATTTATCCACATTGTTTAAGGTGAAAACCGGACAAAACTATTCTGATTATGTGACGGCCTGCCGGATGAGTAAAGCCAAGGAGCTGCTGACCCATACACATCTGAAAATATACGAGGTCGCCAACCTTTGCGGCTATGCCAGCGCCAATCACTTTATGGCCGTGTTTCGGCAGCATTGTGGAGCGAAGCCTACTGAATATAGAAAAAGGCCGCTGAGTTGAGGCCGGTCAGATCTTTGAGCACCAAACAAAACAGATGCTATGAATATCGTAGTTTTTCTCGAAAATACGTTGTTTTTCACTGACAGGCTGACTTGTATACTTATTGTTAAGCGCTTTCAATTGGTGCAGAGACTTCATGTATTGCGACAGAAGGATTACATTCGGATATTCGGGAGGTGTAAGCGGAAGCTTGGGCTGGGTTTATTTGGAAGCGCTTACAGAAAAACTGTAAGAGAAGAACTAATGAAATGACATGAAAGAAAGGATGTGGTGGATAATGACTAGTCTTGCAAAAAGATCTACAGCGTTATTATTAATCCTGAGTATGCTGTTCACGGGTTTGATGGGCTCGAGTCGCGTGCAGGCCGAAGCCGAAGCGGAGTCTGCCAACCGAATCATATTCGAGGATTTCGAGAACGGCGCGCCGGACGATTACAGTGTTGAGGCGGAACCACCATTCGTTGTTCAAGTCATGGAGACGACGAGTGCAACCCCGCTGACGATCGCGGGTTATAGGGCCAGCGGCAGCGATTCCAATATTCCGGAATATGCCATTGACGGGGATATTCAGACAAGGTGGTCGGCGTATGATGACGGGCAATGGATCGAACTGGATCTGGGCTCGGAAATACTGGTTTCTTATCTGGGAGTCGCTTTCTACCGGGGAGACAATCGCAGCAAGACTATTGATATCGAGGTTTCTAACGACCAGACCAACTGGACCCGCATATACAGCGGCGATAGCAGCGGCACTACGATCCAGGTTGAGGCCTTTGGTTTTGAAGCCGTCACCGCCCGTTATGTACGGGTTGTCGGGCGCGGAGCAAGCGAATGGACAAGCATTTCAGAAATTCAGATTTACCCTCCCCATGTGGACGGGTTTATATTAAGGGATGTGGAGATTCCGCCAACGGGACCGGATCCGGATTCCCCAATTCCGACAAAAGCAGGTCTCTATTATGCGGATGGCGCACCGCATGTGCCGCATGAGGCTCAGACAGTGACCGGCACTACGTATAATGTCCTGGACTTCGGCGCCGATCCTGCCGACAACGGAATAGATGACGCTCAAGCTATCCGGGCTGCACTGGCTGCAGCGACGCTTGGGGACGAAGTGTATATTCCGAACGGACACTATCAATTAACGAGCACAGATAGGGACGGAGTTACCCATTTCATTATGAAATCCGGCGTGCAGATGCGCGGCGAGAGCCAGGATGGCGTTCTGCTGGTTTCCGACCATGCTAATGAACAGGGAGAATATGCTACGGTTGAAGGCATCGTATTCCGCATGGCCGGACAAAACAATATTAAGATCAGCAACATGACAATTACGTCCAGCTGGGACTTGAATTATTCAACGAATACGTCGGTTGCGAATCCGGATCGGGGTGGACCTAAGCAGGTGATCATGATTACCGCCGCTTCCGGCAAACCGTCCTATAACATTACACTGGATGGACTGACGATCGAGAAGTTTCAACGGATCGGCGTTGTCATTACGAACAGTCATGATGTTATTGTGGAAAATTCGCTTTTTCGCAACGCGACGAACTTAGCCGAGGGCGGAAACGGTTATGGCGTTTCCATCGAAGGCAAGTCCAAGGAAAGCCGGCTCGGCAGAAATGACGACTCTCGTTTCAATGTTGTTCGCAACAACGAGTTTATCGGTCCCTATCTTCGTCACGGAACGATGGCGCATTCTTACACCCATAACAATCTCATTGAAAAAAACTACTACTTGAACTCGGCATTAGACGCTATCGATTTCCACGGAGAAGACGARTATATGAATGAAGTGAGAGACAATCATATCGTTGGCGGCGGCGAAGCGGCTGTCGGCGTCGGCAATCCGGGCGCTACGCATGATGCCGCTGGACCAGGCAATTACATTCATAACAATTTAATCGAGAATGTGAAACGGTATGGGGTACAGGTGTACTTAGGATCTCCTGATACGATTATCGAGAATAATATCATTACCGGATTTACGAACGCGGGGAGCCAGGGAATACGTCTGAAAAATGCGCCCGGAACAATTGTGAAGGGCAATCAGATCGTGAACAATACGGCTTCTGGCTTCTGGGGTATCATTGCAATGAAAGACGACGGCGATCCCACCAACGCCGGGAACGGCGCAGGCATACCCGAGAATATTGTCATTCAGGATAATCATGTTACGGGGAATACGAATGGCGTTAAGATTTCGCACGGCACGAATATTCTTCTCTCCGGCAATGAGATCAGTGGAAATACCGGGACGGATTATGAGAATCAAGTGGTGGTTTCCGAACTGCTGCCGGCAACCAAGGCAGCAAGCGTACAGCAAAATGCTCAGAACGCTCCGGTTGCGGATCTTTTACAAATTAAAGGCGGAGATGATAGCGAATCGGCGAGAAGCTATCTGCAATTCGATCTGAATTCCATTGAAGGCAAGCTGGCTACCGCATGGCTCTACGTGTATGGACAAGCGCTTGAGAGCCCTGTTGGAGAGACGGGAGCGGCAACTTCTCTCTATGCAGTGGATAGCAATGACTGGGACAGCGATACCATGAAATGGGATATGTATCAGTCTCCGCCAGAGCTTGGGCAAAAGCTCTCGACTGTGCGGCTGAATAATAACAGCGAGAACGTCTGGTATGTATTCGATGCGTCTGTGCTCGTGCATGAACGTCTGGATGTTGATCGTACGATATCGCTTGCTTTAGCGCAGGATGCCGATCAAACCGGTTATCTGACGCAGCTATACAATGGACAAGACTCTAGCTATAGGCCCTACCTGCGGGTTGAAACTTACCCTCCTGTCGAACTTGCGGCCGTAGCGGTAACGGCGGATCGTTCGCAGCTGGTGCCGGGCATGACTACCCAACTGCATGTGACCGGCACATACAATACAGGATCTCACGTTTCGTTAGAAAATGCGGACATATCTTTCATAAGTCTGACGCCGGATCATGTGACTGTTGATCATACGGGCTTGGTTACCGCGATTCAAGCTGGAGAAGCAGCATTACAGGCAACTGTCGTCTTGGATGGCGTTGCTCGCACTGGAGAGTTCGTTCTTAATGTAACCAATAATCTGGCGATTACTGCGCAGTTATCGGTCGACTCCACGCTGGGTACAAATACAAAAGATAGAGTACTTGACGGAAGCTTGGAAACCCGGTGGATATCAAAAGGCTCCCAAACGCCTTATCTGATGCTGGACTGGACAACGGAGCAAACAATCAACCAAGTGAAGCTGTGGAGCGGACATGTGCCGATTATAGGCTCGGCCAAGTGGCATGTCAGAGATTTTGATCTGCAGATTTTGGAAGACGGAGAGTGGAAGACGATAGCCGAAGTCCGAGATAATAATCAGGACGCTTTTTTGGGTCAGTATACGACGTTGAATTTGGAAAACCCCGTCGTGACGACTGCATTGCGCTTCCATTTTGTCCGTCCGTCATGGGGCAACGGCAATTTGAACGATATGATGGCCAGAATCAATGAGGTGTTTGTCGGCTTCGTCAACGATTAGGAACCATCTCGGCCTAAGTCCTTGTTACGCGGGCTTAGGCCGAAGTTCTGTTATTCAGCTGGTTCAATTAAAGTACTCGAATTTACATAGTTTTTCTCGAATTCGCGTTATTTTTTCTGGAAGCCATCAGATCTATACTAGTGATAGAAAGCGATTACAAACGTAGAGAGGGGCATAAAAATGAAAAAATACGGGTTTGTCTTGCTGTCAATGGTATTGCTGCTCGGGTTGCTGAGCGCATGTGGAGGAAAAGGCAATAACAATAATGGCGCCGCAAAGGAAAAAGCGAACAATACGCCGAGTGCGGAAGTGGCTGCTGAGTCAAAAGATCCTATCGAGCTTAAGATGTCCGTTTGGGGCAGTGATGCCCAGGTGGCGTTGTATGACGAGCTTGCTGAGGAATACAAGAAGCTCCATCCGAATGTGACAGTCAAAACTTCCGTGATTCCATGGGCGGACTACCAGCAGAAACTAGCGATCATGGCAGCGACCAAAACCTCGCCTGATATCGTATGGATCTCAGAGCGCATGATTCCGCAATTTATGAATGGGGGCCAGCTGCTCGATATTTCGTCCGTGAAAGAGGACGCGGCTTATGCGTTCGGTGATATAATACCATCCACGCTCACTGCATTTGAAAAGGACGGCAAACTCTACGGCATTCCATTCTCTACGCCGCCTCAGGTCGTTTTCTACAATAAAAAACTGTTTGAAGCGAATGGGTTGAAGTCGCCAATGCAGCTTTATGAAGAGGGCAACTGGACTTACGATGAGATGGTCAAAGCGTCCGAAGCGATCTCCAAACCGCAAGAAGGGGTATACGGCGTGAAGTTCATACAAAGTTCCTCCAACTGGTCCGACAATCTGATTCCATTGATTTGGGCGATGGGTGGCGAAATATTTAACGAAGACACAACGCAATTCGCTATGAACACGCCGGAGACGGTCAAAGCGATCAATCTCTTTAAAGGGCTGCTCGATAAGAAAGCGCATCCAAGCATCGGCGAGCAGTTAACTTTCGATACAGGTAAGCTTGGTATGGCGTTTGAAAACGTTACCCGTACAAGCGCTTACCGTGACAAAGTCGATTTCGAATGGGATATTGCTCCGCTTCCGAAAGGCGACCATGGCGTCACGGTGCCTATCGGCTTTGGAGGCTATTCGATCTTCAAAGACGCAGAGAATCCGGAAGAAGCACTGGAATATTTAAAATTTATTAGTAATAAGGAAAATGCAGCTAAAGTAGCCCAGTTTTTTGTACCGCAGAGAAAGTCTGTCCTGTACTCCGATGAGTATCTTAACAAGTTCCCGTTCCCGACTGTTGAAACGATGAAAGTGGCTGCGTACGATCGGTTGGCCGAAGGTACAATCCGGCCTTCTCATCCGAACTGGGTCAAGATTGACGAGCAGGTGACATTAAACATGGATGCGATTTTGCTCGGTTCCACGACAACCGAGCAAGCGTTAAAAATTATGGAAGACAGCATTAATCCTCTATTGAAATAACCCTCCAGAACGATGGAGCATTGCGAGATCGCCATATGAACAATAGGGCGATCTCGTAAATTATAGGGAGGGTTGCGTCATATTGACAACAGGAGGTAGGCGCGAATGGCCGGAGGTAAGTCTGTGGGTTTAGCATCTTTGAAATCAAAAGAAATGTGGATGGGATATTTATTCATACTGCCTATTGTGGCGGGATATATAATCTTTCTGTTTGGCCCGATCGTGTACGCTTTCGTGATGAGCTTTACGAATTGGTCGTTATTTGGAAATACAACGTACATTGGGTTAGAAAACTATATTTACGCCATGCGCGATGATCCCGTCTTCTGGGATACGGTCGTGAATACCGTATATTTCTCTGCGGGCTTGGTCCCGCTGAACATTGTTTTATCGCTTTTGCTGGCCATGCTATTGAAACGGAAAATATGGGGCATCGGCTTGTTTCGGACCGCGATCTTTACGCCGGTAGTCGTTTCCCTCGTGGTTTGGGGGATCGTATGGAAGTTTATTTTCTCTACGGACGGCGGATTAGTCAATCTGCTGATCCGAACGTTTGGCGGAACGGAGATTGCGTGGCTTTTCTCGGAAACTTGGACGATGCCTACCGTTATAGTGGTCAGTGCGCTTAAAGGCGTGGGCATGAACATGGTCATCTTCCTGGCCGCTCTGCACGATGTGCCGAAGGATTATTACGAGGCTTCCAAAATTGACGGTGCTTCGCGCTGGGAAACCTTTAAATCCATTACATTGCCAATGATTACGCCAGCCGTATTCATGATAACGATAATAACCGTTATCGGTTCTCTTAAAGTGTTCGGACAAATCTATGTGATGACAGGCGGAGGGCCGGGAACTAGCACTTACGTGATGGTCTTCTACATTTTCAAACAAGCGTTCCGCTCCTACGAATTCGGTTATGCATCGGCACTGGCATTTATTTTGTTCAGCATTATCCTGGTTCTGACTTTGATACAGTGGAAACTGAGAAAGAGATGGGTACATTATGAACAATAAAAAGATAACATCCAACCTTGCATCCTATCTGGTTCTAACAATCGTTTCCTTCATCGTGTTGTTCCCTTTTTTTTGGATGGTCAGCACATCCTTGAAGACGGATTCCGAGGTGTTTCTATTTCCGCCCCAGTGGATACCCGAAGCTTGGGAATGGTTCAATTATATTCGCGTGTTTACGGAAATGCCGTTTCATCTCTACTTTTTTAATAGTATATATATCGCGGTGCTCGTCACGGCAGGCACTTGTTTCTTGTCCGCATTGGCAGGCTATGCGTTTGCCAGATTGCACTTTCCATTCAAAAACGCGATCTTTCTGTTCCTGCTCAGCGGGATGATGATTCCTACGGAAGTTACGGCCATTCCATTATTCAGCTGGATATCAAAACTCGGATTCATCGATACGCATATTCCTCTGATTCTTCCGCCAATGCTTGGAGCGGGAGGGATGTTCGGCGTATTTCTCGTACGTCAGTTTCTAATTACAGTTCCTATTGAACTGGATGAAGCAGCCAAAGTAGACGGGTGTTCGCCGTGGCGCACGTTCAGGTCGATTATGCTCCCGATTGCCACGCCCGCATTGGCAACCGTAAGCATCTTTACATTCATGAATAGCTGGAACGAGTTTTTTGAACCGCTAATTTATTTAAATACGAAGGAATTGTTCACGCTGCCGATCGGCTTATCGCTGCTGACTACGGATACCGGCGTGGACTGGCCGCTGCTGCTTGCCGCTTCGACCATAGCAACTGTCCCGATTCTGGTTGTTTTCTTCCTGGCTCAAAATAAGTTTATTGAAGGCATTGCCAATACGGGCTTGAAATAATTTTCACATACAAACGTCAGCCCAATAATGGACTGACGTTTGTTTTTTGCAGCTACTTCGAAACGAAAAAAAGTCATATGTTAACAAAGTAATTCTTTACGTCGATAACATGGTATTATAAATAAATTGGTGAACTAGAAGAGTAATGATAAGGCTCCTTTTGGAGCTTTTTTTAATAGGTTCTGTCAAATATTATTCCAAACAGAACTCTTTCCCTAATATAATAGATGGAGCTTAATTTGATCAAACTCTTCGTCGGTCAGCTTGCCTTCTTTGAATAAAACATCGTCACGAACATCAATTTTGCTGATATCATGTAGGAGTGCCATTTTGTGCAGAAGATCAATTTTCCATTATAGGAAATATAGACACGACTACAAGCAACAAGAGAGGAATTAATAAGGTGAAGGAATCACTCTGGACCAAACCGTTTGTTTTGTTGATTTTATCTAATTTATTTTTGTTCTTATCACTGGAGATGCTGCTGCCTACACTTCCGATGTTTGCGGCAAATAAAGGAGGCTCGGATGCTGAGATCGGACTCATTATTGGTTTATTTACTTTTTCAGCTGTTTTATTAAGACCTTTTGTTGGTATGGCTTCGGATAAGTTCGGCAAAAAGCTGCTGCTTCTCGTCGGCGTAGCCATTTGTTTAATCGGTACGGCCAGCTATTACGCCGCAGTGACGATTACGATGATGCTTATGCTTCGTATCGTACATGGTGTAGGCTTCGGTATTTCAACGACCTTGTACGGAACGGTTGCTTCGGACATCATACCGGCCTCCCGAAGAGGAGAGGGCATGGGGTTTTTCGGTACAGGTAATGCTGTAGCCATTTCGCTCGGGCCCTTCCTTGGCATATGGTTGATGGAGGAGTTTGGTTTCTCCGTATTGTTCATTGTTGGCGCATGTATACTGCTGATTGCGATGGTTTGTACGGCCTTCGTCAAAGGTGACACCAAAGAGGAGAGGGCAAAGGCGCAAATAGCGTCCGCCACGGAAACCTCATTCATGCTGCGGTTTATTGAGCCGAAAGCACTTATGCCTTCTTTATTAGGACTGCTTGTAGGTTTGTCTCTGGGCGGTGTTATCAGCTTTATCACATTGTTCGGCAAAGAAACAGGCGTACAAAATATAGGGTTTTTCTTCCTTGTCCTTGCTATAAGCGAATTTTTAATACGTTTTATCAGCGGTCGGATTTTCGATTCGAAGGGGAGATTCTGGGTACTGTTTCCTGCGGCAATTTCTTGTATCGTGGGCTGCATAATCCTTTATATGACCAAATCAACTGGAACATTGCTGCTTGCAGCGGTGTTTTATGGAGCGGGCTTCGGGGCTATTTTCCCAGGCTTGCAGGCTTGGGTGATTGACAGGGTGGAGCCGCAGCGAAGAGGGGTAGCGACTGCAACTTTTTATAATGCATTCGATATCGGGATCGGAAGCGGAGCCATGCTGCTTGGTCTAGTCGCGACATGGTCGAATTATGCGACGATGTATCTCGTATCCAGTCTGTTCTTCGTCATTTACTTAGTTGTATATTTCGTATATGAGAAGCAGCTTAAGCAAGCGGGTTTGGCGGAAATAGTAAAGCGATCGTAGCCGTGAAAAACAGCAGCGACGATCGCGTGGAATTAGTGTGATACGTATCGATCTTTTCCTTCGCGCTTCGCCTGGTACAGCGCTTTGTCCGCATGGGTAAACAGCTCATCTTGCTTAGCGGAACAGCCAGGCTTCCATGTTGCTGATCCCAAGCTTATCGTAACCTGTTGGCAGCCGGATAATTCTGCATGCGGTATCTTTAATTGTCTGACCGCTTCCAGAAGTCTAGATGCAATATTGGCGGCACGTTCTTCACTCGTTTGAGGTAAAATAAATCCAAATTCCTCGCCCCCATAGCGGGCGACAATATCAAGCGGACGCTTCAGGGCGCTCCGCAATGCGGCGGCGATTTGTCTGAGACATTCGTCGCCTTTTTGATGCCCGAACGTATCATTGAATAATTTGAAGTTGTCGATATCGCCCAGCATGAGCGTGATCGGCATATGGTGATGCTGCGCTTCCAGCCATTCCTTGTTCCAAGACTCATCAAACACTCGCCGATTTGCAATATTGGTCAACTCATCCACATGCGAGAGCTTATGTAATAATTGATATTTTTCAATCATTTTCAACTCATTTTCTTTGCGAGGGGTAACGTCTCTGGAGACAGAAACGATCGTCTGCGTGCGATCACCATCATGATAAATGACGCGGGAGGTCGTTTCGAGCCAGCGATAAATGCCTTCCTTGCGGCGCATGCGATAAGTAATGGTATTGGCTTCAACGTTGCTGTAAATGAGCTCCTGATTTTCGAGCATTCTCCCTCTGTCATCAGGATGATACAAAACAAACGGTGACGATCCAATCAGCTCGTCATCACGAAAGCCTAGCAGCATATAGCAAGCAGGGGATACATAAGTAAATAACCCATCTCGATCATGCTTGGAGATCATGTCGCTTGAATTTTCAGCAAGCAGCCGGAAGCTCTTCTCGCTCTCCAGCAGCTTGTCAGCGATTCGCTTCCGCTCTGTAATTTGGCGAAAATGAACGGAGAGTCCAAATTCGGACGGGTATAAATTCGACTCAAACCAATTATTAAGCCGTGGAATAAATTGCTCGTACATGCGGTGCTGATTGGTTTCCATAGACAATCTATATTCTAGATGGCTTATGGACTCTGCGAGCCAAGGGAATAGCTCCCATATGCTATAACCAATCAATTGTTCCTTGTTTCGCTTAAATAGTTCCTGAGTCGCATTGTTCGTATAGATAAACCTAAATTCATGATCCAGTGAGAAAAATGCATCTGAGATACTCTCCAAAATAGTGGAGATCCGCATCGTAAGCTGCCTTACTTCCGACACGGCTTGCGTCTTCTCTGTAATGTCCATCATTTGCGATATAAAATGACGGGGGGCGCCATGCCTATCATATACAAGGGATACGGAAAGAAGCACGGTTACAATGCCGCCGGTCTTTTTGAAGTATCTCTTCTCCATTTGAAAGGTGTCGATTTCGCCCTCGAGCAGCTGTTTCACGTAGCGGTAATCCTCTTCCAAGTCATCCGGATGGGTAATTTGGCCAAACGTAAGATTGATAAGCTCTTTCTCCTCATAACCGAGCATCGTTTGAGCGGAAGGGTTGGCTACGATAAAACGACCATCTAAATCTACTAATGCCATGCCTATTGAGGCATAATGAAAAGCGCTGCCGAATAAATCAGCTTCGCGCTTTGATTTCGAAAACAAGGTCAAGCTGCGCACCTCTCTGCGGTTCAGACTGGATAAGTTTGTTAGTACATAGTAAAGAATAGAACACAACCATCCGTTTGTCCACATGACTTCTGTAGGAAAGATCATCTGCAAAAAAGTAAGCATGTGGTATTTTCGGCGCTATATTATTGTTGTTTTGAACAAAGCTTCGTATAATGAAACGTATCATGCGTATCTCGCCCATTCGTTTGGATAGGATAGGGATGAGACGTACCGGCAGAGCAATGTTTGGAGCAATCAAAATGATAGAGGAGGAGCAGCAAAATGAGCAACGATATGAATTTATCGCCTGCGGAAATAGCGGCGATGATCGATCATACAATACTTAAAGCTGATGCAACAAAGGATGAGGTACTTCAAATTTGCCGCGAGGCTAAGCAGTATCAATTTGCAACGGTTTGCGTAAATGCAGGCTGGGTAGCAACAGCTGCTGAAGAACTAAAGGGATCGGGAGTAGGCATAACGACAGTCGTTGGTTTCCCATTAGGAGCGACGATGACGGCATCTAAGGCAGCAGAAGCGAAGTTTGCTATTGAAGCTGGAGCAACGGAAGTGGATATGGTTTTAAACATCGGCTTGATGAAGTCAGGCGATCTTGAAGGCGTGAAGCGTGATGTTGAGGGTGTAGCTGCGGCGGTTAAAGGAAAAGCCCTGCTTAAAGTTATTCTTGAAACGGGACTTCTAACGGATGAAGAAAAGGTTGTCGCATGTGAAATTTGCAAACAGGCTGGCGCAGATTTCGTGAAGACATCCACGGGTTTTGGCAAGGGAGGCGCTACGGTAGAGGATATCGCTCTGATGCGTCGTACGGTAGGTCCTGACCTCGGTGTGAAAGCATCCGGCGGCGTACGCGACCGGGAGACTGCTCTGCAAATGTTCGCAGCGGGCGCAACACGTATTGGAGCAAGCTCTGGCATCGCTATCGTTACAGGCGGTCAAGGCGAAGGCTATTAGTTCATTGCTCATAAAAAGATAAGAGGGAAGCCTTGTACCATGGACCGAACCCATGGCTTGCAAGGCTTCCCTCTCTTTTTTGCTTAATGGCTGAATCGTTCGTCCAAAGAGGCGGGACTTAACGTTCGCAGCTAATCGTCATGTTGGCATGCAGCTCTTCGCCAGCGTTCAGCAGGACAAGCTCCTCTTGACGATTAAGCTCACCATTTTCAGCCATCCATGGCTCTACACATACGAAAGGCCGATCCTTAACGGACCAAAGCACCATATATTTGAAAATGTCATCGTAAGTTAGACGAACGCGAGCGCCTTGCAAAGCGACGAAGGAGATTTCGCTCTTCTTCGCATCGAGCAGGCATACGGATTCCACAAGTCCTTCCAAGTCGATAACACCATCAAATGGTTTTTCTACATTATCGTTATAATCGACATAGCGGGTAGCATCGCTTTCATATGCGATCTTTTTACCCGAATCAATGGCGAAATAAGGATGGAAGCCAGCATAAAAAGGCATCGCAGCTGCTTCGCTTAGATTGCGGTACAGCTGACGCGTATGTAATTGACCATCCTGCAGTACATAGGTAAACAACAATTCGAATGCAAAAGGGTAGGAGCGCAGCGTTTCTTCATTGCTTTGCAGGCGGATTGTAATCGAAGCCTCACCATCCGTTTTTGTACTGACAACATCCCATACAGCAGTACGGGCAACGCCGTGATTAGCCATCGTGTACGATTGACCGTTCCACTCATAAGTTTGGTTAGCAAGCTGCCCGCTAATTGGGAACAGGATCGGATTGCCTCCGCGGATATTGGCTGTGGGGTTCTCAAACGTCGCTTTGTCCAAATAAAAGAGCTCTAGTCCATGCAGCTGGCAGCCGATAACGATACCGCCGCGCTCTGGACATACAATGATGCGGGATTGCGTGCTTTCTTCCGTTAATTCATACAAGGTATACGTATCCTTATAGCTGCGTACTTCGTAGTTGCTCACTTGTTTCCCTCCAATAATAGGTACATGGCATATTTCACCATCATATCATATTCGCAATACACGCTACCTCACTATTTATGTCCTAAATCACGTCTACAGAGTCATTTCGCCCTCCCCGTCATCCGTACGACTATCCCTAACCGATCGATTGCCTGTTTTAAAATGGTCGAATCTAGTAAAACAATCATCTACGCCAATTGATAGTCATAGAATAATATATATTAACTTCAGAAGAATGACATAAAATTGAAGAGGCTCATCTGTCTTTCTGAAGCCAAAGCCTCCCTGAAGCCCATCCCTCCGGGCGAAAGGGGGGCTTTTTATTGTGAAAAAAGGACTGTGCCCACAGGTTATAAATAACCTATGAAGCACAGTCCTTTTAAAGAAAGCATTAGCTATTATTCAGCTTTTGGAGCGTCAGTAGCTGCTGGAGTCAGTGTGTTCGTGATTTTTGCTTTTGCACGAATTTCTGTCATCCAAGCTTCGGATAGCTCATTTGCTTCTGTAGCAACAAGCTGGTTCTTAATTTCTTCTTTTTTCTCTTCGAACGTTGGAACAACAGCAGCTTTCTCAGCTGTTTTCTTAATAATGTGGAAGCCGTTTTCGGTTTGAACAACACCGCTGATCTCATTAATTTTCAATGCAAAAGCAGCAGCTTCGAACTCAGGAACCATTTTTCCTTTTCCGAATAGGCCAAGATCTCCGCCATTATCTTTCGATCCTGGGTCGATCGATTTCGCTTTTGCAATTGCAGCGAAGTCGCCGCCTTGCTTAAGCTCAGCTAGAATAGCGTCAGCTTCTTCTTTTGTTGCTACCAAAATGTGTGAAGCTTGAATTTGCTCAGGTGTGCCAAGTGCAGCTTTGTTCGTATCATAGAACTGTTGAATTTCTTCCGCAGTTACGTCTGTTTTTGGCTCCAAAACTTTACGAATCGTTAGATTGATTTTTGTATCGCTTTTCAAGTTTTCAAGCGTCATGTTGTACTGAGCAAGTGCATTATTGAACTGCTCGTCCGTACCGAAGCTCTTCTTGATCAGCGCAATTTCAGCATCCAYGTCAGCGTCTGTAACTTTGACGTTATTTGCTTCTGCTTCTTGGAAGATCAACTCTTGTGTAATGATGTTCTCAAGTGTAGCCGGACCGCCTGCTTTAACTAGCTCATCGTAAAGTCTGTCTTTCCCTATGTTGACACCGTTGACTGTTGCCACGGTTTCATTGCTTGATCCAAATGGCGGTTTAATTAATACGACGATCAGCAAAATAGCTAGTACTGCTGAGACGATCAACCATGCTTTACCGCTTCCGCCTTTGGGAGCCTGATGAACGCTCTCCGAATTTAGGGCAGCAGCACGAACCTCGTCGTTTGATGCTTCAGGAAGCTCTTCGTTTAATTCTTGTTGAAGCTCCTCTTCGATAGCTGTATCTTGATCCGAAAGCTTGTCCTGCTCTTCTGTCTGTTCGAGCTCGTAACGTTCTTCCTTCGCAGTCAATTCGTTTTCTGCGTCTTTGTTTGGCTGCGATTCCTTGTTATTCATTCCATAAACTCCCTTCAATTTACCTGTCTTCAACTACTATAACAAAACAAGATTGAAAAAACCTTAATCTAAAATAAAAATATATGTTGTCGGTTCGAATTATCCGTATTTCCGCGAAATTTCACTATTTATAGGTTGACTGCGTGATGATATGATAGTAAAAGACGAATATCCAACATTATCCTACAAGTTTCATGTTGGTTTTTGATGAAGCTTTACATTTTGCGCCTCCCACAGGCGGTATGTTTACCAGCAAATACATATAAAGAACGACATCTAGGAGGAATAAGCTTGCGCAAAAATATGTGGGTGTACACACGTTTAGTTTTATTAATGATTTTGCCGTTGGCAGGCTATTTCGCGTTGCGAGGTTCGGAGCTTGATAAGAGCATTAACGCACCTCAAGAGCATTTTTATATCGTCAGTCTCGTAGCATTGATCTCACTGATCCTTGCTATTGCTGTAGGATTCGTCGCGATTACCCTTCGCAATATTAAGATTAGTTTTCTATCGTTATCTTATGTATCATTATCTGCATTGTTTGTTCTGCATGGCTTATCTACCCCTGGTTTTTTAACGCATCACTCAAGTACTGCAGGCAGCACTGCTCAGCTTAGCGTTATACTGGCCGTTGTATGGTTGTGGTTGTCCTCTATATCTGTAGATCGTCCTCTCATCAAATGGTTTGCTCAGTTGCAGCGAATGCTTTTGCCCTTATGGATATCCTTGCTTCTTGCCCTTTGCACCATCCTTTGGTTTTACCCGAATCTTATTCTATTTCTGCATTTTAAGGATTTGCCAATGAAATGGGCCGCAAGCCTATTTACGATCGCTTTGAATGGCTGGACAATATATCGGTATTTGCAAGCGTACATATCCTCTCGTTTTCCATTGCAGCTAGCCATCGTGTACAGCTCAGGCTGGATGATTATTGCACAGCTGATTATCGTGAGTGGCGAGGCTTGGAATATAAGCTGGTGGCTTTACCATATCCTATTGCTTGCTTCAGTTGTCGTCATGGTTTGGGGTATTGTGAATCAATATGTCAGCTCCAAGTCCATTACAGCCTCTATTAAGCTGATGTTCCGCGCCAATCCGCGCGATTGGATTAACACCTATATGTCTTCAAGCGTTCGAGAGCTGGTGATGACAACGGAAGCACGTGATTCTTACACAGCAGGCCATAACTATCGGGTAGCCCTCTATGCTTTGAAGCTGGGCGAGGAGCTCTCACTCAGCTCAGCTGAATTAAGAGCGATTGCGCAAGGCGGGTTAGTTCATGATGTCGGCAAATTGCGAATACCGGATACGATTTTGAACAAGCCAGGCAAGCTTACACCAGAGGAACGTGAAATTATTGAGGTGCATCCTATATCGGGCTACGATTTGTGCAAAAGATTAGGTTTTATGCCGGAGGAGCTTTCCGTTATAAGGTCACATCATGAGAAGTGGGATGGCAGCGGCTATCCCGATCAGCTTGTAGGTGAACAGATACCGCTGCTTGCACGGGTGACTGCCGTAGCGGATGTTTATGATGCCTTGACCTCGTCACGTTCTTATCGAAAGGCGATGTCGCATGAGGCGGCTATGGAAATTATCCTAAAGGAGAGCGGGCGACATTTCGACCCCGTGTGCGTTCAGGCATGGGAGCGCCTTGTTCGGGAGCAAACGAGCTTTTTCGAGGAAACCGTCCGCAACAGTCCGCATTTGAAGCTGGAGAAAAGGCAGATCAAATAGTTGCATTTCCATTTGGCAAGCTGCAGTTGTACAATATACGGGAAGCAGCTTGTTGATGCTTAATAAGCACAATAAGCGATTCCAATAACGGTTTGGGGGAATATTGAACATGACTTATTTAGCGGCTAATAATCGGTATGAGAGCATGAAGTATAACCGTGTCGGACGAAGCGGCTTAAAGCTGCCGGCAATTTCCTTAGGATTGTGGCATAATTTCGGCGGCATTGACCGTCATGAGAATGGGCGTGCCATGGTACGCCGTGCATTTGATTTAGGCATTACGCACTTCGATCTTGCGAATAACTATGGACCGCCTGCTGGCTCAGCAGAAGAAATGTTTGGCCAAATACTTAAACAAGATTTTGCAGCATATCGTGATGAGCTTATTATATCAACCAAAGCTGGCTACTATATGTGGGAAGGTCCTTATGGCGAATGGGGCTCACGCAAATATTTGGTTTCCAGCTTGGATCAAAGCCTAAAGCGGATGAACCTTGATTATGTCGATATTTTTTATCACCATCGTCCAGATCCGGATACACCGCTTGAAGAAACAATGGGGGCTCTTGATCATATTGTGCGCCAAGGAAAAGCGCTGTATGTCGGCGTTTCGAATTACAATCCAGAGCAAACAGCTAAAGCGGCCGCTATTCTGAAGGATCTAGGTACGCCTTTCCTTATTCATCAGCCATCCTATTCGATGTTCAATCGCTGGATCGAGAACGGCTTGCAGGATGTTTTGGACGAAGAAGGCATTGGCTCGATCGTATTTTCTCCGCTTGCTGGAGGCTTGTTGACGAATCGTTATTTGAACGGTGTTCCTGCCGATTCACGCGCTGGAGGACCAAGTGTATTTCTGAAGGCGGATCATATTACAGACAGCACATTGAATAAGATTAAGCTGTTGAATGAGATTGCACAGCATCGTGGACAATCGCTTGCCCAAATGTCTCTTGCTTGGGTACTCCGAGGCGGAAGAGTAACTTCGGCTTTGATCGGAGCAAGTCGTGTTGAACAAATTGATGATAATGTTGCAGCATTGAGCCGTCTTGATTTCAGCGACGAGGAGCTTAGCCGTATTGAATCGGTGCTTGCAGCCGAATAACTTAGTATAAATGATAATGAGACGCTAGAGCAGCTAACCGCAGTGTTGCGGCATGCAGGCTCTAGCGTTTTTTTATTATCCAAATAATAGTTGAAAGAGATATAATAGTGTCAAAGTCAGGCAGATTTGGCTCATGCGTAGCGAAAGGTGGAAGTGGTTTGAAAAAAATGTCGTTGCGTACAAAAGGTTTGATCCTGATTGTTCTCATTTCTTTTTTTCCGCTGTTGATTGCTGGAATAGGCAACTATTCTGCGGTCAAGGATGCAATGCTCAAATCTGAAATCGAGAAAACAAGCAGTATGCAAAACAAACGTGCAAACGAATTGGCGTCATGGATGGCTATCCGCAAAGCGGAGGTTATTGTG
The DNA here is from genome assembly GCF_052115145.1 of Paenibacillus sp. 2TAB26. Classification (NCBI taxonomy): domain Bacteria; kingdom Bacillati; phylum Bacillota; class Bacilli; order Caryophanales; family Paenibacillaceae; genus Paenibacillus; species Paenibacillus sp. 2TAB26. The sequence goes on from NZ_JBFRGC010000006.1 coordinate 181,326, forward strand.
ATGAGCCGAACAGAGGTTGTCCGATTTGGCACAGATGAGGAGCGTCTTCATTATTTTGGACGTGAGCTCGTTCGTGGGGGCTTTATCTATCACTCGATTGGGTATATAGATGAATCAGGCATAAGCCTGCGTACCGATGGTATTAGAAGAGATATGAGCATGGAGTCATTTTTTCAGGAGTCGATTACAGGCAAAGTGGTCATTACAGACCCTTTTAAGCCTTCTTTTTCTGATGCTACGCAATCATTTATCGTTGTACCAGTATATGGGGCTACGAATGAACTCAAAGGAGTTGTGTATGCCTCTATTGTCATGGCGACACTCCGGCCATTCATTGAATTTACTGGCGATCAAACGATTATACGCTTATTCAATGATGAAGGTGGCATCATCTATAGCTCTGATGACCAAGAAATCATTAGCAAAGGCTTATTTCATGAGAAGTCTTCCTTGTCTCCGATTGCGGAGAAGATGCTTGGCTCTTATGAGGGTGTTTCGGAAATTAATATAGCGGGAAGATCGTACGCGGTTTTTCATACGAAGGTGAGTGAAACGCCATGGCGTTTTGCACTGCAAGAGCCAATGTCCAAGCTGGAAGAAGAGGTAAAGCCGATCTTTTGGCGTATTTTCACGACGATTGCTGTCTCGGAAGTGATCATTGTTATCTTCTTCTTTCTCTACTTCGAACGTATTGTGAAGCGATTAGAACGTATTTTGGGCGTGACGGAGCAGGCTGCAGCGGGGAGCTTCGAGGCTGAGCATCTTGAAGTTGAGCCGTATGATGAGATTGGTCAGCTTGGTCATTCTGTGAACGGCATGATGGAGCATTTGCAAGAAATGTTCGATCGCCTTGAAGCAATTATTAATCAGAATCAATATGCATTTATCGTGCTCGACGATCAGTATAAGGTCACCTATTTGAATAAAACAGCTGAAGAGATGCTGGGCTACAAGACTTCGGAGCTAGCTGGGAGCGCTACACCGCTGTTGTTCATGGATCTAGATGAGGTTCGCTTGGAAGCTGAGAAGCTTACCGAACAGCTTGGCAGAACGGTTCAGCCTGGTCTTGAAGTATTCAAGGAGCTCCGCAGCACGAGCTTCTCCTATGAGAGGGAATGGACCTTTATTCATAAAAACGGAACAAGAATTCCAACGCTGCACAGCTCGAATGGTTTGCGTGACCGCAATGGACGGTTCTCTGGTGTTGTAGGTATGGTGCTCGATATATCCGACCGTAAGCATGTAGAGAAAGCACGCAACCGTTTGCTCGACATCGTTGAATCAGCCAAGGATTTAATAGCATCAGTCAGCTCAAGAGGCAAGCTCGTCTATATGAATGGGGCAGGCAGAGAAATGCTGGGCTTGCAAAGCAATGCGGATCAGGTGCATATGGTAGAGGAATATTCTCATCCAGAAATGTATTCGGAGCTTGTGAGAGGAGCAGCGCTCGCCAAAGAGTTTGGTTACTGGGAAAGCGACGCGCAGTTGATGAAGCAAAATGGCGAGCCGCTGTACGTTTCCATGGTCATCGTGCCGCATAAGGATGAAGATACGGGTGAGCTGTTTTTCTCTTGTATAGCAAGAGATATTTCGGAGCAGAAGATGGTGCAGGAGAAGCTTGTTCGCGCCACACTCGAAGCGGAGGAAGCGAATCAAGCGAAGAGTCGATTCCTGGCGCTCATGAGCCATGAGATACGCACGCCGCTTAATGGCATTATCGGCTTGACGCAATTAATGCGCAAGACAGGGCTTTCTTCGTCACAGAAGGATTATATGGACAAGATGAATACCTCCTCGGAGACGCTGCTGCGAATTATTAATGATATTTTGGATTTCTCCAAAATTGAAGCAGGCAAGGTCGACATCGAACGTCAGCCGTTCCAGCCTGAGGAGCTGATGCACCGGATCACTGATCAATTAAGCGTATTTATGGGCGGTAAAGAGCAGTTTGAATTCATTATTGATACGCCAGAGGAATTGCCTCAAACGATTATTGGCGATGCGCTGCGTCTTGAGCAGGTGCTGCTCAATTTGTGCATGAATGCGATCAAATTCACGAATAGAGGAAAAGTAAGGCTGAAGCTGGAGATAGTGGAGCAGACGGATAAAGGGGTAGACGTGAAGTTTATCATCTCGGATACGGGGATTGGGATGAGCGAGGCGCAGGTCCAGAAGCTCTTTAAACCGTTTACGCAAGCGGATGGATCAACAACACGGAAGTTTGGTGGAACGGGACTTGGACTTGTCATATCCAAATCATTTGTTGAATTAATGGGAGGCAAGCTGAAGGTTACCAGCAAAGCGCTTGTTGGAAGCGAGTTTTACTTTACGCTGCCATTCACTATTATTCATAAGTATACAGAACCGCGTTTGCAGGTTCATCAGGATTTATTGGAGCAGCCCGTGTGGATCGTAGAGGATGATGACGAGATGCGGGAGCACTGGAGCGATATTGTCGAATCGTTTGGCTTGACGCCTATTCCATTTCACTCTTGGAAAATGGCTAGGGATCGCCTGCGCCGCATTGGAGCTGGCGCTCTGCCGAAGCTTATCGTGCTTGATATGGAGATGCCGGATATGTACGGTGCAGAAACCTGGCTTGAATTCCATCGTGATGCGGAACTAGCTGGTGTCAAAACCATTGCTATGACGACCTCTTATGGACGCGACGAAATGATGCAGCTTCCTGCTGAGCAAAGACCGGTAACATTGTTGATTAAGCCTATCATGAGGACGGCTATGCTTCGTGCAATTGAAAGTGTTCTCGATCATAAAGGCACGGATGGGAAGGAACAAGAAATCGAGTCAGTAGCCACGATTCAGCAAAATGTGACAAATACGCGGATTTTGTTAGCAGAGGACAATAAAATTAATCAGCTGGTTGCAATCGAAATTTTGAAGGAGCGGGGCTACGAGGTCGGCTTAGCTGAGAATGGCGAGGAAGTGCTGATTAAGCTGGGCGAAGAGCGCTGGGATCTTATATTAATGGATATTCATATGCCGATAATGGATGGATCGGAAGCAGTTCGCATCATTCGCACACAAGCTAAATATGATCATATTCCGATTATTGCCGTGACGGCAAACGTGCTTCGCAATGATCACGAGCGTTATTTGAAGCTGGGGATGAACGATGTGGTAACGAAGCCTATTTCCTCCGAGCGAATTCATAATGTCATTTCCTATTGGTTGAAGGAAATCAGCGGTTCGACTATTCAGCCGGTCGTCAAATCTGGGCTAAATGATCGTTCACGTGCATTAGAACCAGCAAATATAGATAGTTTGCCGTCTATTGACGGCATGGACGTTGAAAGCGCACTGGCAAGAGTGAATGGAAAACTGCCGATCTTGCTGCATATGATGGAGCAATTTATGCTTGATTACGATTCATTTGCAGACCAGCTGCGAATGATGATTAAGCAATCGGAGCTAACAATTGTCAAACGAATGGCTCACACACTTAAGGGGGCTGCCGGTTATTTATCCGCATACGAATTGTTAGAGGCGGCTTGTGAGGTTGAGCGAATCGTGAAGCTGCCGGAGCTTGAATCGGACAATTTGCAAAAAGCTATTATTCAGTTAGAGGTGACGTTAAAGCGGCTTTTGGATGGGCTTCGGAAAGCGAAAGATGTATTCGACAATAAAACCTAACAAATTTCTAACAACTTGTTGTTCCTTTAATAACGTTAAGGTATAGTAGAGATACAAAAAATATTCGACAGAAATCTTCAATCCTCAAAAAGGGTGACGACAATGTATAAGGTTTTAGTTATTGAAGATGACGTCATGATGAGTGATATGCTGTCTATGTATTTATCCGAGGAAGGCTATTCTGTCATGCAAGCTTATAGAGCAGATGACGGATTAAGACTCGCATCAGAGTTTAATCCGGACTTGGTGCTGCTTGATTTAATCTTGCCCGATCTGGACGGAATGGAAGTGTGTGCGCTAATTAGAAAGCGCTCTAACGTACCGATTATGATTCTATCCATGAAGAGTGAAGTGTCAGAAAGAGTTCAGGCTTTAAAAGCTGGAGCGGATGATTACATGTGCAAACCATTCAGCATGCACGAAATGACAGCTAGGGTAGAGGCGTTAATTCGTCGATCGAATACGATGCAGACAGAGACAGCGCAGCAGGTTTCAGCAGCAGTGGAAGCGACCGAAGAGGGGGAGCTCATTCAGCTTGATTTTGAGAGACGCCTATTGCTGGTTCGCGGGAAGTTAGTTGAAACAACCTTCTCGGAATATGAGCTGATGAAATTATTTCTTGCACATCCGGGCAAGGTGTTTAGCAGGGAAGAACTTATAAATACGATCCGCGGCTTTGATTCCTTCGTAACAGACCGTGCCATAGACGTACATATCGTCAACCTTCGCAAGAAGATTGAACAGAACCCGAAGGAACCGCGGCTCATTCGAACGGTTTGGGGATTCGGCTATAAGTATACCGCTCAGCATACGAGCAAGAATCAAAGCTGAATACAGATTTTAATAAGAATCACTCCATTGTAGCGGAGTGGTTCTTTTTTTTTGCTAACAATTGGTGCGAAAAATCGCTACCTTTGGCCTAATTGTAAGGTTAAATGAATGGGTATTAAGATATCTAACATAGTTCTAAATATCGATCATTAATTTTTCTAATAGTTTTATGACAAAATAACTTTATACAACTGAAATGGAAATGGATGGTGGTCGAACAACATGGATGCGTTGACCGGTTTGCCTTGTCGCAAGGAGGCTTTTGCACAGCTGGAATTGGCCGTAAATGTCGTACGTGCAGCAGGCAAGCGGATGGTGGTGGCGTTGGTGGATTTGGATAAATTTTATCGCTTAAACGAAACCAAAGGAACAGAGTTTGGCAACCATGTACTCCTCATGATGGGGCAGCGTCTGGCTGAAGCTAGAAAGGCTGCTACAACGGTGAGTAGAGTTGGTGGAAACAGATTTATGGTAGCTATGCCTGTAGAACATGATGAATGTCAAAGCATGCAAGCTGTGGAGGCTATCAAAAATGCAATTGAGCGTCCCATCGATATTAACGGAGCGGAGCTATATATGACCTCGAGTATTGGGGCAACGTTATACCCGAAGGATGGACGAACAAGCGAACAGCTCATATGCCGAGCGGAGTCTGCCCTATACCAATCAAAAGAGCAGGGCGGCAATCGAGCAAGATTTTATAATTTGGAAGATACGAATAAGCTTAACCGACGCATCGCTATCGAAGCGGCATTAAGACCGGCATTATATTTACAGCAATTTCACCTCAGCTATCAACCAATCTATCGCATGGAGGACGGCAAGCTTAGAGGATTTGAAGCGCTGCTGCGCTGGCAGCATCCTGAGCTTGGCGATATTTCACCTACAGAATTTATACCTATAGCAGAGCATAGCGGTCTCATTGCACCTATTGGAGAATGGGTGCTTAGAGAATCGTGCAAAACGCTCGCGAACATGAGCAAATATGGTTTGAATAGTCTTAACATGTCAATTAATATATCTTCTCTTCAGCTGCAAGATCCTACCTTTTCACAAACGGTGCTGCATGTGTTAAAGGAGTATGAGCTTGCGCCTTCATCATTTGAGCTTGAAATAACGGAAAGCTGTATGCTTCATACTTCAACTACAGCCATATCTACACTTAGCTGGCTTCGAGCAGCAGGCGTTCGAATCATACTAGACGATTTTGGAACAGGATTCTCTTCCCTCAACAACTTGAATCAATTGCCGATTCATTGCCTTAAGATCGATAAGTCATTCATTAGAAACATTGATCTGCAAAGCGCGGATCGCATTATCGTTGAAGGCATCATTAATCTCGTTCATAAGCTTGGTCTTGAAGTGATTGCCAAGGGTGTAGAGTACAAGGAACAATACGAATTATTAGGCGAATGGGGTTGCAATTATGTACAGGGATTCCTTCTGGGCAAACCACAGGAACCTGACGTGCTTGATATATCCATGATACGATGTTCGGAATACACAGCAAAGAAGATGACTAAAGGAGAACTGTAAAGTGAGTCTATTGAACAAGGTAAAAAATCTTCGATCGATCAAACCTACGATTCGTATAAAGCTAATGGCGTTATGCTTGTCGCTTCTTTTAATTCCTAGCATTCTAGTTAGTACTTTAAGTTACAATACTGCTGTTAGCGAACTGGACAACGGCGGCGAGAAGCTGCTTCAAAATAGCGTTAAAAGCACCATCGGTTTAATTGCATTGCTCGACACACAGGTGAAAGCAGGAGCGATTGACCGCGCCAAAGCAGAGGAGTTCGTCAAAGTCTCTATGCTTGGACCAAAGAATGAGGCAGGCAAACGGCCTATCAATAAAAGCATTGATCTCGGCGAAAACGGTTATGTTTTTGCATTAGACAAAGACTCACTCACGATTGCCCATCCCACGATGGAGGGCAGCAGTCTTGCTGGACTTAAGTACAGCGATGGAGAACCAGTGCTCGATTCTGAATGGGGTCTCCCTGTTTCGGATGCCTTCATGAAGAAAGCGGAGTCGGGTGGCGGTTTTGTTTATTATACTTGGGCGCTTCCGGGTACAGAGAATGAACTGGCGTCGAAAATTACTTACCTAGAGAAGGACCCTCACTGGGGCTGGATTATTGCCTCGGGTACATATATGCAGGATTTTAATAAGGGTGCTGAACAGATTGTGACGGTTACAATCGTTACCTTATTAATTACGATAGCGGTCGGTATGGCAGCAACAATACTCTTTACGATCCGCATGACACGGCCAATCAAGCAGGTTTCTGCGCTTTCGATGGAGGTTGCAAAAGGTAATCTTCAAATAGAACCAATTATTTGCCATTACCGAGATGAGACAGGCGTACTTGCTGTAAGCTTTAATGAAATGGTAAAGCAGCTTAAAACGCTTGTGCACGAGGTGGGGAGCAGCGTGGATCAGGTAGCTGCTTCCTCGGAGGAGCTTATGGCTAGCGGAGAACAAACCAGCCATGCAAGCGAACATATCGCATATACGATTCAGAAGGTAGCAGATGGGGCTGAGAAGCAATCGGCTAGTGCTGAGCAGAGTTTTCAGGTTATACATGAAATGTCGGCAAGCGTTCAGCAAATTGCGGTCAGCACGGAGCAAGCGTCACATGCAGCCAAAAAAACTTCCCGCCAGGCAACAGAAGGAAACGAGACGCTGCAGCAGGCAGTTGTTCAAATGGAATCGATACAGCTATCTTTTAATAGTTTGGCTGCAGCCGTACAAGGACTTGGGAATCGATCCACGGAAATCGTTAGAATGGTGCAGGTTATATCAGACATTTCTGCTCAGACGAATCTGCTTGCACTGAACGCTTCTATAGAAGCGGCAAGGGCTGGCGAGCACGGCAAAGGCTTCGCGGTTGTAGCTGGCGAGGTTCGCAAGCTGGCAGAGCAAACGAAGGAATCAAGCGATCATATTACGAAAATTGTTATGGCTGTTGGCACGGAGACGGAACGTGTGGTGCTGGCGATGAATGATGCGGGCACTGTCGTATCCGGCGGCATCCAAGCAGTTGAAGGAGCAGGCCGCATGTTTGGCTCTATACGGGATGAGGTTATGCAGGTTGCTGAGCAAATTGATGAGGTTTCGCAAGCAGCAAATGGCATTGCAGCAGGTACAGAGCAAGTGATGCTGACCATTAAAGAGGTCGTTGATATCGCGGTTGAAGGGGCTTCTGGTACGCAATCTGTAGCTGCAGCGGCGCAGCAGCAGACGGCCTCGATGGAAGAAATTGCAGCGGCATCAGCTATGCTTGCCAATATGGCAGAGCATTTGCAGAAGGAAATTATGAAATTTAAGGTTTAGCTTAAAGGAGAATGAATAATGCCCTAGCAGCGATATGCTGTTGGGGCATTTTTTGTAGGTGAATGGGGGTGATGAAAGCACAAAAAGACCTGACGGGCACTTTGCCTGCAGGTCTTTCTTTACGAGTTATCTAACATACTTCAAGGTAGAGCTTTGTGCCGTCGTTATACTGGAAAATAGCGACATCACGCACCATTTCAACAGATTTGATTCTTCTCCACTTTTTGCGGAAGTCAAAATCGAGTTCTAGTTCGTACAATTTATGATGAAGCAGATCTATGGATGCGGATTGTTCATTAGGGTAATAGACTGGGACAGAACGACTTTTAAAGGTAACGATTTTCATCATTTCCTATAACACCTCCGATCAATTTCCTCCATTCTAACGTAAATATTTTAGCCCCTTATGAATATGTGGTCAGAATTTTGTTTACTTTATTTACACTTTTCTAACATGTTCGACAATTACTGCACATGCTTAAGAGGTGTAGCAGCTGCAATCTCATGTATGAAAGCCATAGAAAAACTGGCGGAATGATCAACTGAATGATAGCTTGCGAAATATTTCCTTAAAGCTTTCGCTGCTGGTTGCATAATAAACGATTGCGATGAGCGTCATATGAAGCGGATAAAAGCTGCGCCAAACGAAGCGCGGTACTTTGATGGTTTCGAGGCTGCGCATGAAATCAGGCACATAGACCATAAGAATAGTAGCAAATATGCTAAAGGGCTGTATGAACCATTCCTTTATAAAGATGCTTACCACTTCCAAGGAGAAGTGAAACACAACAAAGGATTGATTTTGAGCATAACGATAAATGAGTACGAGCAGTGCAGCATATGCGCCATAGCTGAAGGGCATAAACTCGAGAAGTCCAGCGAGTGAAAGGCAAAGCAGAACTTGCAGAAGTGGCTTTCCGTTCCATTTGTCTAGAAGGCGCAGAAGCAGCAGGCAGACGAATAAAGTGCCTACCGTATTGACTTCAAGCCGGTAAAAAGCAAATTGATAAGGCAGCTGCGATAAAAGCGCGATCCATGCTACCCGTTTCAGATAACGATCCAGATTGCTCGTTCGGTAATAACCGAGAACTATCGCGAGCGCATAGAAGGGGAGAGCCAGCCGTCCAATGATTCTCCAAATGACGTTCTCAGGGAACCACAACAAACCAATATGATCAATAAGCATAGTAAGCATAGCCAAAACTTGAATCGCAATCACCTTCGTTCCCTCGCCTTTTGTTTAGTATAGCATAGGAAAACGAGGGAATAGGAGCAGGAAGACCTCCAAGCCGCTTTGCGCGCATGAGGAGGTCTTCCTTGAATCATGACATGGTTATAGTCCGGCGTTTTTCTGCAGCCGACGGGCAATTTCAATAAAATCCTCTTGCGAGATGCCTGGCGCAAACTCTTCTGGAAGCTCGCTCAAATCAGGCATAGGTGCGCCTTGCGGTGCGCCCTGAATGACCTCAAGCTCAGCGCCGGTAAGCGGATTTTGTCCATTCCAAATGAGGACAATATCCTTGTAGTCGTTTTGGCTGAATGTATACAGCTTGTTGCCAAGCCCCATTGCTTCGTATTTTCGAGCCGTTTCGAAGCTGTTGTTGCTAAGGTCGGGAATAGGGATAAGCTTCTTCACATCAACGCCCGTTGCGATTTCGAGCGCTTTGGCATAGGCAAGTACATGGACGCCGCCGCGAACGAGTAAATAGCCAATCATTGCCCTTGCTGTAGGGTGATCCGTCATCTCAAATACTCGCATTTTATGCGTTCGTGCTCCGCACTCCAAGAAGAAATTATGCAGCAGATCAAGCACTAGATTGCCGCTGCTAAATACATTATCACCAGTCCATGCGCGTCCCATCGAATCACCTGGCAGCGAGGTTTGACCGGTTTGTATAAAAAAATAGCTGTTGCGCTTATTTACGCCTTCCTTTAGTGGGGCAGAATTAGGATCACCGGGACTTGTTGTCCCTGTTAACACCATATTAATAGCTGTCGAAACAAGCTCCACATGGCCAAATTCCTCTGCTGTTATGCTGGATACTAGGTCGTAGAACGGTTTAAGCTTCTTTTTCTCACGGAAATTAAAGGACTGGTACATGTAGTTGTTTAAGGTGGACATTTCACCAAATTTTCCTCCAAGCAGCTCCTGCACCGCTGCCGCGGCGTTCGCATCCGCGTAAGGTGATGGCGGGAGTTCTATCTGAAGCCGATTTATCCGTTCAATCATGAGTCTACTCCCCTCATTTCATCGACGTTTCATTCTATGCATATGTATGACAGCTTTCGCAGTCATAGACCGTCGATGTCAAAAGGGACATGCTTTTGTCGAATGAATCCAAGCCAAACTTGATACTTAGAGCAGTGTGATGACAAGAAGCTCATACAGAACGAGTGGCAGCACCGCATTATACGGGTTCATGAAAGCACGAGGGTCTCGCATCGTACATTGCAAATAAAGAATGCAGTGATCGATATGCATAAGCTTGCCTTCAAATACATGTCCATCGATGGTCTGTACGCAAACGTATTTATGCATATGACCGCCGCACATGTTCATAATCCTATCGCGTACCTCCATTACCATTGCCGTGTGCTGCGCTTCGGCTTCATAGATCACTGGAGCGGGTTTCTCCATGCCTGCCATGTTGCTCATATTGGGCATGCCGCCCATACTACCTGCGTTTTGCATGTTGCTCATATTGGGAATGCCACCCATACTACCGACGTTTGGCATATTGCCCATGTTGCTCATATTGGGCATGCCGCTCATACTGCCGACGTTCGGCATACTGCCCATGTTGCTCATATTGGACATGCTGCCCACATTGCCTGCTTTCGGCATATTGCCCATGTTGCTCATATTGGACATGCTTCCCATATTCCCCGCATTCGGCATACTGCTCATGGTGTTCATGTTAGGCATGCTGCCCGCGTTCCCAGCGTTCGGCATATTGCTCATGCTCCCCATGTTGCCGGGGTTTGGCACATTGCCCATATTGCCGATGTTGCCCATGCTCATCATATTTTCTGCCAAGCCAAAGACCTCCATTCGTATGGTATGTCATATAGGTATGCAGGAAGCGAGCGGGTCATACAAAAATGGAAGGTTAAATTCAACACTTGGAGGGCGATACTCGTCCATGCAACTCTCTTAAATTTACATAGAATAGAGTATGTTCGAGAGGGAGGTGGAGTAATATGTCTGCTAAATCAATACTGAAAGTTAGCAATGTGAAAGCGGCTCGTAAAACAAGTAAAACAAATAGCCGAGCTCGGATCTCTTCTGAGTGCATAAGCCCAGTGGAGCAAAAAAGCTGCGGACGCAGAGAAGACCCGGCAGTTGAAGCGATGCAAGAAGCAGGAGCTGAGTTAAGTGATATTTTTAAACAGTTGAAGGATGAGCGCACTGCTGCAAAACTTGTGAGAGCGATACGATGTCGTGATGCAAGAGCCGTTCAAAGCTTAATCGATTGCCATTGCCGTGTAGTAAACTTCTTCTGCACGCGCGACAAGGACTGTGTAAGAATTTTCTGTGCGTTCGGAAGAAATCAAGATGTAACCGTCTCATTTGATATTTGCGTCAAAAGAGAAGTAGATGAATGCCGTCGTCAATTCTGGTAATTTCAATTTAATAGGAAGGGCTGTCAATATTCTATGTTGGCAGTCCTTTTTGTTATTTAAAAAGGAGGCATATCACAGGAGTTGTATGGGCTGCATACGTTATAGGAGTGAGAGACGAGAATCATGTATAAGTTTGGAGGGAAAGAGGATGCCGCGAATACCTAATTTTCCGCAAGCATTGTTGGATGAGCACCGCGTATGGCATCATACGAATCATTTGGTTCCAGGAACGATACCGCCGCCGGGTTATGGCGATCGGTTTCTGCGATTTCATCGAGATTTTATTAATAGGGTATACAGCTGGCATGATTCGATGGGCTATGACCGCAGCTGGATTGCTGGCTGGAACCAAGTGCCTGAGGAGATCAGGCGTTCCTCCTGCTTTAATCCAGGCGCAGAGCAGCGAGTACAGAACAATCCGCGTTCATTCGCTACAGCCGATCAGCTGGGCAGCTTTATTGAGTACAATCTTCACGGGTGTTTTCATGAAATGGCGGCGAGGTTGTACAATCAGCCCGAGCTGAATGATTTTGACCTAGCGCCGCGCCATACTGAATTTTATAATATCCATGGCTTAATTGACCAGTGGTATAGCAATTGGGAGCGAACAATGGGCGTTCGCGATCCAGCTAGCAAAAGCAAGGCATCCCTTAAGTACAACCGCGCAGAGCCTGAAGTACGCTCGTATAATAAGAAAACTCGCGAGGCACGAATTGCTTCGCCGAAACGGAGCGCTGGACAATCGTCAGCTGCTCGTTCTGATCTCCGAGCTCAACACCTGACGCAGAAACCGCAGATAAAGAGCCTTCAAACAATGCAATCAGCTCATCTAGATCAGCCTCATAAACGCCGGCCACTTCTTCAGGCTGCAGCAGAAGTTCTGTCAAAGGCAGCTCGCACACAAGGCCAAAAACGTCACTGACCTCACGGTCGATAAAGGGTTTTCCGTTTACTTCACCGCTAATATTTTCCCTGATTTGCCCGAGTGGTATGAGCTGTTCAAATGAGGCGGAAACCCCTAGTTCTTCCTCAAGCTCACGAATGGCCTCGCGAATAGTTTCGCCCGCACTCAAATGACCGGCCGCCGTGATATCATAGCAGCCCGGATTTGTATCCTTGCCTGCCTGACGCAGCTGAAACCGCACGAACCTGCGGTTTCCTTCACGGCGCGTCAGCCAGCAATGGAAGCTGCGGTGCCAATAACCTTTCGCATGCGTCTCTGCGCGTGTTGCTGTGCCCAGCGGCCGAAGCTGCTCGTCATAAATGTCAAAGAGCTCATCAGCCATGTGCAGCAGCCTCTAGCTGGGATGTGCAGTGCTTGCAGCGCGTAGCCTTCACAGGGATTTTGGACAAGCAGTAAGGGCAATCCTTCTCGGTCACTTCAACAGGTGGAGCTTCCTTCTTCTCGTTGCGGCGAAGCACGTTGATTACTTTTACAAGCAGAAAGATACAGAATGCAACGATAATAAAGTCCAGCATTACGTTTATGAATTGGCCATAATTGATGGTAGGCAGCAAGGTTTCATCGATTTTATCTTTGCTACTAGCAGCGACTTTGGCAGCGTGTTCTTTGGTATAGAGAGGGATTTTTAAATCCTTAAAATCGACGCCTCCCAAAACCACACCGATCGGCGGCATAATTACATCGTTAACCAGAGAAGTTACGATTTTACCAAAAGCTCCTCCGATAATGACCCCGACCGCTAAATCGATGACATTGCCTCTCATTGCAAACTCTTTAAACTCTTTAATGATTTTCATTGCTTTTCCTCCTACACATTTTAAGAAGCGGTAATAATGTCTGACGTAAGCCTCGTACTATTACGAAGCGGAATGATCAAATCTAGTAATCCTATTAGACTATTATCGCCTGTTTCTACTAAGGTCATTCTAACATAATAGCCGAAGATGAGCAGAAGAGAAACTCACGCTCGATTTCTTACAAAAAATTGAAATATTGCCGGGACAAAGAGAGGTTTTTAAAGGATATTGTCGAATTTTACTATTTGAAAGCAAATTAATGGTTATTTAAGGAGTTCTATGAGCGACCTCGTTATACATGGAAATGGATTCTATTTAGTTTTATCACTCTTCATCATGTGTTTTGCCTCCTATACGATGCTGAAAATGATTGAAAAGCCTCTGCAAAATGAACATACACACGGCTTCAATTGGATCATTGGCGGCGCTGCCGTATTTGGACTTGGCCAATGGACGATGCATGTTGTTTTGTTGCTTGCATCCCACTATAGATTGGTCATGAATTGGAGCATGCTCCCTATAGTATTCGCATGTGTCATTATCATTTATGTCTCATTAGTTGTTATGCAAAAGAAAAATCTCTCATCGGTACGCTTCTTAGTTGGAGCCCTATTAATGGCTCTGGGAGCTACGATGCTTCATTACTTGTCGATGCTTTCCGAATCGGTCGTTATACTAAAAATGGATTGGCCGCTGTATTGGATCTCCTTTGGAGTCAACTTTATTGGCGCATATTTGGCTTTTTATTGGCTGGAAACAAAGGGGTCAGGGTATAAGATAAAAAGCTGCTTTTCACTCGGATTGTCTAATATAGTCGTTCATCAAGTTGGCATGCACGCGCTGCAGATTGATTATAGCGATGTTTTATCTACAGATCTTCTAAACCAATATTTGTTGATTCTAGCATCTTTACTTGGTTTATCTACTTTATTTATCCTCAGCTTCAGTCTTACCACCTGGTTTGCATCCAACAAATATACTCAAATGAATGAGCGTTATAAACTTCTAGTGGAGAACTCCATAGATACAATAGCTTTAATAAGCGACGGCAAATGGGAATTTATGAACCGTGCTGGCTTGCGTTTATTCGAAGTGCATTCAGCGGATAAAATAATCGGTTCAAATGTTTATAATTTATTGGCTGAACCCTATCATAATGAACTGGAAGCATGGCTCACGGCAGGCCAAGCAGGAGATGATGCGTCCAATAAGCCAATCGAGCTGCAATGGATGTCCATGCAAGGGACGCTGCTTCATACAGAAATGGTACGGGTGAGCTCTACCTTCTCGGGTAAACAAATTGAACAAGTCATTATTCGGGATATTTCTGAGAGGAAGAAGAATGAGGAGCTGCTCATTAATTCTGAGAAGCTTTATGTCGCAGGTCAATTAGCGGCGGGCATTGCACATGAAATCCGAAATCCGCTTACCTCATTAAAAGGGTTTATGCAGCTGCTTTCATCGGGCCGGGGCAATATCAACCATTTTTATGACATTATGAAAACAGAGCTCATCCGTATCGAGTCAATCGTCAGCGAACTACTTATGCTCTCCAAGCCACAGGTTTATGAATTTGTGCATAAAGATTGCCGTCAATTAATGGCGGACACGGTTAATTTACTGGAGACACAAGCTATTTTGCACAATGTGATCATTGAATTTCATTCTGACTATCGCCCATTGTGGGTATACGGTGTTGAGAATCAATTAAAGCAAGCGTTTATTAACGTGCTTAAAAATGCGATAGAAGCGATGCATAATGGTGGCATCGTCATGATTAATATGTCCCTTGATCCTGATCGCGGAGTAATGATACGCATTAAAGATGAAGGATCAGGCATGCCTGCGGAGCAACTGTCGAAGATTGGTCAACCCTTTTATACAACAAAGGATAAAGGGACCGGACTTGGATTAATGGTCACTTTCAAAATTATTAATAATCATCAGGGACAAATTACGGCCGAAAGCAAGCTAGGAGTCGGGACGACCTTCATCATCCAATTGCCGTATATGGAGCAGCCGAATTTGCCGATGGATCAGAAGCTGAGCGAGCTAGGCCAATCAGATGATTCAGACCATTAGAGACGGGTTCACGCCATTCATCATTAACTTTTTATCACGCGCCGAAGGATGACTTTTTGAATTTGAAACTTAATTTTCAAGACATCGTAATACGGTTATGCAGTTCGGAATGAAGATAATTTGAGTGGAGGTCGGTTTGATGTTTAATCGTTTTTTGGCAAGCATCGGTATTGGCTCAGCAAAGATTGATACACTATTAGAAAAAGCACGTTATGCACCAGGTGAAGAGGTTCGAGGTATCGTCAAAATGCAAGGCGGCAACGTAGAGCAGCGAATTGAAACGATACAGCTATCGGTCATGACAGAATATATACGTGAGAGCAATGACAGTAAAATAACGCAGCAGGGAGTGGTGGGACGATATCACGTGAGCGCTCCCTTCACATTGCAGGCAAATGAAAGTCGCGAGGTGCCGTTCTCCTTTCAGCTGCCCCATCAAACACCGCTTACAATTGGCCGCGCGCCAGTATGGGTGAAGACGGAATTAGACGTTCGCGGAGGCGTCGATCCTGGTGATAATGACCGAATCGAAGTGGTTCCGACACACGCCATGAACACGGTGCTGGAGGCGCTGAATGTGCTCGGATTCCGGTTGCGCAAGGCAGAATGCGAGTACTCTTCCCGTCTTGGCGGCAAAATGCCATTTATTCAAGAGCTGGAATTTGTGCCGACCTCGCAGTTCCGAGGCCAGCTTGACGAGCTGGAAGTGATGTTCTATCCATCGGATCGCGAGCTTGAGCTGGTGCTCCAAATCGACCGGCGCGCACGCGGGTTATCATCCTTTTTTGCAGAGGCTATGGATATGGATGAGACATTTGTTCGGGCTCGCTTCACGAATGAGCAGCTCTCAGCAGGGCCGAACGCAATTGCGCAGCAGTTGTCTGGAATCATAGCGCGCTATATTTAAGTTTTATAAATAAAACAAGCTCGGGAGCGCTCCTGCAGGGGCGTTTCGGAGCTTTTTTGCTGCTTGCAGCGCAGTTATAAATGAATAACGGATGCAAGTAGTGATCGAATCGGTTTTTTCGGTATAATAACTGGAGGAGGGGATTAATTTGGCAGAACCGCTTAAGGCTATGTACGATGGATTATTTTTGGAGAAATTTGCGGGTTTGCTGAAGTCAGCATGGAGTCCTTTTGACGCCGTTCTTTTCGCAGAGCGTGTAAGGGATGGTGACTGGGAGCAATTAGAGTTAAAGGCTCGAACTCGAAAAATTACAGAAGCGCTAGGTGCTACATTACCGCAGGCATATGATGAAGCGCTGGCTGTTTTATATCAAATAGATGAAAAATGCACAGGGCTGCCTTTTATCATATTTCCGGACTTCGTCGAGGTGTTTGGACTGGAGCCACAAAACTGGGAGCTGTCTTTGGACGCGCTGGAGCGCTTTACGAAATATTCGACCTCAGAATTTGCAATAAGAGCTTTCATTCTTGCCGATCCACAGCGTATGGCTAAGCAAATGCTTATATGGGCAGATCATCAGAATGAGCACGTAAGGCGGCTTGCGAGCGAAGGCATAAGACCACGCCTGCCATGGGCGCAGGCGCTGCCGCTCTTTAAGCGAGATCCATCGCCGATTGTTCCGATTTTGGAGAAGCTCAAATGTGATGATTCACTTTATGTGCGCAAGAGCGTAGCTAACAACTTGAATGATATTGCGAAAGATCATCCCGAGCTTGTCATTTCGCTTGCGCAGGCTTGGATCGGCAATGATGCGAAGACGGATTGGATCATTCGTCATGGCTGCCGTACGCTGATTAAGCAATCAAGCCCGCAGATCATGGAATTGTTTGGGTACGCGAAGCACGCGTCTGCAGAAGAAGAGGAACACCCGCTTGTTGCTTTTGCTGCAATCGAGGTAGATCCAGAGACAGTTGCTATTGGTGGTGAGGTATCTATACGATATCGCGTACAGCTGCGTGAGGGTGAGCCGGCCAAGCTGCGTATCGAATATGGAATTGCATTCGTGAAGTCTGGAGGGAAAACTTCATTGAAACGTTTCCTGCTATCGGATCGCGAGTATGCCGGAGGAGCTTCAGCTTCAAGTGTTCGCACTCATCGTTTTGCTGATTTAACGACGCGCAAGCATTATAGCGGGCTTCATCTTGTAACGCTTTGGGTAAATGGAAGAGAGGTGGCTTCAGCCGAACTTCTGGTGACGGAGGCAGAATCAACATGACGATTGGTGCAAGGGTTTTAAAAACGGGGATGGCTGTTGCCTTAGCTATTTACTTGAGCAGCTTGTTCGGCTTCGCTTCCCCGCTTATTGCTGCCGTGGCAGCTATATTTACGATTCAGCCTTCTATTTACCGCTCATGGCAGCGTGTAGCGGATCAAGTGCAAACGAATCTGCTGGGTGCTGTAATGGCGATTGTAGCCGTTCGGTTATTCGGTCATACGCCGATTGCGGCAGGTCTTGTATGTATCCTTGTCATTCTCATTAGTATTCGCTTGAAGATGGAGAGCACGATTAGTCTGACGCTGGTTACGGTTGTTGCCATTATGGAAGCGAATGGACAAGGCTGGGACGTGGCAATAGGAAGATTTTTAATGGTGCTAACGGGTATTGGAGCATCATTTGCGGTTAACGTGCTCGTATTCCCTCCACGGCCAAGGAAGCAATTTACCGAACAGGTTCATCATGCCTATTCACAGCTTTCTCTGCTGCTTCGCACAGCCATTTCGAATGAGATGAAGGAGCAGGTTTTCCGCCAAGAGAAGGACAAGCTTCACGATACGCTGCACAAGCTGGAGGAACGCCACACCGTTTTCGAAGAGGAGCGCAAAGTGCTTGCAAAGACGAAGACGAGCCATGCCCGTCAGCTGCTTGTATCGAAACAAATGATTAAGTCTCTGCAAAAAGGGGCTGATCTGCTCGATGTGGTGGAGGAGCATTATTTTTCCTCCCAAAGTGCCAGTGAGTGGGCGCTGCGCTTCGATCGGCAAATTGAGGATTTATCGAAGTATCACGAGCACATCTTGTTGAAAGCTGAAGGGAAAATGAAGCCTAATGCGCTGATTGAGCCTGAGGAAGAACGAGAAGCGCGGTTTGTGAAGGAATTGACAGCATACATTTTGGAAGACCCGGACGAGCATAAGCGTCTCGTCTTTGTCGCTTCGGCATTGTTCGAATATGCCTACCATTTGCGGCGACTGGAGAAGCTGCTCGATCAAGTGACGCAGCGCGAGGAAAACGCAAAGCGCTGTGCTGAAGAGGCAGAGAATGGACCAAAGTCATCATGAACGGATTTAGCTGATTAGTTTAGCAAATAAAACAAAAACAGCAGGTTAGAACGCCGCTTAAGAGCGTTCTTGCCTGCTGTTTTTCTGCTTATATTACAGCATGCTCAATGTTTACTGATCATCGTCAGTTTTGTTGCTGCCTTCATGACGCCTTGGATGCTGCATATGAGCCTCTGGGTTATTATCATCATCATGCGGCACCAGCCTCGGATCAGTATGCCCCTCATGATGATTATTGAAGAAGAGCTCAACGAGCTGCCACTCGGTTGTTCCAAGCATCGGATCTGCTGGGAACACATCTCCGCGTTCGAGCTGCTCTTCACGTCCCCATTCATTGCGGTAGGTGCCTTTTACTTCAACAGGCTCACCAGATAGGGGATTCATCTCATTATGGTTATTATCATTGCTCATATGGTGTCAACCAACCTTCCTGTCCTTATAATCCGTGCTTGGGCACAGCTGAACGATCGGCATCTGACTGCAGTTCGCTCGCTGACGATTTGCTGGCTAGATTGCGGTCTGCTCGGGATTGCGCCTTGCTTGCTGCCTTCTGTTGATCGGATGGCTGTTTGCCTGACATGTGGTCACCCTCCTCGAGAATCTCATCGTTTTTTTATTTTCTTTATCTTCAGAAGAAGATCCTCAACAGTGTGCCACAAAAGGATGAAATGTATGAGTACAAGGTGGAAGAACAGGAGCAAACTATAATAAGTGGAGTCCGCATGAGGGGCAAACCGAATCACGTTCAGTGACGATCTCATCGCAAGCGGGACATGGTTCGGAAAATGGTGCTTTAGCAGCTGCGGCATCATGTATGAGCTCGCCTTTGCCTTCTTTTATGGCGGAGGATTGTTCGGGATTCGGACGGAGATGGGCAGGCGTTCCGAAGATCGTCTCCACCATCTCTTTCATGTCCTTAAATTTATCTGAGTCATCTGTAACAATTCGAATGAACATAAACATGCCGGCGAGCAGAGCAAACGCAATGACCAGCACGATCGTCGTAGCCCCAACATCAAACCATGTGAGGAGAGGGAGAGGCGCTTGTACAGGCAAACTAGCCAAGATGGTCCATAAAACATACTCCATCACCTCACCCATTCAGCTGATAGCGGGATTCGAGACGTTTGCCCCCGAACCACATGACCAGAACAGCAGTAATCGAGACGAATATACGCCAAGGCTCATTGACTAAATTGCCAATATCGAAGCTAATCAAGGAAATGCAAAATATCATAACTGCCTTCCCAAGCAGTGTAGCGAGCATAAAAGTAGGGAATGGCACCTTGCTAAGTCCGGATACGACAGTTATAACAACTGAAGGTGTAAAAGGGAAGCAAGCCAGCAGGAATAGCGGCGTGAAGCCGCGGCGTTCAACCCAATTGAAGAACCGCTGCGACTTGGGAAATCTTCGCTCTAGTTTCCCTTTTACATTGCGTCCGAGCTTTCGGCTGATCCAAAATACGCAGAAGGCACCAGCGCTTACACCGATCCATGAAAAAAGAAATCCAAAGCCGAGGCCGTAAATGTTGGCATTAGCCGCAATGATAAGAATTAATGGGAGGAAAGGGAGAAACGATTCAAGCATGGGAAGCAAAATGCCGGGAAAAGGCCCCCATTGCGAATAGCTTTCCAATGTCCATTGGATTGAATCGAGATCCAAGTGTTTTAAGTATTCAAGCCAGTTGCGCCAATCATCCATAGATCTAACCCCGTTCTACTTGTTTGTAGCTTTTTCATTTGTAGCGAATGCCGGAAATGGGAACCATAAATAAAATAAACCGATCAATCCAAAGAGGATTGCGCTTGTCCAAAAAACGGATGCTTCTCCGTTCCAAGCCGCGATTAAGCCGCCAGCAGCTGGACCGATCATAACGCCTATTCCTTCAAAAGTGGATAATACGCCCCAGCCAAGCCCTTCTTGATTAGGTGGAACATAGGCAGCGAGCAGCGCATTCCAAACAGGCAAAATAGCTGAATAGGATAATCCAAGAGCAGCCGCTATTAGTAAACAATACCAGAACGAAAGTCCTGATGCCAGCATATATAAACCAAATGCAAACGCTCCAAATCCAGTCACGAGAAACCATTTTTTATTAACCAGCTTATCGGCAAGTTTCCCCATGGGGATGAGTCCACCTGCAGCAAAAAGTCCTCCGGCCGTTAAAAGAATGGAGTATTGCGTGCCTGAGATACCTAGCTCCTGATTTGCGAAGCTTGGTAAAATGGGAACGAGCATGCTTGCGCCTGTCGTCTGCAAAATCATCCCCGGCAGCAGCATCTTCATATGGCCGAGTCGTTCCTTCAGAATGACGAGCTGCGTTCGAAATGGCATACGGTTTGATGCAGCAGCCCTTTCTTTGCTCATGAAAAGCGTTAATACGCATGCAGCCACAGACATGCTGACAAGCAGCTTGTACGTAAAAGATACGCTGAAATCGAGCAGAATATTACATACGATCGGACCGCTTCCTAGTCCCACCATCCAAATGGTGTAGAGCGTTCCCATTTGGGTTGCACGCTGCTGCTCAGTTACTTTCGTTAAGCATACGATCCAGATCGGTGACATTCCGATGCCATATAGTGCGGCTGCACCAATGAACATCCATGGCAGCTCGGAGAATTGCAGCAAATATATGCCGATCAGCGAAATAATTAAACCTGCTTGAACGACGATACGAGTTGAGAAACGATCGAGCAAGTAGCCAATAGCCATTTTGAGCAGCGTATCGGTTAAATAATGAGCTGAAATCGCAGCGCCGATAACATCAGGTGATAGGCCTAATGTTTTTGCCCCAAAAATAGGCAGCAAACTAACAAGAACAGCACCTCTTACAAACTCCACAACAAACAAAATAACGGAGATAAGTCGCATCTCCGCTCCAAACCAACTTTTTTGATTTGTAATCACGGGCAAGCCCCTTATCCATTATAAAGTGATTGCTTTCTCCATTATACGTAAGTTGGATAAAATATCCAAAACGATGCTGTCGGCTGCGGTTTGTGAGGCTTGAAGCTGTTTAGTGGATTGTCTGCTATTAGTAAGACGTAATGGATCATGAACGAGTTTCAAAATTTGTTCCGTCAGCTCATTCACCTCATAGGCAACGACGGCTGCACCTTTGGACTTAAGATACAATGCATTTTGTTTTTCTTGTCCAGGAACTGGCTTGTAGATGAATATGGGCAGCTCGGCAGCGATCGCTTCTGATAATGTAACGCCACCTGGCTTAGTGATGAGGCAATTAGATATAGCCATAAGCTCGTGAATAGACTCAATAAACCCGTACACCTGCAGGCGAGAAGCTCCTTCATGTGCTTGAAATTGTTGCTCAATAATATTTTTCATAAAAAGATTATGTCCACATACCAGCGCGACCTGAACCTCAGCGTTTTGCAGCAAGCTGCTGCAAATTTGCGATACATCAGGCAAAACGCCCTGCGCTCCCGCCATGATTAGGACTATAGGTTGATTAGGATTTAGTTTATATCTCTCGTAGAGCTCGCTTGAGGCGGCTGTTGCACGGAATCCGTGTTTGAGCGGAATGCCGCTCACTTGAATTGCCCTCTCCGGTATTCCCAGCGAGGAAAGCTCTAATCGGAGATCCTCTGTAGCGACATAATAGCGGTCGACGCTTGGATGAACCCAGCGCCTGTGAAGATCAAAATCGGTAATGACAGCATAGGAGGGAGGATGAAAGCTTTTACGTTTCTTAAGCTTCGGCAGAGCAAAGCTGGGGAACGTATGCACGACGATATCTGGCTGCTCGACTGCAAGAATACGCCTAATTTTTTCTGTACCAAAGGAATGAAGAAGCCCGCCAAATAATGAATCATGCTTCATTAGCCTTGTGAAATCATACAACCAGCCATATAGCGAGGGCATATGCGTATAGCTCTTTAAGTAAAAGCGCTTAGCAAACTCATTTATCCAAGGGTGAGATTCTGCCATGAGATCGACCATTACCGTACGATAATTGCCATGCTCCTCCCAAGCGCTCTTAATCGCGCGAGCAACCTGAAGATGGCCTTCTCCATATGAAGCGTACAAAATTAACAATTTCGGCTGCGGTTTTTCCTCGAAACGTATCATAGACACACCTCCTGCCGTTAGTGTAACGAACATTTGTTATGCGATTGTGAACGGCGTTTGGTTACTTTGTGTATTTTTAGTATAATGAATACGCAATCCATCCTATTTCAAAATTGAAGGAGCGATGATTAGAGTGCAATACACGAAACTAGGAAGATCTGGACTTCGAGTAAGCCGTTTATGTCTGGGCACAATGAATTTTGGCGTGGACACGGACGAGAAGGAATCATTTCGTATATTAGACGCAGCTCTAGATGCAGGCATTAATTTTATCGATACCGCTAACATTTACGGTTGGGGCGAGAACGCAGGCCGTACAGAAGAAATTATCGGAAAATGGTTCAAGCAGGGCGACGGACGCCGTGAACGTACGGTGCTGGCTACAAAAGTATACGGCGACATGCATGATAATCATGACGGTCCGAACCGTGAAGCGGGACTATCCGCATATAAAATTCGCAGACATTTGGAAGGTTCGCTTAAGCGTCTTCAAACGGATCATATCGAGCTGTACCAAATGCATCATGTGGATCGCAGTGCAAATTGGAATGAGCTTTGGGGAGCATTCGAAACAGCAGTAAACCAAGGCAAGGTTGGCTACATAGGCTCAAGTAATTTTGCCGGCTGGGATATTGCAGTTGCGCAGGGCGAAGCGAAGGCAAGAGGATCGATCGGTCTTGTATCTGAGCAGCACAAATATAATTTGTTATGCCGTTTGCCGGAACTGGAGGTATTGCCAGCTTCGAAGGAATTAGGACTTGGCGTTATTCCGTGGAGTCCGCTTGACGGCGGCTTGCTTGCAGGCAATCATCGTCGTAAAGACGGAGGCCGCCGCAGCGGAGATTCGAAACGATTGGAGCAGCATCGTGATCAATTAGATGCCTATGCTGAATTTTGTGACGAGCTTGGAGAGCCTGAGGATCTGGTTTCACTCGCATGGTTGCTTGCAAATCCGGCAGTAACGGCTCCGATTATCGGTGTCCGCACGCTGGATCAATTCGAGCGCTCGCTTCGCGCAGTTGAAATCTCTTTAGATGAATCTGCACTGAAACGTATTGATGAAATATTCCCTGGTCCTGGCGGAGATGCACCGCGTGCCTACGCCTGGTAATGACAAACGCCCCGTATCCATTCATGGATACGGGGCGTATCTTATTCACATCATGCCGATCAAATCAACAAGTTAAACAAAACAGGGTCCTTGTTCAGCTCAAGAAATTGAAAGCCCTTCTTGCTCATGCGAGCAACGAGCGGATCGTAATCCTCACGGTGCGTAAGCTCGATGCCGACGAGTGCCGGACCGTTGTCTTTGTTTGATTTTTTGGTGTACTCGAATCGTGTAATATCATCATTAGGACCAAGCACGCTGTCGAGAAATTCACGTAGCGCTCCTGCGCGCTGCGGGAAGCTGACCATAAAGTAATGCTTGTAGCCCTCATAGATGAGAGAACGTTCTTTGATTTCCTGCATCCGATCGACATCATTATTGCCGCCGCTTACGACACAGACGACCGTCTTGCCTTGAATTTGATCGCGATATGCTTCTAGCGCAGCAATGGGCAGTGCGCCTGCCGGCTCGGCTACGATGGCATTCTCATTATACAAATCGAGCATCGTCGTACACACTTTTCCTTCAGGCACGGAAATAACATCGTCAAGCAGGTCTCTGCATAGCTCAAATGATAAATCACCGATACGTTTAACAGCTGCGCCATCGACGAATTTCTCAATTTGATCAAGGGTAACGACTTCACCTGCATCAAGCGATGCTCTTAGTGATTGCGCGCCTTCCGGCTCCACGCCAATTACCTTTGTTGTCGGTGAGACGATTTTTACATAAGATGAGACGCCGGCTGCAAGCCCGCCACCGCCGACGGTCACGAATACGAAGTCAGGTACGGTATCCGCGGCTTCCATTAATTCTTGTCCTACCGTTCCGTTTCCTGCGATGATTTTGGGATCGTCAAAGGGATGTACGAAGGCAAGGCCGTTGCGGTTGCTCTCTGCGACTGCTTCGGCATAAGCATCGTCAAAGGTGTCTCCTGTAAGGATGACCTCAACTTGCGATCCGCCAAAAAAGTTAACCTGCGTCACCTTCTGGCGAGGAGTTGTGCTGGGCATGTATATTTTGCCGGGGATGCCAAGTGTTTGGCACGAGTAGGCTACGCCTTGCGCGTGGTTGCCGGCGCTGGCGCAAACCACCCCTTTAGCGAGCGTTTCTGGTGACAGAGAACGCATCATATGGTAGGCTCCGCGTATTTTGAAGGAACGAACGATTTGCAGGTCCTCTCGTTTTAGAAGAACATGACATCCAAACCGCTCGGACAGCACACGGTTATGTTGAAGTGGTGTTCGTGTAATGATATCCTTTAAGTGCATTTGAGCTTGAACGATTTCTTCAAGCCCAATACGATGCAGCGGTATAGGATTTGTGTTCATAGGTGACCATCCTCTCGGCATTTTTTTGATCAACAGTAAAAATGATTGGATTCATTATAGCACTATCATTATGAGTTGGCGTAATAGAAATCGTTTATTTGTATAGCAAGGAGAGGATTCACATGGGAAAAACCTTAAAAAGACTTCTAATGAGCTTCATTGTTATTCTTTTACTGCTTGGCGGCGCACTATGGTGGTTTCTGTCGTACATTGCACCGGATGAGCCGCTGGACATGAGCTATGCGCCGATTGATGTGAAAGAGAAAGCACTGGATATGGTCAAAAAGCTGAAGCTGGAGCTCGTCCTCACGGAATCCGATATTAACCATTTGATCAAAATGAATATGAAAGACGAGCTTGCCATCAGCAGACCAGAATCCGCTGATCAAGAAATGGCGAGGGATATTCATCTAGATGGGGCAAACTTTGACCTCGAAGAGAACAAGCTGATTGCACAAATGAATATTACCTATAAGAACAAAATTCCTGCGAGATTGGATGCGGTATATTCACTGGACTGGGAGTCTCCAAACATTATTCTTAAACCCCAATCGCTTTCTGTCAAAGCTATTCAGCTGCCGCTAAGTATGCTAGAAACGATCGTCATTCCACTAGATTTGCCGGCACAGGAAGTTGTAACGGTGAGAGATGTACAGTTCGAGAATAATCAGATAAAAATTCGTTTCAAGCTCCAAATTCAATTAAAGCTGTAATGAACGAAGAATCTTGGAAAAGAAAACGACAGATTAAGGACGAATCCTTAATCTGTCGTTTTTCATAATTTCGTTTTTTAAGAGATGCCTAATCCAGCGCTAGCATAGCCAGCTACAAGATTGACAAGTGATACACCAGTAGCTGTAGCAGAGAAGACAAGAAGAAGGCGTGTTCCAGCAGTAACAGGAATAGATAAACCTGGAGTAATGCCGCTGCTAATAGTGCCTAGAGCCAGAATGCCGGTAAGTGGAGGAGCTAATGTTACAACAGCGCCTGGAACTGCAGTAAACGAATTGTTTGGAGTCGTTGACTGGTAAAGCTGAGCAGTAATAGTTACTGTAGAGTTGACAAGCGAAAGCGCTGCTGTTGTACTGAAGTAAGCTGCAAGAGAAGTGATCGTACCATCGCGCGGCACAGAGAAAGCAAAGTTAAGAAGTGTTCCTGCAGCGCCTGTGAGGTCGATTATACCGCCAAGTATACTAACGCCTACAGCGGAGGAACCAAAACCTACCAGACTCGAAGTACCTACCAAACCGCCTAATATTGTCGTTAATTCGGTAGGAATTCCTGAAGCAAAAGGAATAATAGCGCCCGCACCATCAATACCAGTAGCCCCAGTAGCGCCAGTACCTCCAGTAGCGCCCGTAGCCCCAGTAGCCCCAGTAGCGCCGGTAACGCCAGCAGTACCAGTAGCACCAGTAACACCCGGATCTCCTGTAGCCCCAGTAGCACCGGTAACACCAGCAGTACCGGTAGCGCCAGTAGCCCCAGTAACACCGGTAACGCCAGCGGTACCAGTAGCGCCAGTAGCTCCTGCAACACCTGGATTTCCAGTAGCACCAGTCGCTCCTGTAGCTCCTACTCCTGGTCCTGTAGGACCTGCTGGACCAGTAGCACCGGTTACGCCGCTAATACCATTTGCACCAGTCGCTCCCGTAACTCCAACTCCAGTAGCGCCGGTAGAACCCGCTGCCCCTGCAGATCCTGTTGCACCTGTAGGACCAGCTATTCCTTGAGGCCCTTGTGGACCTTGTGGTCCTTGCGGTCCTCTTCTGCCTTTGTGGCCTTCTTCTCCTCGCTCAGCTACGACTTTAACTCTTTGAGATATAATTTTTTTCTTTACAACTATTATTTTGTCATCGTGTTTCTTCCTTCTTGGACTGCAACCTGCAGTCGGTTTTCTGACACAACGTTTCTTATAATAATAATGACTCAGCGAAAACACCTCCTTGTTAGATGCCTTATTATACGGCTGTACTCTATCTATTGATTGGGTATCTATCTGCTATGGTCATAGTCCTTCAACTATATTTGCGGATATGTGTGTTTGTATGGGATGGATGATCAACTACTAAATGATAGAGAAGTAGAAGAGCATGAATGAAGAATAAATGAAGAACAGGATTGACATTATTATTGAGAATGGTTATCATGTATACGAAAGTGATAATCATTATCACTATATGGTGTTGTTCTTTTACTACTGCCATGAAAGAGTTTGGATAGACATCCCCAATAACACCTTATAAGAAACGAAACATATTGCATTATTAGTGAATGGATAACGATATAACGATTATTTTTATAGGAGTGAGAGACATGCAGACTGAAACGAGCAAGCCTTGGAATTGGCTGCTCTTTCCCTTCTCGTCCGTTAAAGCAGGAGCTGATAGCTTGTATGCCGCTTCAGTCGGTCACGGGATTTACCAAATCGATGCTGAAGGAGAATGGAAGAAGCTTGATCAAGGCATGGAAGACCAGACTAATGTAAATCGGCTGCAGTTGCAGCATGATTTGCTGCATGCCTGCTCAAGCAGCGGCTTATATGAATGGAACGGAGAAGCATGGGTCAATGATGGCATATTGATTCCTAGTTATCAGTATCGCAAGATTGGTGGAAGCAGCTACGTTGCAACGGAATATGGGCTTTGGTCCAAAGCTAGCTCCAAATGGGAGCAAATAGCATGCCAAGATAAACGTGTATATGATTTTATGAATTTGCCTCAATATTTGATTATTTCGCATGAGAGCGGCATCTCTTTATATGATCGTTTTATGGATGATTGGGCTCATTTTGAGCTGGATGCAAGTGTAACAAGCTTAGCGGTATTCAGAGGCCACTTGATTGGAACGAGCGATCAAGGCGAGCTGTTTATTGGCGATAAAAAAGGAAGATTTGACCGGATAAGATTCGGCAAACTTTTTATTTTTTCTGTGCAGGCGAAGGGCAATGAGGTTTATGTATGTACGGATCGCGGATTATTCCAGCTTACTTATTTGTGTAATCAAGTAACTCTTCTATCCGTTAAACTTGGTTATCCTGTAACAGATATTGATATGCAAGATGGAAATCTGTATCTCGCTACGCTTTTCCAAGGCATTCAAACGATAAATGTCTAACGACAAAAAATAGAAAGCGGAGGAAAAAAGATGCCCAAAATACTTGTGGTGTATGCTAGCATGACCGGAAATACAGAAGAAATGGCCGAGGCGATAGTAGAAGGCGCTAAGGAAGCGGGTGCCGAGGTTGTTTCTAAAGAGGCCTTCGATGCCACTGCAGATGAGCTGAATCATTATGACGCGATTATTATAGGCGCCTACACATGGGGAGACGGTGAGCTGCCGGATGAATTTCTCGATTTCTTCGAAGAAATGGATGGACTTGATCTTAGCGGCAAGAAAGCAGCCGTATTTGGCTCAGGTGATACATCATACCCAATCTATTGCGGCGCTGTAGATACGATTGAAGCGAAGCTGAAGGAGCTCGGCGCAGAAATTGCGGGCGAATGCATTAAATTTGAATATAACGCGTCTGAAGAAGAGAAAGAGCAAGGAAGAAGATTAGGACGCCAAATTGCGGGTCTTGTAGCGGTAGCCGGATAGTGGAACGAGAAAGGCGGACTTTGTAATGGAGCAGTTGCCAGCGATTTTGAGAGTTGAAGACTATAAGCTAGAAGAGCTGCTGCGTTGCCCCGAACGGTTCGCTCGAAGAAAGTCCGGTCGCAAGCAGGAAAGTGATGTGAACTGGCGGCAGCTTGTTCAATATGCAGCCAGCCACACGGTAAACGACTTTTATCGTCGGTCCAAAGAGACACGCGGAGTAGAGACGATACATACTTCCGTTGAGAATTGGTGGACGAATCGCAATTATAAATTTCATTCCGACCAGCATTTCTTGCAGATGAAGCAAACGATTAAGGAGCATTTGGCAGCCTTCTTGCTTGGAGGCGGAGCACCGAGTATGCCGATTATCTTTTATGAGCAAATGACGGCTTATGTAGAGGAGCTCGATTTGGAGATTTCACAAATCTTTCATTTGGTTTCTGCCGAGCAAGAGGATTCGCTTGATCATTATATAGTTCAAAAGCTAGCAGTAGATACAGATGAAGACGCTCTTAATCTATATTTTCATATGACATCGGTATTTTGTATGAGTGCATTCGAGAAGCTCCCTGACCGAATCGAGGTGTTCTCCCTTTTAAGCAGTAAGCAGGTCGTGTTCGTGCCTGACGAGCAATCGCTTGAGCTTTCTTATGATTATATGTTTTTGGTCAAAAGCTTGCTGCCGGACGTAGATTTCTTTAAGGTTAATCCGGGCTCGGATGTACAGCTGGTTATGTGAAATTGCTGCTGAAAATAATACAAAATTTGCAAATCCCCCAAGTCATTTCCGGAAGCGGAATGGTGGGGGATTTCTTTTGTTGTAGACAAATGAAATGGTTTTCAAGTAACATGAGCAGTAGTCATTTTTTGCACATTTACACATGATTATTAATTGTGAAGTTTATTTTACTGTGAAAAAGTAAGCGTATGCTTTTTGAGGCAAGTTTTGCTAGGTAAATTGAGCATGGGCTAGGATGGCAGGCTTTGCTATGCAAAACTGGATTAATGCTTATGAAGAGAGTTTTGTTGCGTAAAATTAAGCTCATGCTTACGAAGAAAGTTTTGCTATGCAAAATTAAGCTCATGCTTACGAAGAAAGTTTTGCTCGCAAAACTAAGCTAGTGCTTACGAAGTAAGTTTTGCTATGCAAAACTTTAGAAGGAGAGAGATTAGGTTGTCAGAGGAGCTATTACTAACGTTTCGTTCACCACCATTGCCATTTTTCATAGAATCCAACCGTTTGGTTTATCGTGCGGGCGAGGAGCATCCGAATCGGACGAACCTCGGCGTATTTGATTTGTTGTATGTGAACAAGGGAGCACTGCATGTAGCAGAGGATAATCGCAGATGGACGCTCGGTCCTGGAGATGTGCTTATTTTAAGGCCGGACCGCTGGCATTATTCTACACGTCCATGCGAGGAAGAGACTGTGTTTGATTGGATTCATTTTCAAACAGTAGGCGCTTGGGAGGAGACGGTAGGCAATCAAAGCGGATCGCTTAGAGGGGACTACTACACTTATGCCATACGTCTGCCTAAACAAATGAAGCTTACCTACACAGATGAAGCGAGTCTTATTTTCTCGCAATTGCATGAGGCTTCCAAAGGCTCGTCACATGGTGCGTTCTGGGATCGGCAGCAGCGGTTTCTGCATTTGCTTCAAATGCTGGACGAAGGCTGGCGCTCGGATGCGGCTAAAGCTGCCGTATCGGTAGCAGAGCGTGCGGCTGCCTACTTAAAGCTGAATTATCGTACACCAATCAGCAACACGATGCTGAGTGATGTGCTGGAGTTACATACGAATTATATTACTCGCTGCATGAGTGAGGTTTTTGATTGTACGCCGCAGCAATATTTGCTTTATTATAGACTCGATCAAGCAAAGCTGCTGCTTATTAAGACAGATTGGACGATTGCAAAAGTAGCAGAGGAAACGGGCTTCCGGCAGACGCCGCATTTCTCTAGGCTGTTTGCATCCCATACGGGAATGCCTCCTCTTAAATTCCGAAAAAGATTTACGATGTAGACGGGCGGACTTGAAGAGTAGAGGAACTATTTTCGGCAAACTGTTGTTTAGACTTTCTAATATTCTGACTAGAAACGTTGCATAAATATCGCGACTTTAACAAAAACTGGATTCAACAACGTGAAAAGGGTGGTCGCGATGATTGAACGGTTTTCGTTAACAGCAGATATTGGCGATATAGTGGATATGTTTCAGGTAGGAAAAGTAATTCGAGGGCATACAAACCGATTTAATGCAGCTCCGACTCAGATGGTTTCGATTGTCATGAATGATCGATTTGATCAGCGGACGATGGAGGAATCGAGATGGGGGCTGTTTCCTTTTTGGGCGAAGGATGCGGTTAATGCAGATCATATGACATTGTCCGAGAAGCCTTTCTTAGAAAGAATGCTTCGCAGACAAAGATGTGTGCTGCCATGCAGCGGCTTTTTTGGTCAGAAACAATTCGGCAAAGAGCGTGATCCGAGGGCGATGCATATCGTTGTTCCAAGCCAGCAGCTTTTTGGCATAGCGGGCATTTACGACTGCTGGAAAAACGTGAGCGGCAAGGAAGTGCGTGCCTTCACTATGATTACCGCAGCTTCGACAGGAGCGATGTCGGTGTGGCAGCCTCGAGTTCCGGTTATTTTGGACGAAGAGGGCATGGAAGATTGGCTCAATCCGCGTATTACCGAATTCAGTGGATTGCGGAAACATTTAGAGGCAATGGACACTTATCTCATGCGCGCCTACCCGGTAACGAACGCAGTGCATGATGATCTGTACGAATCGCCGGATTGCATCCGTGAAATCCGTCCTGATTTTGCTTAAGTAAAATGAAGTGTAGTTAACCAAAAAGGCGTCCTATCTCTGACTCGGCTCTGTATGCGGCCGAAACAGGGTAGACGCCTTTTTTTGATTATTTAGTGGACAGGGTTAGGTGCTTGAATAAGAAACATAATGATTTAGTTGGTTGTAGATGGAATCAACTTTGGTAAAAAATTTTAAGCACGATACGGATGAGAGGCAATTAGATGAAAAATAGAACAATTAAGCGCGAGCGCGTTGAAGCTCTGTTGTTAGTAGCGGTACGACCTCGAATAAATCGCCTACGATGCCATAATCAGCAACGCTGAAAATAGGGGCATCGGGGTCTTTGTTGATAGCGACAATGACGCGAGATTGGCTCATACCCGCCAGATGTTGAATAGCGCCGCTGATTCCGCAGGCTATATAGAGCTGAGGTGTAACAACTTTGCCAGTTTGCCCGATTTGGAGGGCATAATCACAGTAGCCGGCATCGCATGCGCCGCGAGAGGCGCCGACTGCGCCCCCGAGCGCTGTTGCCATCGCTTGCAGCGGCTCAAAGCCTGCTGCGCTGCGAACGCCTCGGCCGCCGGACACGACGACGTCGGCTTCGGCAAGATCAAGCTGCCCGCCGGTGCGGCGCACAAGGCTGCGCACAGCGGTATAAAGCGGCGGCACCGTGAACGGCAGCTCCGCTGCGGTGCCCTTTATTTCTGCGGCGTCCAGTGGTTCTGCCGCCGGCAGGTTGTTCGGGCGCACCGTGATGACCCACGTCGCGCCCGAAACAAAGCTGCGCCGCTCGAACGCCTTGCCGGCGTAGAGCGGGCGGGTAAATAAGACGTCATTGCCATCGTCAGATGTTTCGATGGCAATGACGTCAGCGATGTGGCCGGCGCCATGGGCAGCGGCCACTCGGGGCGCGAGCTCGCGCCCCAAAGCGGTGTGGCCGAGCAATAGCGCGTCCGGCCGCACCGCAGTTATGGCTGCGCCGAGGGCGGCGATGTACGCCTCGGGCGCAAAGGCGCGAAGGGCCGGATCGTCGGCGATATGCACGACGTCCGCGCCCCGCGCGATCAGTGCGGCGGCTTCATCCGCCGCACCGCCGAAGCAGGCAAGGACGGCGTGGACATGGCCGTCCTTGCCTGCGAGCCGGCGCGCTGCACCGAGTGCCTCCAGCGCCACTCGGCGCAGCGCGCCATTCCGGCTTTCTGCAAATACGAGAATGGTTTTGGACATAGGATACAGCTCCTCTTCCACAGCTTTTACGAATAAGCTTATCTCATACACGTTTAACTCTATATTCAGTGCTTGACGTGTTTAGGTATCGTCTTAATGGACATTACAGCAGTTATTTGTGGGTTTTAGGGCGAAGTTACTTTTCTAACGGACATGAGATCCGTTATTTCTGAATTTAGGGGCATAAATTACTTACTAACGAACAAGAGATCCATTATTTCTGAATTTAGGTGCATAAATTATTATCTAACGGACATGAGATCCGTTATTTCTGTATTTAAGGGCTAAATTACAATTTAACGGACATGAGATCCGTTATTTGCCCTAAATGGCACCCAAACGCTCGATATTTTATGAAATAAGGGAACCTATGTCCGTTAGATCGAGAAATAGAAGGTTTTACAGCAAATAAGGCATCTGATGTCCGTTAATTGGGAAGGTTTGATTAATTACCAAAGTCCAATGTTGGTCAAACACTGCTTTTGATTTGAGCCACTCTATCAACAAGAGAACTAACTAAATTGTCTAGTAACCAGTAACTATTCAGTTCTTGTCAAATGTCTCTGCATCATTTCTGCTCTAATACCAACATGCCTCAGCACAAATCCACTACCTGCCCAATACCAACATGCTACAACACAAATTTACTACCTGCCCAATATCAACATGCCTCAGCACAAATCCACTACCTGCCCAATACCAACATGCCTCAATACAATTTTACTACCTGCTCCAATCCCAACTTCCCTCAGCCAAACTCCACTACCCTGAACAGTCCCAACTATAATAAAAAGTCACGCCCTATAGAAGCTTCCCTTCCTCCCGCAGTGGCGAGACAATTGCCGCTGCTTGCTCTGCTTGCTCTGCTTGCTCTGCTTGCTCTGCTTGCTCTGCTTGCTCTGCTTGCTCTGCTTGCTCGACCGGCTCGCCGGGGAGCCATTTTCCTGCAGCGCGCAGAGGCGGCGGGAGCATTCGCGTGTGCGCAATGCGTGGCGAAACTCGCCTTCTAGTGAAAGCTTGCCACTGGCGATCAGCTCAGCTCCAATCCCAACATCCCCCAGCCCAACTCCACTACCTCTAAACCGCTCCCAACTATAAAATAGTCACGAACTCAAAGAAGCTTCGCTTCCTCTCGCAGCAGAGACACAAGAGCTGCGGCTTGCTCGGCCGGCTCGCCGGAGAGTCGTTTGCCCGCTGCGCGCGGAGGCGGCGGGAGCAGCTGCGTACGTGCCGAGCGAGGCGATACGCTTTCAAGTGAAAGCTCGCCACTGGCAATCAGCTCAGCCGCCGTTATTGTGCGAAGCGGCTTGCGCTTCGCTTTCATAATGCCTGGCAGCGACGGATAACGCGGCTCGTTTAGTCCTTGCTGAGCGGTAATGAGCGCAGGGAGTGGAATCGATACCGTTTCGGTATCTCCTTCAACATCGCGCTCAACTAATGCGTAACGCTCAGCGCTCCCAGCAGTAGGTGAGCTGAGAAGTCCATCGGCAGGCAAGGAGCCAAGCTCCTCCGCAGACAAGATGGTGACCTTCACAGCTGAAGCTGCATGAGGCAAGTGAAGTAGCTCGGCAATTTGCAGAGCTACGCTGCCAGCGCCGCTGTCTACTGCAAACAAGCCGGCTAGCAGCAAGTTAGGGGCGAGCGGCCTAATTACGGCAGCAAGAGCAGCAGCGACGGCTGAGCTGTCATCGGACAAATCTGCGCTATCAAGCCGAATAGCTTCATCTGCTCCGATAGCCAGAGCGGTTCGGAGCGCCTCTTGCGAGCGCTCGGCACCGCAGGTGATCACGATGACCTCGCCGCCGAGCTGCTCCCGCTGGCGAATGGCTTCCTCGAGTGCGTATTCATCGTAGGGATTGATTACAAATTTGGCGTCTCTTTCGTCAACGCCAGCGGGTGTTACAATGATTTTTTCCTCGGTATCGAACGTTTGCTTGAGAAGCACAACTATTTTCAGCATAGAAGCTCCCTCACTTGTACCGCTAATTTGTTGACACTGTCCATCAGTGCTAGGATATGCTGTCTTGGAATTGAATAGACCGCCCTGCAATTGCCCGCTGTGCGGCATGTTCAAGGCCGAAAGCTCATATACATGGAGCACCGCGGCTATTTTTGTAAGCGCTTCAATACTTGTCCGACTACTGCGCGCGTAGGTGCTCGGTTTTATAGCCGGCATATAAGGGAGGCGGGGCGTATGCCATCTTTTTTGACACTTAGGAATGTCGATCAATGGTTGATAGGGGGAAGATGGGCATTATTCGCGGTGGTTGTGCTGTTTGCTATTACCATGTTCGCAATGGTTGTACAGCGGCGCATCCTGTATATGAAATTAGGGGTGCCGGCGGTTTTTTCGCGGTATCGACGCAAGTCAGGCAGTAAATCCGGCTTTACCTCACAAGTGCTCGGCCATCGGAAGCTACTGAACGATGTGAGAAGCGGCGTGATGCATTTGGTTTATTTTTATGGCTTTATTGTGCTTCAGTTTGGTGCGGCGGACTTGGTTTGGAAAGGGCTGAACCAAGGTGTACCGCTGCCGCTGCCCTATTATAATTGGTTCTCGCTGACGCAGGAGATGACCGTTACGCTCGTTTTTGCAGCTGTGCTGTACGGTGCTTTCCGGCGTTATGGGGAACGGCTCCCGCGCCTTAAGCGGGGATGGAAACCTTCGCTCGTCATGTGGTTTATTGGCTCGTTGATGCTGACTGTTTTATTCTCATTAGCATTCGAGCGATTGGCTGCGGAAGTGCGCATGGGCCAGAATGCTTCGGTGCATGGGTCCACTGCGGCCATCGTTGAGGCGAAGTTCGCACCAGTGAGCGCTCCCTTGGCCACTATGCTTGAGAGTGCAGGTGTACAGCCGCAAAGCACCGCAGCCCATGCAGGGTTTGAATTGTTTTGGTGGCTGCATCTTCTGGTTCTGCTTAGCTTTCTTGTGTACGTGCCGCAATCAAAGCATTTTCATTTATTGACAGCGCCTGTGAATCTTTGGTTCAGACGCAGCACGCCTCCCGGCCGACTTGTGCCGCTTAACCTAGAGGACGAGGAAGCGGAGTCCTTCGGTGCAGGGAAGGTGGAGCATTTCTCGCAAAAACAGATGCTAGATTTGTATGCATGCGTGGAATGCGGCCGCTGTACAAATGTTTGTCCGGCATCGAGCACCGGCAAGCTGCTCTCGCCGATGCATCTTATTGTGAAGCTAAGGGACCATTTGACCGAAAAAGGCGCTGCCATAACGTCCAAGTCACCATGGCTTCCAGCCAGCCTGCTGCATTCGAAATCGGGTGAGCCTCAGGCCCATGTGATGGGAGCGGTGCTTCCTGCTTGGGAAGCTGAATCCGAATGGGGCACAAACATAGCGCCAACCATGGCTGCGCAGGCTGGGGCATGGAATATAAAAGAGAGTGCTAAGCCAGAGGAGGTCGAGCTGATCGGCGAGGTGTTGACCGAAGAGGAGCTTTGGGCATGTACGACCTGCCGGAATTGCGAGGAGCAATGCCCGGTTGGCAATGAGCATGTCGACAAAATTATCGATATGCGCCGTTACTTGGTGCTGATGGAAGGGAGGCTGCCGTCTGACGGGCAGCGCGCGCTGCAAAATATCGAGCGGCAAAGCAATCCTTGGGGCTTGCCGCGTGCCGAGCGGGCGGCTTGGATTAACGATTGCGAGAGCAGAACCGGCATTCAAGTGCCGACGATGCAGGAGCTGAAGAAGCAGGGCAAAAAAGCAGATGTGCTGCTCTGGGCGGGATCGATGGGCGCGTATGACATGCGGAGCCGCCGTGTTTTATACGATGTGGTTAGGCTGCTGGATCATGCGGGTATCAACTTCGCTACGCTGGGATTGGAGGAAAAAAGCTCTGGCGATACAGCTAGACGAATCGGCAATGAACTGCTTTTCCAAGAGCTATGCCGCGAGAATATAGAAACGCTTAACAAATATGGCGTAACACAAATCGTGACCGCTTGCCCGCATACGTATAACACGTTCAAAAATGAATATCCTGACTTCGGTCTTAGCCCTAGCATCATCGTGGAGCATCATACCGAAATGCTCTCTCGCCTGCTTGAGGAAGGTTTATTGAAGCCGGAGCATAAGATTGAGGAGCGAGTAACCGTACATGATTCTTGCTACCTCGGCCGTTACAACGATACGTATGAAGCGCCGCGCAGCCTGCTTCGCTCCATTCCAGGCGTATCGATTGAAGAGATGGAGCGCTCGGGCTCGAACGGCATGTGCTGCGGGGCGGGGGGCGGTCTCATGTGGATGGAGGAGCATTCTGGAACTCGCATCAACCATGCTCGAACCGCTCAAGCACTTGAAGTGAAACCATCGATCATCAGCTCCGCCTGCCCCTATTGCCTAACGATGATGGAGGATGGTTTAAAGGCGCTGGGTGCGGATGAGAAGGTAATCGCTCGTGATGTGGCTGAGCTGCTTGCCGAAAGTGTTTTTGGCGAATAAGCCGCTGTTTGTCAAAAAGGAGGAGGAGGCTATGACGACACAAGCATCGCAAAATAACTCAAGCACGATTCGCAGAGCCGCTGTGATCGGCTCCGGCGTTATGGGGGCAGGCATCGCTGCACATTTAGCCAATGCGGGGATGCGTGTTACGCTGCTGGACATTGTTCCGCATTCGCTGACGGCAGAGGAAGAACGACAGGGGCTTACGCTCTCTGATGCCAAGGTGCGCAATCGCCTCGCAAATGCGGCGATAGCAAAAATGGGCAAGTCACAACCCGCCCAGCTCTACGATCCAGCTTGGTCATCTCGCATTACGCCGGGTAATTTGACCGATCATCTAGAGCTGCTGGGCGAGGCAGACTGGATTGTAGAAGCGGTTGTGGAGCGGCTCGACATTAAATGTGATGTGCTTGCAAAGGTTGAAGCCGCACGCCGCCCAGGCAGCATCGTTTCTACGAATACGTCGGGATTATCGGCGGCGTCCATGGCAGAGGGGAGGAGCAAGGAGTTTCGGCAGCATTTTGCGGTAACCCATTTTTTCAACCCGCCGCGGTATATGAAGCTTGTTGAGATCGTGCCTACCGAAGACACCACCTCCGAGGTTATTCAGTTGTTGACGGAGGTGTGCGAGAAGCGGCTTGGCAAGGGAGTTGTGCTAGCGAAGGATACGCCTAACTTCATTGCGAACCGAATTGGCACTTACGGCATGCTCGTTACGCTTGAGGATACGCTGGCATTTGGGCTGACGGTAGAGGAAGCGGACGCCTTGACCGGTCCGGCGATGGGAAGGCCGAAGACGGCGACACTGCGCATGCTCGATTTGGTTGGGTTGGATACGCTGCTGCATGTCGTGGATAATGTGCGGGAGCGGAGCAACGATCCAGCGGAGCAAAAGGTTTTTGCAAGGCCACCCCTGCTTGAGAAGCTTGCAGCATCGGGACGGCTAGGTGAGAAAACGGGGGCGGGTTTTTATCGAAAGGTGAAGGGGAACGGAGGCAGCGAGATTGAATCGCTTAAGCTGGATACGCTCGAGTATGGGCCTAAGCGGTCGGTCAACTCCCCTGTTATTGATGCGTCTAAGGCTGCGAAGGGGGCGGCGGCAAAAGTAAAGGCGCTGCTTCGCACAGACCCGCAGGACCGCTACGCTAAATTCGCATGGTCCACTATCAAAAAAACGCTGCTTTATGCAGCGGCACAAGTCGGTGTCATTGCGGATTCAATCTCGGATATCGACCGCGCAATGCGCTGGGGCTTTAACTGGGAGCTTGGACCGTTCGAGCTGTGGGATGCGATAGGGCTTCGCAAATCGGTGCAGCAAATGCAGAAGGAGGGCGATGCGATCCCAGAGTGGGTGGCGGCTTGGCTGGAAGCCGGACATGAAAGCTTCTATAAGGTGGAGGGAACGGAGCGGGTTTATGCTGCAAGCGGAGCATATAAGAGGGAAGTGGAGGAAGCAGATTCGGTTTCCTTAACGGCATTAAAGGCTGCCGGAAAAACGGTATTGTCCACCTCAGGCGCTAGTCTAATCGATATTGGCGATGACGTTGTACTGCTGGAATTCCATTCGCCTAACAATGCCATCGGGGGTGATATTTTATCGGCGATTCGGCAAAGCACAGAGGAGGTGTCACAAAATTGGCGCGGGCTTGTGATAGCGAATGAGGGGAAAAACTTCTGTGTAGGAGCAAACCTGATGCTGCTATTAATGGAGGCGCAAAGCGGCGAATGGGATGAAGTGGAGGATATTATTCGTTTCTTCCAGAGCAGTATGCTTGGGCTTAAGCGGCTTGACCGTCCTGTCGTAGCTGCTCCGCACCGAATGACGCTGGGCGGCGGAGTAGAAGCATGCTTGCCTGCTGATCGTATTATTTATTCGCCAGAGACATACTTTGGGTTAGTGGAAACGGGAGTTGGCCTTATTCCTGCGGGCGGGGGCTGCAAGGAAGCGGCTGCAATGGCAGCTGAACGGGCCTTTATTGCGAATGGCGGCAAGCCAGGCGGAGACCTGCAGCCGCATTTGAATGCGCTGTTTGAGACGATTGCGCTGGCCAAATCATCAACCAGCGGCTACGAGGTGCGCCGTTTGGGATTGATGCGGCCGCAGGATAAGGTCATTATGCGGCAGGAGGCACGGATAACCGAAGCGAAGCGGGCGGTGCTGGAGCTGGACCGAGCGGGCTACTCGCCGCCAGCGGAGGAACGTATTCGCGTTGCCGGACGAGAAGGCAGAGCGGTGCTTAAGGTAGCGGTGCAAGCGATGCAGCTTAGCGGCCATATTAGTGAGCATGACGCGCTTATCGCCGGCAAGCTTGGTTCTGTACTCGCTGGCGGGGACATTCAGCCGGGGGCTGAAGTGAGCGAGCAATATATGCTCGATTTGGAATGCGAAGCATTCCTCAGCCTATGCGGCGAGCGCAAGACACAGGAGCGTATGAGCCATATGCTCGCGACAGGCAAGCCACTGCGCAACTAGCCTAAAACGAAGGGGGAGAGTGAAATGTCAGCTTCATCACCGTTTGAAGATCACGCTCGTGATGCCGTTATCGTAGCTGCGGTGAGGACGGCGGTCGGCAAAGCATCAAAGGGGAGCCTTGCGGAGACGAGGGCAGAGGATCTTGGGCGAGCTGTGCTGCAAGGTGCGCTTGAGAGTCTGCCCGGCTTGTCGCCCGAGCTTATAGAGGATGTCATCATTGGCTGCGCAATGCCCGAAGGCGAACAAGGCTTGAATATGGCGCGCACGATCTCGCTTTATTCGGGATTGCCGGTGGCGACGCCAGCAGTAACGATTAACCGCTTTTGCGCATCAGGCCTGCAAGCAATCGCCTATGCAGCGGAGCGAATTAGGCTTGGCGATGCGGACGTTATTGCTGCTGGCGGAGTGGAGAGCATGAGCCATGTGCCGATGACCGGCTTCAGGCTGTCGCCGCATCCTGCGATTGTCGATGCGATGCCAGAGGTTTATATGGGAATGGGACATACGGCTGAAGAGGTTGCCCGCCGGTATGGGGTGACGCGTGAGGAGCAGGATGCGTTTGCAGCATCCAGCCATCGCAAGGCGGCAGCAGCTATTGAAGCAGGACGCTTCCAAGCCGAGATCGTTCCGATAACGACAAGCCGCTCCGGCGTGAACGATGCTGGCCGTCCATGGTCGAAAGTGATCACTTTCGATACAGATGAAGGCGTCCGGCCGGAGACGACGGTTCAGACGTTGGCGCCGCTCAAGCCCTCTTTTGCAAGAGAAGGTACGGTTACAGCGGGCAATACGTCCCAAATGAGCGATGGAGCAGCTGCGGTAATCGTGATGAGCAGGGCGCGTGCGGAGGAGCTTGGCTATCGTCCGCTTGCCGTATTCCGCGGTTTCAGTGTAGCTGGCGTAGCTCCTGAGGTCATGGGCATCGGTCCCATCGAAGCTGTGCCTAAAGCGCTTAAGAAAGCGGGAATTACGCTTGAGCAGGTTGATCTGTTTGAGCTTAATGAAGCGTTTGCGGCACAATGCGTCCCTATCATTAAGGAGCTTGGCATTAATCCTGAAATCGTCAATGTGAACGGCGGGGCTATCGCACTCGGACATCCGCTTGGTTGTACAGGAACAAAGCTGTCAGTGTCACTTATTCATGAGCTTGGCCGCAGAGGCGGCGGTATTGGCGTTGTCACGATGTGTATTGGCGGAGGCATGGGAGCAGCAGGCGTAATTGAAGTGTATAACTCAGACCAATAAGGTCGGCAGGTGGATAAGGGAGTTTGGCAGCATCCTGAAATAAAATATTCGGTTGGCTGAAAGGAGAACTGCGCATGACGGAGACGATACGTTTTGGCGGTCGGTTTGTCGTGGAAGACAGTGTGCCGGAATCGGTCGTGACGCCCGAGGATTTTACGGAAGAGCAACGAATGATGGCGGATGCGGCGCAGCAGTTCATGGATGCGGAAATAACGCCGCGCGATGCGGAGCTGGAAGCTTTAAATTATGATCTGACCGTAGAGCTGATGCGCAAAGCAGGTGAGCTTGGCCTGCTGGGCGCAGATGTGCCGGAGGCTTACGGCGGGCTGGGGCTCGACAAGGTAAGCACGACGCTGCTCGCAGAAACGTTGGCAAGATCCTCCTCGTTTGCGCTTTCGGTAGGCGCTCATACGGGAATCGGCACGCTGCCGATCGTTTTTTTTGGAACACCAAAGCAAAAAGAAACGTATCTCCCGGCACTTGCAACGGGGGAGCGCATCGCTGCTTATTGCTTAACTGAACCAGCATCGGGATCGGATGCGCTAGGGGCGAAAACGACGGCAAGATTATCGCCAAATGGGAAGCACTACGTGCTCAATGGATCAAAGCTCTATATTACAAACGCAGGTTTTGCTGACTTATTTATCGTTTATGCGAAGGTAGACGGTGAGTATTTTACAGCATTTATTGTAGAGAAAGGCATGCCGGGGTTCAGTATTGGACCGGAGGAGCATAAGATGGGCATCAAGGGTTCTTCAACACGCCCTTTATTTTTTGAAGATGTAGCGGTACCGGTTGAAAACGTGCTTGGGGAGGTTGGAAAAGGGCATCAAATCGCATTTAACATTTTGAACATAGGACGCTTTAAGCTTGGAGCAGCTTGCCTCGGTTCGTCGAAGGAGACCATTGAGCTTGCATCGGCCTATGCCAATACGCGGAAGCAATTTGGGAAGGCGATTTCCTCCTATCCGTTAATAGGCGCCAAGCTGGCTGATATGAACATTCGTACTTATGTGCTTGAGAGCATGGTTTACCGAACTGCAGGCTGGATCGATTCGATGCTGCGGACGACAGAGGAAGGCGGGGCGGCAGTTGAAGGCATGACGGTCGCTAAGGCAATCGGAGAGTATGCTATTGAATGCTCGATTATAAAGGTTTTTGCTTCTGAGGCGCTTGATTTTGTGGCGGATGAAGGGGTGCAGATTCATGGCGGCTACGGTTATATTCGCGAGTATAAGGTGGAAAGAATTTATCGGGATTCGCGAATTAATCGGATTTTTGAAGGCACGAATGAAATTAATCGGATGCTCATTCCTGGCACGCTGATGAAAAAAGCGTTAAAGGGCGAGCTCCCGCTGCTTCGCAAAGCTCGTTCATTGCAAGCAGAGCTGCTGCAGCCGATGCCGATTCCGCCTCTTGAAAAGCCGCTTAGCAAAGAAGCGTTCCGCGTAGGTCAAGCGAAAAAAATCTTCCTCGCCATCGGCGGGCTTGCTGTTCAGAAGCTGGGACTGCGGCTGGAGCAGGAACAAGAGGTGCTGTGTTCTCTTGCTGATCTTATGATCAACATTTTTGCCATGGAAAGCGCACTGCTGCGCTCACAAAAAATATGGAAGGCAAGCCGCGGAGTCGCTTCGGAAAAGACGGAAAATGTTTTAGCGATGACGACAGTTTTTGTGCAGGAGGCCATGGAGCGGGTCGAGTCACTAGCTAAGCTGGCACTTGCTGCGCTAGAGACGGGAGACGGGCTGCAGATGCAGCTGTCCGTCCTCAAAAAGCTGATGCGCGCGCCTATCTCAGATACGGTTGCTTTGAAGCGAACAATTGCCGCTCGTGTCATTAACAGTGAGCATTATGTCGTGTGAAGGGGGAGAGCATGAATGGATTCGCTCAGACCGGAAGATCCGTCTTTGCCCGAGCAACCGTCCACTCAATCTGAAGAGCAAGCGCGCCCATGGCTTCAACATTACCCGAAAGAGGTTTCGCCTTCACTGCACTATCCCGATCAGAGCATCGTCCAGTTTTTAATAAATGCGGCTAATCATCATCCAAATCATCCTGCTGTACATTTCCTAGGCAAAATATTAACATACCGCGAGCTTCACGAGAATGCGGTTAATCTCGCTTATGGTCTCCTTTCCATTGGCATAGCCAAAGGAGACCGGGTGGCAATCATGCTGCCGAATTGCCCGCAGGCAGTGGCTGCTTTTTATGGCGTGCTGCTTGCAGGTGGCGTCGTTGTTCAGACAAATCCGCTTTATGTGGAGCGGGAGCTTGAGCATCAGCTAGCAGATAGCGGAGCTGTTGCTGTCATTACGGTTGATCTGCTTTATGCACGCTTGTCTCGGGTTCGAGGCAAGCAGCCGGAGTCGGGTCCGCTGCCGCAGCTGAAGCATGCCATCATCACATCGATTAAGGATGGGCTGCCGTTTCCGAAAAACTTGCTTTATCCTCTTAAGCAGCGAAAAGAGGGCTTTCGCGCAGATATTCCATATGGCAGCTTTGGTGTCGTTTCTTATAAGAAGCTGCTTGCAGCAAAGCATACGGATATGAGCCTGCCTGATTCGGCAAAAGGGTCTGATCTCGCGGCGCTGCAATATACAGGCGGCACAACAGGAACGCCAAAAGGTGTGATGCTGACTCATCGCAATCTCGTTGCCAATACGATACAAATATCTACTTGGTGCTATAAAGCGGAGGATGCTAAAGAGAGATTTTTAGCGGCGCTGCCACTGTTTCATGTGTTTGGATTAACGGTATTAATGAATATGTCGGTACTGCGTGCGGGAACGCTTATATTACTTCCGCGCTTCGAAGTGGAGACGGTACTGCAAACGATTAATCAGCAGAAACCTACCATTTTTCCAGGCGCGCCAACGATGTATGTCGCACTCATCCATCATAAGTCCGCGGCAAAAATCGATTTTTCTTCTATTAATGTGTGTGTAAGCGGATCAGCGGCTTTGCCGCTAGAGGTGCAGGAGAAGTTCGAAGCTTTAACTGGCGGAAGGCTTGTTGAAGGTTATGGCTTGTCGGAATCTTCTCCCGTCACCCATGCCAACCCAGTATGGGAGAAACGCAAAATCGGTACGATCGGCATTCCTTTTCCGGATACGGATGCGGCAGTGATTGATCCTGAGAGCGGTGAGAGATTGCCTATCGGTGAGCTTGGGGAGTTAATTGTTCGCGGTCCGCAGGTCATGCGAGGATATTGGAATAAGCCTGCTGAAACGGATCAGGTATTGCGGGATGGTTGGCTCCATACTGGCGACCTTGCTACGATGGATGAAGATGGTTATTTTACGATTATGGATCGAATTAAGGATGTTATTATCGCTGGCGGCTTTAATATTTATCCTCGTGAAGTGGAGGAGGTACTGTTCGAGCATCCGGCCGTAAGGGAAGCGGCAGTGATTGGTGTGAAGGATGAGTACAGAGGCGAAACGGTAAAAGCTTTTATTGTGTTTAAGGAGGGCTGGCAAGTATCAAGCAGTCAACTTGACCGTTGGTGCAGAGAGCGGCTCGCTTCCTATAAGGTGCCACACAACTATTCCTTTAGGGAAACGCTTCCAAAAACGATGGTCGGAAAAGTGCTTCGTCGAAAACTGCAGGAGGAGGAGGCGGAGGCTGAAAAGGCGAGAAAGGCGGAGAAGAAGGGAGAGTGAGCGGTATGGATGAGGATTGGTTTGTTCAACAGGCAGATCAAGCCGGTCATCTGACAAGGCTCGCAGAACGTGCGCAAGCCACCTTTTGGGGATTGCTTGGCTGTGAAATCGTGCAGGCAAACGCAAGTAAAGCGGCCATTTGCCTGGATGCAACTGAGCGGCATCTTAATCTGCTAAACATCGTTCACGGCGGAGTGCTGATGTC
This sequence comes from Paenibacillus sp. 2TAB26, assembly GCF_052115145.1. NCBI lineage: Bacteria > Bacillati > Bacillota > Bacilli > Caryophanales > Paenibacillaceae > Paenibacillus > Paenibacillus sp. 2TAB26. The sequence goes on from NZ_JBFRGC010000006.1 coordinate 226,083, forward strand.
TCTGATGGATAATGCGATGGGGCTTGTGGTTATGCTAGCAGCACCTGAGAAAAGCGCGGTAACAGCAAATTTGAACACACAATTTCTCGCCAGCGCCAAGGGCGGCGTGCTGCTTTGCGAAGCAGAGCTGGTTCACCGAACGGAACGTACACTGACGCTGCAAGCGCAGGTAAAGGATGACGCAGGCAAGCTGCTCGTTTGCGGGATTGGTGCGTATCGGATCATTTAGTTCACATTTTCGTAAGTTGATTGCTTGCTTCTGGTACGATATAATAATACCTAATTATGGAAAAATAGTTCGAGTGGAACAGAGCTAATAATTAAGCGTAATATACCGATAAAAGTAATATGGGAAGGAGGCGAGGACATGGTTCAGGGCTGGGTAACGACATTGGTTTTAGCATTCGGAATTTTGGTCGCCATTATTGGCGTGATTGCATATTTAAGAATGTTTCGTAAAGATCGGCTTTCATCTACGTCTCACCAGTCAGCTGATGTCTCGCCTCCAAACGTAATTAGCATAACAACCGCAAGGGATTCTGAGCATAAGAAGCCGCCCAAATCCAAAAAAGCCGCGCCAAGAGATTAATAATTGTTAACTTTCATATTCTGAACCTAAATGTTATAATAGTAAGAAAAATGCGAACATTGTGACTCATTGGCCATGGAGTTGCCTGCACCGAGTGGGGGTTCTTGCGGTGTAATCGCCGCATGCGGTCTCGTATAATGCTGTTTAGGACGACCATCCAACGTAAAGGGGAGGAGATTTCATGGCGAAGCATAGCCAGAATGAAGTCAAGGAAAGCCTGAAAGAACTCACGAGAATTTTTCAACCCAAGGACCCGCGTAAATTTGTTAAAGAGTATATTCGAAAGTACCGGATTACCGGGGGCTACGAAGATGAATTAACGACATTGGTGGAAAATGAATTGTGCAGAATCAACTCCTCGGTCAGCTAGACTCATCATGAAGGATACGGCTTTGTAAACTGTCTATAGGCAGGATGCAAAGTCTTTTTGTTTTTTTTACAGGACGTACAAACTTAGGATGCTAGGTTTTTCTAAAAGCGGATTTCCCACCAATCCTACTAACCTCAAATTATTTTTGGTCACTCGATAGTGCAACGAATATTTCCCCCCTCAAATCATAATTTCGCCATATCTGATGGGCATGTGTCTCCCTTTTCTCGAATAAGTTATACATAGACAAATCTACTCGTTGTCATAGGCGGGATATGTTTGCGAAGTGGATTTTACTAACGTAAAACCTAGGCTTATGCTTTCGAAGTGGATTTTACTATCGTAAAACCTGGGCTTATGCTTTCGAAGTGGATTTTACTATCGTAACACCTGAGCCTATGCTTTCGAAGTGGATTTTACTTACGTAAAACCTTAAGGAGGTACGTACACACATGGCAGTGGATTTGAAGACAAAGGAACATATTCGGGGCATTCGTAAAGCTGGCCGTATTGTCGCTGCCTGTCACAAAGCGCTCTCGAATCGGATAGCGCCGGGTGTCACCACGCAGGAGATTGACCGGTTTGTTGAGCGGTTCATGCTGGATCGAGGGGCGACTCCGGCGCAGAAAGGCTATAAAGGGTATCCATTTGCTACGTGTGCCTCCGTTAACGAGGTTGTTTGCCATGGCTTTCCAGACTCTGAGCCGCTGGAAGCCGGTGATATTGTTACGATTGATATGGTGGCTGAATTGGACGGATGGAAGGCTGATTCAGCATGGACCTATGCGATTGGCAAGACGAATATGGCCACAGAAAAGCTGCTCCTTGCAGCAGAGCAATCGTTAAAAGATGGAATAAAGCAAGCTGTGCTAGGCAATCGACTAGGAGACATCGGATACGCGATTCAAAGAAGAGCGGAAAGAGCTGGTTTTGAGGTAGTAACAGCTTTTGTTGGTCATGGCATCGGCAGAAGCATGCATGAATTTCCTCAGGTGATGCATCATGGCTTGCCTGGTCAGGGGATTTTGCTTGAAGAAGGCATGGTGATAACGATAGAGCCGATTCTTACAGCAGGAAGAGCTGACGTATATATAGCACAGGATGGGTGGACGGCTCGGACTAGAGATGGGGCCTGGGCGGCGCAATTTGAGCATACCGTGGCGATTACGAAGGAAGGTCCAATCGTGTTGACCCGCTGGGAATAATGATATTAATCTTAACTAACCATAACCAAAAGTCGAGCCTGTGCAGGATCTAACTGCTGCTCGGCTTTTTTAGTTTGCCTATTTTCGTGTGTCGGCTGAATGTCCACCACTTAAATTCAATGATAATGCCAAAGCAGTCATGAATTAAGAGTTCTTTTCTGTGGAACGCGAGCGGGAAGAGGAGTGGAAAAGAAAGCTTGTCCATCTCCACAATCAACGCAAATAGTGAAGCTGATTAATCGGTAACGGACATGGTCGTTATTTCTGTTCCTGAAGATGGAGAGTGTCGCATTTATCTAAGAAATCATGCTTTGGACGATGTGTACTTTAGCGTAAGGCTGAGTAAGAAATGAGTTGAACAGTTTATTTAAAATGGACATGTTCATGCTGCTAATTAATTAGAAGTGATCATCTGGTTTTTTTGGATGATCACTTTTTTTGTTTGCATTTTATAAAAATAGTCAGTTTAAGTTAGGTTTTCTAACATAAAAGACTTTATGCTCACCATGAATGTAACGCATTCAAGTTAGTTTTGTTTGGATTGCACAATAATATGCGGTCAATTTTAGCTAACTTAGCTATTGTTCCCAGGTATTTCGAATGATAATATGTCATATAAATTAACATAAAAACCAATATCATCTGACGATTGTTATGTGGAAAAGGGGGAGACGATGTGAATGATGCGGCAGGTAAGGAAATCGTAGCCTTTAACCAAGTAAGTAAAATATATAATACCGGAACCATCGCGTTAAGTGATGTTCATTTCTCCATAAAAGAGGGAGAGTTTATCAGCTTTCTAGGACCGTCTGGTTGTGGAAAGTCTACTGCGCTTCGAATGGTAGCAGGGCTGGAGGAGGCAACCTCTGGTGGTGTGCTGGTGAATGGCAAGGAACCGAAGCAGCTGATCCGTGAGTCGAACGATATTGCCTATGTATTCCAAGAAGCTAATTTATTGCCGTGGCGCACTGTGCTGGACAATGTCATTTTACCTCTGGAGCTCAGAGGAGGAAATATGAAAGAAAATAAAGAAGCGGCTAAACAAGTGCTGGAGATGGTTGGTTTAAAGGACCATTTTAAAGCATATCCAAGGCAGCTTTCTGGGGGCATGAGAATGCGAGTTTCCATTGCCCGCGCTTTAGCAGCGAAGCCAAAACTTCTGCTCATGGATGAGCCCTTTGCAGCGCTTGATGAAATTACAAGGCAAACCCTCCAAATGGAGCTGTTTGATATATGGGAACGTGAGAAGATGACTGTTTTGTTCGTGACGCACAATGTGTTTGAAGCGGTTCTGCTATCCTCCAAGATTGCCGTCATGTCGGCACGTCCTGGAAAATTATCTGCTTTAATTAATGTGCGGCTGCCTTATCCAAGAACGCTTGGCATGCGAACCGAGCGGGATTTCGGTAAATATGTTGAGCTTGCCTCAACTTATTTGGAGCATGGCACTCATCGGAAGGAGCTGGGATAATGTCGATCTCATCATTCGAAACCTTGCAGCCTAAGCTTGAGACGCCTGTTGTTGTGAAGAAAACAAACCGAAATTTCGGATATACATTCAAACATTATTATCTAGGACCGATTGTGGCCTTTGTTCTTGTCATGGCGCTCTGGCAGCTCATACCTGCTTGGCTTGGCATGAAACCTTTTATTTTCCCTAAACCGACGGATGTGTTGAAAGCAGCAATCGAGGACTGGTCCATTTTGTGGGAAGCTGTACGCATTACTGTTTTGGAGTCGGTAGTAGGCTTTTTACTTAGCGCGGTGATCGGTATCTTCATCTCCATATTGCTGGCCAGCTCACTCATTATGGAGCGAAGCATTTATCCATACGCCATTATTCTTCAGACCATTCCCGTTGTTGCTGTAGCGCCGCTTGTCGTGATCTGGTTTGGCGCCGGCTACAATTCTATTGTCGTTATCTCCTTTTTAATCGGATTTTTCCCTGTTGTCTCCAATACATTAATGGGATTAAATTCAGTGGATTCCAATATGGATGAGTTGTTCACGCTTTACAATTCGTCAAAGTGGCAAAAAATGTGGAAGCTTCGCCTTCCTGCTGCAATGCCTTACATCATTGCTGGTTTGAAAATATCGTGTACCCTATCGATTGTCGGAGTCATTGTAGGGGAGTATGTGGCGGGAATCGGTGGCGGCAAAGGCGGGCTCGGATACGCCATTACGATAGCTGCTGTACAGATGAAAACACCTTTTTTATTTGCTTGCGGTATTGCTTCAGCTATTTTAGGCATCAGCTTCTATCTCATCGTCAGCATGATCGCTAAGCGAGTACTGGGCTCATGGCATGAGTCCGCGATGAAGACAAGAAAATAAATAGAAAAAGTGGAGGAGAGACAAAATGAAGAAATGGATGAAATTCGGGGGAGTTGCTTTATCGCTAACGCTAATGATGGTCTTGTTCGCAGCATGTGGAGGGAAGTCTGAAAATAACACACCGGCAAATACAACAGAGAATTCACCAACTGCAGAAACGGCTGCTACAGTAGCTCCCAAAGCTCCTGTAGAAACGAAGAAAGCAAAGCTTGTTCTGAACTGGTTCCCGAAGGCACAGCATGGCGGGGTATATGCGGCCAAGGAGCAGGGAATTTTTGAGAAGCATGGTTTTGATGTTACGTTAGAGCCGGGAGGCCCGCAGGTTTCAGCTGTACAAATCGTCGCTTCTGGAAAAGCGGAATTCGGTCTTGCTCATGCGGATCAAATCGTTATCGCTAAAAATCAGGGGATTGATTTGGTTGTCGTAGCAGCGGCGCTTCAAGGCAGCCCGCAAGCGTTCATGTTTCAAGAAAGTGCGGAAGTAAATAGCTTCGAGGACCTCAATGGCAGAACCGTATTTATTCAGCCGGGCATTACGTATTGGGACTTTTTGAAGAGCAAATATGATTTGAGCGGAGCAAAAGAAATGACCTACACTGGCCAGCATGTCAATTTTCTTGCTGATCCAGAATCGGTCACTCAAGCATTCCTAACTTCAGAGCCGTTCTTCATGGAGAAGGAAGGCGTAAAAACAAAAACTCTACTTATTTCGGAATCTGGTTATAATCCATACAATGTAGTATTGTTCGTCACAAAAGAGTATTTGGAGAAAAATAAAGAGACCGTTGGAAATTTTGTCGCTGCCTTCTCCGAGGGCTGGATGTCTTATAAGGATACTTCTAAGGAAGTGAATGCCGCTATTCATGCAGCTAATCCGAATATTGATCTTGATGCGATCGATTTTGAGGATCAAGCTCAGAAGGAGTTTGTTTATGGCGGGGATGCTGCTGAGCATGGATTTGGCTATATGACAGAGGAGCGTTGGTCGACGCTGATCAATCAGCTTGCTGATCTAGGGCTGCTCAAAAATAAGTTCGACGCCAAGGAGATATTTACGACGGAATTTTTGCCTGGTAAATGATAAGTGGATAGATTTATAAAAAGGGATGCAGACACGTTGCCGTGATCTGTATCCTTTTTTCATGTGAGAATATAGCTTTTCGATACGAAACTTCTGCTATTTTGGTAAAGTTTAGTTTAAATGATTTTTTCCGTGCACATGCGCCGCTGTCGGTATTGACTGAAGGGATTTACAGTAATAGGATATAAGAACTGGGATAAAAACAATCTGTTTATATAGATAAAAGTTCATTTAACTGCACCAAGTATTGGTTAGGAGGTCTTGCTTTGTCTGTGATACACGAATTTTCACAATCCATTCCTGAATGGGATAGAGGCAGTCTGCACGCTGACTGCGAGAATTGTTTTGGTTTATGCTGTGTTTCATTGCCGTTCACAGCTTCTATAGATTTTGCGATCGATAAAGACGCCGGTCAGCCATGCAGCAATTTGCAATCGAACTTTCGCTGTGGCATTCATCAAAGTCTTAGGGAGCGGGGATTTAAAGGTTGTACAGTTTACGATTGTTTTGGAGCTGGACAACAGGTTTCTCAGGTAACCTATAACGGACAAGATTGGCGGCAGGTACCAGATACCGCGGAGCAAATGTTCGAGGTATTCCGGGTCATGCGGCAAATCCATGAGCTGCTTTGGTATTTAAACGAGGCGCTTGCACTGGAAACGACGCAATCGATTCACGATGAGCTTAGATTTATGCTCGAAGAAACAGAACGGTTCACTCGCCTGAGCCCGGATTCATTGGTGGAATTGAATGTGTCAGCACATCGTTTGGAAATCAACAAGCTGCTTCTTAAAGCAAGCGAGCTAGTACGCGAGGAAGCCATTCGTGCGAATAAGCAGAGTAACACTCGAGGCCGTAAGAAAACCTACGAAAGAGGCGCCGATCTCATTGGAGCTAAGCTTAGAGGTGCTGATCTTATCGGAGCAAACTTAAGGGGATCTTATCTGATTGCTGCGGACCTCAGAGATGCTGATCTTAGAGCGGCTGACCTTATCGGAGCTGATTTTCGAGACGCTGACCTCAGTGGTGCAAATCTCTCAAAAAGTCTCTTTCTCACGCAGTTTCAGCTTAACGCAGCCAAAGGGAATGCAGATACAAAAATTCCGCCGACGCTTACTCGTCCAACACACTGGTTAGCATAGAAAATGAACGAATAATGCCTAAGTGTGCTATTACACTTTGGTTATATTAAAAAGGCCAACCATAAGATTTTAATTGACCTAATCATACGAATGGCTGCCGTACGGCAGCCATTTTACTTTTAATTGGTTTGTTGCCGATGGAACAATTGCCTCCACAAACCACAAACCACAAACCACAAACCACAAACCACAAACCACAAACCACAAACCACAAACCGCAAACCGCAAACCGCAAACCACAAACCACAAACCACAAACCACACGACGCAATCTGCAAAACGAATGCTTCAGAACCAACCATCGTCATTCAAAGATGAATTCTGAATTCTACAATCGTGTAACGAACACCAGACACCTTATTTGTGATAAATTTGCCTGTTTTTCAATCTAACGAACTCAGCGCCGCTTATTTTGCGATTTACCACACGGATGAAAGCTATTTTGTGTAAATAACGTGGTCTGAGTTCGTTAGAAAAGAAATTGGTCTTGAAAGTCACAAATAACGTCATCTGAGTTCGTTAGCAACGACGTGTCGCTTATTTCGCGATTTCCTATACGTTTGAATGTTATGACACAATCTGCAAAACGAATGCTTCAGAGCCAACCATCATCATTCAAAGATGAATTCTGAATTCTACAATCGCGTAACGAACACCAGACACCTTATTTGTGATAAATTTGCCTGTTTTTCAATCTAACGAACTCAGCGCCGCTTATTTTGCGATTTACCACACGTTTGGACGCAATTTTGTGTAAATAACGAAGTCTGAGTTCGTTAGAAAAGAAAATGGTCTTAAAAGCTACAAATAACGCCGTCAGAGTTCGTTAGCAACGACGTGCCACTTGTTTCGCGACTTCCCACACTTTTGAACGTTATGACACAATCTGCAAAACGAATGCCTCAGAACCAACCATCATCATTCAAAGATGAATTCTACAATCGCGTAACGAACACCAGACACCTTATTTGCGATAAATCTGCCTGTTTTTCAACCTAACGAACTCAGCGGCGCTTATTTCGCGATTTTCCACACATTTGGACGAAATTTTGTGTAAATAACGTGACCTGAGTTCGTTAGAAAACAAATTGGTCTCAAAAGTAACAAATAACGTCATCTGAGTTCGTTAGCAACGCCGTGCCGCTTGTTTCGCGAATTCCCACACGTTTGAACGCTATTCTGTGTGAATAACGTGACTTGGGTTCGTTAGAAAAGAGATTGGTCTTAAAAGTGACAAATAACGTCATCTGAGTTCGTTAGCAACAATGAGCCGCCTATATAGCGGCGATTTTCCACATGTATGAACGCAATTTTGTGTAAATAACGTGGTCTGAGCTCGATAGTTGTGGCGAACGTGACTCTAGCGCCTATTACACCGAAGAATCGAAACATTCGGTGATTGAGTCGCATCATAAGTGCAATGTTTCAATGCTAGTTGGAAGCTTTTTGCGCTGAGATAATCAGGAACATCGGTCTGCGATTCTCATCAAACATCAGCGGGTTATTCATCATTTCCTCTGAAGGCATAGGTTCCTTAATAGCTTTTAACTCAAAGCCAGCGCTAATTACGTCGTTCATATATGTTGAAACGGTACGGTGATATTTAATCACATTATCGGTTAGGAAGGAGGTTTTGCGTAAGCCTTCTGACTGATATTGATCGACTGGCCAGTGCAGACGGTTTCCATGGTCATCATAATGCCAATCTTGTTCATCACGAGAAGTGAATATAGGATGCTCCACTGAAAAAATGAAGGAGCCCCCCGGCTTTAGACAAGCATGTATCTTTTTGCACAGGGCCTCGAAGGATTCGATATAGTGAAAAGCTAATGAGCTGATAACGATATCAAATTGAGAATCTGAGAATGCGATATCTTCAATCGGCATCTGTATGTAGGTAATGGCGGCGTCATTCGTTTGTTCCCGAGCTTTTTGCAGCATGTTCTCAGAAATATCAACACCTACGACTGAGCTTGCTTGCTGTTCACGAGCATAGAGGCAATGCCAGCCGAAGCCGCAGCCTAAATCAAGTACGCTTTTCCCACTTAAGTCTGGCAGTAAGGATTTGAATACATGCCATTCTCCCGCAGCTTCAAGTCCATGGGTGGAACGAGCCATTTCCTTATATTGTGAGAAGAAAGTTGAATCATCATATTTATTTTGTTTCATTCCATTGTACCCCCATATACTAAAATAGCCTTCACCAACATGCTAACTGAACTTTACTCATTTATCAATAAATGACTCAGCATGCTCCCTTTGCTTTACACTACTGCTCTTTGTTGAAATCACGCATTACTAGCCTAATATAATAAAATACCCCTTTCTGCTCTATATAAAGCAAAGGAAAGGGGTACATTATAAATAATCTAACTGTGTGGCGATTATTCGAAGATAGTATAAAGTGTTAACCCAGCTTCGTTTTACGATAATCGGAAGGCGTTACGCCAAAGCTCTTTTTAAACATTCGGTGGAAGTAGGAGCTGCTCGTATAGCCGCTCTTCACCGCTATATCTACGATCGACAAATCGGTATTCTCCAAATGCTCCTTCGCACGTTCCATACGTACATTATTAATGRCATCAACAATAGTAGCCAGCGTCTGCTGTTTATATACCCGGCTCAAATAGATGGAGGACATGTCTAATTCATCAGCAATCCAGTTCAGGCTCAAATTCGGATTCGCGTATTCCTTTTGGATAAGATCATTAATCTTGCGAATCAAATCACCTTGTTTGGTGGAGCGCTTCATGGAAAGCTTCATTTGAATGTCATCGAACAAGGAGAAGAAAACATCATTAAGCTCATTAATCGTTTCAAAATGATCCGGCGTTGGAATATGGATGCTTAGGCTTGCTTCAACGTCCAAGCTGTTGTTTTTTTGAATCGTGAACAAAATATTGTTGACGGTCATCGTTAGATGCGAGATGGCAAGCTGAACGACATGGATCGGATATTGCGCCGTCTCCTGTACGATTTCTGCAAACAGTTTTTTGGCTTCCTCGGTCTTTGAGGTCATTAAAGCATCAGTCAATTTCCGCTCTTTGTCAGCGGGGAAAATATACTCCTTCGATTTCAGAGATATGATATCCTGTCCGTTAATTAAAGAGCCAAGACCATAGAACAAGCGATGCTGCGATGCTTCCTTCACCAGCTTGTAATGGGTAGAGAGCTGCTGTGCCTGAAAGGCCTCAGGGCTATACGTAATCGAGAGACCAATTTTCAAAAAGTCCAACGAGGAACGCTGAATTTTGGCAAGCATGTTTCGAAGCATCTCGTCATCAAGCTCATCGGATTCGTCGGGCCGGCCTAGAAGCATGATGACATAATCGGCATCCATGTCGACGGTTTCTACTCGATAATCGTTATGAGCAATCTCGGAAGCGATATTCATAATGGCAAACTTATAAACATGCAGATCGTCACCGCGATTTTGCTTCAGAGCCGCGAGCTCGTCAATTTTTAAGAGGACGACGCGGTAACGCGCATGAAAGTCGAAAGTAATTCCGCTGACCATCAGCTTCTGCAGCTGTGCGTTTGTTTGCAGTGATTGCGAGCCTTGGATAAGGCTGCGCAGCATATTTTGCCTAATGGTATAGGAACTGTTGCGTTTTTCTGTTTCGAGAATGTTCATCTTATTCATAATTTGATGAATCGGCCGATACAGCATACGGGAGAGCAGCCATGAAATGAATAAGCCGATGACCAAAATAATGACAGCAATCATGATCGTTGTATTTCGGATGGAATAAATAGCTTTAGTTACATGCTTGTATGGTGTCACACGTACGTATTGCCAGTCCAAGGAATCGGGAGAAGTATACGAGATGAGAGACTTCTTCCCGTCAAAGTCGGCAACAACATAACCAGACTCTTTGTTTTTAATCTTTTCATTAATGATTTGGTTATCCTCGTTGCTTAGTTTTTTAGGTAAAAGGGTATCACCGGATAACAGAAGGTTCTGATTGTCGAGAATATAGGATTTACCCTCGCTGTCGCTCTTATTGACGCCAATGTCTTTGTTGATCCAAGCGGAAGAAATATTAATAATAACAGCAGAATTAATCGTTTGCGTACGACCGATAGCATCATAACCTAAATAGGTGTAAGCCTTCGTAAGCTGCTCACCGGTGAGGTTAACTGTTTTATACGTTCTCGGAATAGGCGTGAACGGACGATACTCCTGGTAGTTATCGAGAATATCTAGTATCCCTTTATCTGCAAGCTCCTCTTTATTGAACGTGCCCCCTTCGGCTTGACGGCTGGCAGTGTAGAACAAGCCATTGGCCGAATTGTACACATAAATGGATTCAATGAACGGCATAGAGTTCAAATAGTTGTTCAATTCGTTCATCGCTGCCGTTACATCATAGATGTTAGGGTCATTGTAAAACATTAGCTTAGAGACACTGAAGGTTCGATAGATTTGGAAGGAGAGGGACTGTGCACTCTCGGTCATACTGATAACTTCTTTACTCGTTTGGGTTAGATTGCTGACGTCTGACTGGTAGGCTTTCTTCAAATCGATCTGCATGTAAGTGAAGAAATTAAACAAGGAGGATACCATTAGAGTAAGCACGATGCACAAAGTGATCGTGAACAGCAGCTTACTGTATAGTTTTCCGTTGTTTTTCAATTGAACAGCTGGCATGTTGGCTCCCCCTTTATATATGTAGAACATTTTGGAATTAACATGGTTAGCTGTATTAGCGTAAGCGCTTCCCTATATAGCCAAACGTTGATCGAATGCCTTTTAGGAATTAGTTTGAATATTTCACTAGTCAGCTCGCTGATACAAGGAACATTATAATCTTCACTTGCAGCTTGGTGCAATGAACCAAATAAATGAAGGTGAATGAACTTGATTTTATGGAGTGAACAATATAAACCACAGTGAACTTATCGGCGAAACGCTGGAAGTTGGATGACAACGGGGTGCTTTATCCGTTAGAATGTCACGGAATATGGCGCTGATGGCAGAAGGGACCGTGAAGATATGATTAATACGAAGCTGAAGCAGATTTGGTATGGAGGAGATTATAACCCGGATCAGTGGCCGGAGGAGATATGGCATGAGGATATGCGTCTTTTTAAAGAAGCGGGAATTAATGTAGTGACGCTTCCTGTATTCAGCTGGGCGAAGCTGCAGCCATCGGAGGATACGTATGATTTTGGATGGCTGGACAAGCTGCTGAACCTCATCGCGGAAAATGGGATTTATGCCTGTCTCGCCACATCAACCGCTGCACAGCCGGCATGGATGTCGCGCAAATATGAGGATGTGCTGCCTGTTGATGTGGACGGAAGAAAGCGCACGCATGGCGCACGTACGAACTTTTGTCCAAACAGCAAGACCTATCGCAGATTATCGGGTCAGCTGGCACGTAAATTAGCCGAGCGATACAAAGATCATTCGGCACTGCTCATTTGGCATATTAACAACGAATACGGCACGCATTGTTATTGCAGCAGCTGTGCGGCGGAATTCCGCGAATGGTTGAAGTTGAAATACGAGACAATTGAGCGGCTGAATGCTGAGTGGAATATGAGCTTTTGGGGACACACCGTCTACGAATGGGAGGAAATCGTACCGCCATCCAATTTAAACGGAGATAACCGTAATTTCCAGCCCATGGCGATTGATTACAAGCGTTTTATGTCCGATTCTATTCTCGGCTGCTACCAAATTGAATATGCGGAGCTGAAGGCGGTTACGCCGGATATTCCGATTACGACGAATATTTGGGGCTTATTTAACGGTCTTGATCTGAAAAAATGGGGCGAAGCGATGGATGTTGTCTCTTGGGACAGCTATCCGCAAATGAATGAGCCTATGGGCAATGTGGCAATGCGCCATGACTATATGCGCGGCTTAAAGGACGGCAAGCCCTTCATGCTGATGGAGCAAACACCGAGCCAGCAAAACTGGCAGCCTTATAATAGCTTAAAGCGTCCCGGCGTAATGCGGCTTTGGAGCTATCAAGCCGTTGCGCATGGCGCAGACACGGTTATGTTCTTCCAGCTTCGCCGCTCATTCGGGGCATGCGAGAAATATCATGGTGCAGTTATCGAGCATGTCGGTCACGAGGATACGCGAGTATTTCGTGAATGTGCTGCGCTCGGGCGTGAGCTTGATGAGCTTGGCGATCGTTTGCTTGATTCGGAGGTTCATGCCGAGGTCGCGTTATTGTTCGATATTGATACGTGGAACGCAGTGGAAATTACGAGCGGGCCGAGTGTTGATCTGAATTATTTGGATCAAGCGCAAAAGTATTACAAAGCATTTTACGATCAGAATGTGGCGATCGATGTGCTTAGTCCGCTGAGCGATTTCTCCAAATACAAAATTGTTGTAGCTCCCGTGCTATATATGTTAAAGCCAGGTGTTGCTGAGCGAATTGAAGCGTTTGTACAAAATGGAGGCACCTTCATCACTACCTTCTTCAGCGGCATCGTCAACGAGAACGACCTGGTTACGCTTGGCGGATACCCGGGCAAGCTCCGCAATTTGCTGGGACTATGGGTGGAGGAGATTGACAGCCTACTGCCTGAGATGCGCAATAGTGTTGAAATTGGCGAGGCATTTGGCCATGTAGCAGGAACATATGAGTGTGGTTTGCTATGTGATCTTCTTCATCTTGAGGGAGCGAGAGCAATCGGGACGTATGGCAAAGATTTTTACGCGGGCATGCCAGCGCTGACGGTAAACGCATTTGGTTCAGGTGAAGCCTATTACGTAGCTACAGCGCCGGAACAAAAGCTGTTAGCGAATCTGATCCAAACGTTGTGCGCAAAACATCAGATTGTTGCTCCGTTCACAGCATCAGCAGGTGTAGAACTCGCGCAGAGAGTCAAAGGGGATCAGGTATATACGTTTGTTTTGAACCATAACAGCCATCAATCGACGATTTCTCTCGAAAATGTGAGCTATTTCGACCTATTAACTAATCGTCAGGTGAGTGGAACGGTAGAAATAGAGCCGTATGGCGTTATGATTTTGCAAAAAGCATAAGCAATGATTCTAAAAACCACGATTTCGTTCGTCTCGAATGACACTTCGAGCAGACGATCTTGTGGTTTTTTTGACGCCTATTCCGAGTGAAATGGCTTGTTAATACATAAAAGTTTAAATCGTTCACTGTTCATTTCGCTAATTCGTTCACTGACTTTGCAATCTTACTCTTTCTCCCAAAACAGGGGCGGCGTACAGTGAGAACAGCAGACAACACGAAATAGAAAAGAACGCTTTGAGAGGAGACATCATCTGCATGTTGAAAAAAAATGGAGTGCTTAGGGAGCTTGTAACGAATCGTATACTCTTCCTTATGTTATTGCCGGCGCTTATCTTCTTCCTAATTAACTCGTATGTTCCAATGGTGGGTATCTACTACGCTTTCACAAGGTTCGACTTCAACACAAGCTTGTTCAATAGCCAATTCGTTGGACTCGACAACTTCAAGTTTTTATGGAAATCGGGGGTTCTCGCAAGACTAACCTTAAATACGGTCGGCTATAACATCGTATTTATTCTACTCGGAAACGTGCTCGCTATTGCGCTTGCCATTCTACTAAGCGAGCTGCGCTTGCAATGGTTTAAGAAGCTGACGCAATCGATCATGTTTCTACCGTATTTCGTGTCCTTCGTTATTCTTAGTGTCATCGTTTACAACGTGTTCAACTATGAGAGCGGATTTCTGAATTCGACGCTGAAGTCATTGGGATACGAATCATTGGACGTATACAATACGCCATGGGTGTGGGTGTTCCTCATTATCATCTTCTACCTATGGAAAAATATCGGGTACAGCATGGTTATCTACCTAGCATCGATTACTGGAATTAGCGAAGAGTATTATGAGGCTGCCAAAATCGACGGTGCGAACATTTTCCAGCGTATCTGGTACATTACCGTTCCGATGCTGAAGACAACATTCGTTATGCTCCTGCTGTTCGCACTCGGAAGTATCATGAAAGGCCAGTTCGACTTGTTCTACCAGCTGATCGGCAACAACGGCGTGCTTTACAATACGACAGATATTCTCGATACGTATGTGTACCGTTCACTGAAAGTGACGTTCGATATCGGCATGTCGACAGCCGCTGGTCTATACCAATCGCTATTCGGCTTCGTTCTTATCATGACCGTCAACTATATCATCAAGAAAATCAACGACGAGTACGCATTGTTCTAAACGATTTGAAGCAATCGCTATCAGCTAACTGTAGGAGGTACCCATGAAAATCAAAGACGACAATTATATGAAATGGTTTAGACTCATCGCTTTTATAGTCATCCTCATTTCAACTGTAGCCTGCTTGTTTCCGTTCCTGCTCATTATATCTGCTTCTTTTACGCAAAATGAAGCCATTATAAGAGATGGCTACCATCTCATTCCAACTGTGTTTTCTTTTGAGGGTTATGCGACGGTGTTCCGTTTTCCGAAGCAGGTATTGCAAGCCTATGGCGTGACCACGCTAACCACGGTTATCGGGACGACGCTTGGATTGTTCCTGATGACGATGGCTGGATACGTCCTGCAGCGCAAGGATTTCAAATATCGCAATTTCTTTGCTTTTATGATTTATTTCACGACGCTGTTTGGCGGCGGACTGGTGCCTTGGTACATCCTAATGACCAAGTATTTGAAGCTGACTGACAAGCTTGAAGTGTTGATATTGCCGGGTCTTATGACGCCTTTCCTTATTATTCTGATGAAAAACTTTATCCGCTCCGCAGTACCGGATGAGGTTATTGAATCGGCTAAAATCGATGGCGCAAACGACTTTACCATTTATAGCCGGATTGTGCTTCAGCTGTCGATGCCGGGCATCGCAACCGTAGGTTTATTCTTGGCGCTTCATTATTGGAATGACTGGTTCACTTCCTCGTTGTTTATTAACGACACGACGAAGTACCAGCTGCAATATTACTTGTACAACGTTATTAATGCGATGAGCTTCGTTGCGCAAATGGGCTCGGGAACTGGCGTCTCGCTAGGCTCCGACATGCCGACAGAATCAACGAAGATGGCAATGTCCATTATCGTTACAGGACCAATCCTGTTCCTGTATCCGTTCGTGCAGCGTTATTTTGTAAAAGGATTGACGATTGGTGCGGTTAAAGGTTAGAACTAGACAAGGGATCAATCATTCCACGTTTAGCTAACATAGATAAGAACTTATTAAAGGGAGGATTCACATGACTAAGAAAGCAGCAAAAGCGGTCTCCATGTTTCTATCCATCATCGTGCTTATTACAGTACTAGCAGCTTGCGGATCGAATAACAATGGAAACAGCGGCAGTAGCGCCACCGATGCTCCAAAAGACACAGAGGGTACAACTAACGAAGGCGCAACGAATGAAGGCGGCGAAAAATCAGGTATCGATACGTCGAAAAAAGTGGAATTGCAATTTTATATGTTAGGCGATGCTCCTAAAGATATCGCTTCTATTCAAGAGCAAGTCAACAAAATGGCATTGGAAGATTTGAATGCTACTGTTAAATTTAACTACACGTCTTGGACAGATTGGGATCAAAAGTACAAGCTATTGCTTGGATCAGGCCAACAGGTTGACTTGATCTTCACAGCGGATTGGACGCAATACCAATCGTATGCGAAGAAAGGCGCTTTCCAAGCGCTAGACAAGATTCTTCCCGTAGCAGCGCCTACGCTTAACTCTTACGTGCCAGCAGATATGTGGGAAGCTGTAAAAATCGACGGTCAAATCTACACGGTTCCAGCTACGTACAAGGAGTATGTAACGGATGGTTTTGTATGGCGTGAGGATCTTCGCGAGAAATACAATCTGCCTACACCAGTAGATATTGCAACGTTCGAGCAATACCTAGACGGAATCAAGAAAAATGAACCAACGGTTACACCGCTTTCGATGAACTCGGATGTGAAAACAAACCTAATGGATCGTTTCATTGGTATTTCCCATTCTCCAGTTGGTGCGCTGCCATACGGTATCGGCATCGACTATGCAACACCTAATGAAGTACATTCTTACTGGGGTTCAGATGAGCAAATTCAAGATTTGACGGTAATGAAGCGTTGGCAGGATAACGGCTACATGGTGAAAAACGTGCTGGCTGTTAAAGATACGCTGCAGGATCAAATCACAAGCGGCAAAGCTGCAGCAATTATTGGGGACAACCCGACTCGCTATAATGATATGGTAATCAAAATTCAAGCAACTCACCCGGATTGGAAGCTCGGCTACCACCCATTCCCAAAAACAAATGGAATTGCAACGCCAGTTCACCCAATCCACAACGGATTCGCTATTCCAGCTAGCAGCAAAAACGCTGAGCGCGCGCTTGCGTTCTACGAGAAGCTGGTTACGGACAAACGCTACAACATGCTTACGCAATACGGTGTAGAAGGCAAAAACTATGAAGTAAAAGACGGTTATTACTCGATGATCGGCGATTCGAACTCGAACGGCTTCCCTCGTGAGGGAATGAACGGTTGGGCTTGGAGAAACCCTGAGTTCATGCTGTTCGACAAAAACTATGATGGCGTAAAAGCGATCTTCGATGAGCTTGATAAAATTCAAGTGCCTGATAAATTCACAGGTTTCGCAGAAGATTACACACCATACCAAGCAGAGAGAGCAGCACTTGAGCAGGTAGAGAAACAATACTTGTTCCCGCTGAATGCAGGTCTCGTGAAAAACGTAGAAGATGGCGTGAAAACGTTCATGGAAAAAGCAAAACAAGCAGGCCTTGAGAAAATTCAAGCGGAATACACGAAACAATGGCAAGCTTATGTAACTGAGCAAGGCATTAAATAAGACAAGTTAAGAAAACAGATCATTCCTCTTAGGAGGATGATCTGTTTTTTTTGTTATAGCTAATCTATTCGAATGCTTCAGCATGACCCGCCAATTGAAGCAATTCATCAACAACAATGCCTGGCTGATAGCTATGGAGGGAATGGGAGCTGCCTTTCACGATGGTTTGCTTGCCGGAAACAGACCATGAAGGAAGCGCTGCTTCACTGTCTGCCCATGACTGATCATCGTCCAGCTTGCCAAAATAGTCCGCAGTCAATACGGTAATGGGAATTTTCAGCGGTTTTCCTCCCTCAAGCACCATTTTGGCATTCTCTCGGCTTTGGCTCATTTCATCCGTCATATTTCGGTTTCCAGTCCTTAGCAGCAAGGCTTTGCGGTTTAATTCCTTCAGCTCCTCCGGCAATAGCTTTTCCCCGTTGCTTTCATCGGATAGCCATTTTACGAAGCCATCCATATGATTCAAAGCCCGCAGTATGCCAAATGTCCGGAGTCCTTTTTGCATCCAAGGAATAAGAGTAAGCTCCGGGCTGGACTTGTAATATTCAGGACTTCCGCCCTCTATAAGCAGAATGCCATTCACTTCTTCTGGAAAACGTTGCGCGTACCGGATAGTTTCCAGAGAGCCCATTGAATGGGCGGCAAAAATATAAGGCGGCTTCTGCCCAGAGACCTGAAGCAGCTCATGAATCTCGTCGATAATCATGTTGATGTCCCGCTTTCTGTCTGTCATATCACTGTATCCGTAACCGAAACGGTCATAGACCACAATCTTCACATGCTGCTTCAGTCCTTCATACAAAGGATAAAAATCGGCATAGGGATTCGTCGTTCCCCACCCTGAAGCGAAGACGATTGTTGCATCACCTGTACCTTCCGAATAGAGATGCATTTTGCTGCCTGCTACATTATACAGTTTCCCGGTAGGTTTATATGTTTTTCGGTCCTGCTTGGAACCGTACCATTGATAAGCGGCTCCGAGACCTGCCAGCACCACAAGAATGACGAGCAGGGAAAACATAATTTTGCGAACAAACCTCCACATGTTTAGCTTCTCCCTCTATATAAAAATTACCATATTTATCTAATATATAGAGATCTAAAAGAATTTAAAACGGACTTTAGTAAAGGGGATGCCCCGTCTTTGGTCTGGTCAGCTGACTGTAAGAGCTAAGGGCCGTAATGTAGTATGAAAGAATTGAATTCATCGCCATGTGGGCTTTATGCAGAGAAAGAGCTCGATTCCGAAGTGGAATCGAGCTCTTTTTTTAAAATCCAATGTATAGGTTGATGAGCTGTGACAGGGTTCTGACTGTTAGTTAAGGATCTATTTAGCTACGGTTTCTAGTGCGACTTCAATCATATCGTTGAAGGTCGTTTGTCTCTCTTGTGCAGTCGTTTGTTCTCCAGTAAGAATATGATCACTTACCGTTAGGAGGCTGAGACCTTTTACGCCGAATTTAACTGTTAAATAATAAAGTGCGGCTGTTTCCATTTCTACTGCCAATACGCCATGGCGGCCTAGCTTGGTCACGGCATCTTTGTCTTCCGTGTAGAAAACATCAGAAGACAGCACGTTACCTACGCGCAGGTTAAGGCCTTTGGCCTCTCCAATTTCATAAGCGGTTTTAATTAGATCAAAGTTTCCAATCTGAGGGAAGTCAAACCCAGGGAATTGGTTGCGAATGATAGCGGAATCGGTAGCCGCTGCTTGCGCAATAAGAACATCGCGGAGATTCACATCATTTTGAATAGCACCGCATGTTCCGATACGAACGAGATTTTTGGCACCATAATCGTTGATCAATTCTTGAATATATATGGACGCAGAAGGCATACCCATTCCTGTACCTTGAATCGATACACGGTTGCCCTTATATGTGCCTGTAAAGCCTAACATGCCACGTACATTGTTGTAACAGACGACATTTTCGAGGAAGGTCTCCGCAATATACTTTGCGCGCAGCGGATCTCCAGGTAATAAGACGGATTCTGCAATTTCGCCAATCTTTGCTTCAATATGAAAACTCATGTGAATTCCCTCCAATGTTTCTTATCGTGCATCACAAAAAAGAATGCACGAGAAGCATAGCATGATTCGATATCCACATTATGTTAAAGGGATTACTTAACTTTTGTGAACTGGTTCACAAAATAACTGTTAGCGCAGTTACGGAAATAAAGCGCTGTCATTTGTATTATTAGGTGCACGGCATCGTTAAATGTTATGCCACTTACGCATTGCAGGAAGCTCTTCGGTTTCATTACAGATCGATTCTATCATTTCCTTATCAAGGAGGTATAAGTACTTATCACGAATGTCGATCAGTCCTTCGGCTTGAAACTCACCCAGCGTTTTGGAGATGGATTCTCGCGTGACTCCGAGCATGTTGGCGAACAAGGATTGATTAATTTTTAAATCGATTTTGTATGCGTTATCACTGGCGACTCCATAGTTGTAATAGAGATCCATAATGAGATTAACTACTTTTCCACGTACGTCATGGAAGGTCAAATAACGAATCATGCGATTGAGCATCCGAGTTCGCTCTACAAGAATTTTGTAAGCGTTTCGCAGGATGGAAGGATATTGATCTACAAGCTGCAGGAAATCCCGTTTTGACAGCAGCCAAACGTTGACGTCTTCTAAGGCTTCTATGGATGAGATCCGATGATTATCGCTGGAGAGGGCTTCTACTTCTCCAATGATATCGCCGGCACTAGTAATACTCAGAACGACTTCTTTTCCTTCGTACATGCGATAAATCTTGATCATACCTGAGCGAATAAGATAAACCTCGTCACTTTGGTCATTTTCAAACATTAGAACATGGTTCTTCTTGAACCGTCGTTCTTTGAGCAATGGGGTTATTTTTTGCAATTCATCTTTAGGAATGTCCGAGAAAATCGAGATGTCTGAGATGTTGTCGATCATAAGAATTTTCCTTTCGCATTTCAATATTTAAGCAACTCTTAGGTAAGAGATTGCGAAACGGCTAGAAACGTATTGTAGCATGGATTGGGTGGAAAATAGCAATGTATGGCCTTAGCTTTTTTTTGAAAAATGAGGTGTATTTATGAAATTCGAGCGAATAAGCGTGATTGTGCTGGATAGTGTTGGTATCGGTGCATTACCGGACGCTGCAGCTTTCGGAGATGAAGGCAGCCATACCTTAGGACATATTTGCGAGCAAGTACCGGACATGAAATTACCAAATCTTACAGCTATGGGTCTAGGTAATATTGCCCCACTGGCTACCATCTTGAAAGCGGATAAACCTCTAGCATCTTATGGCAAGATGGCGGAGGTATCCGTAGGCAAAGATACGATGACGGGTCATTGGGAACTCATGGGACTCGAAGTAAAGGTGCCCTTTCAAGTTTATTCCGATGGATTTCCAGCGGAATTGATTGAGAAGTTCGAAGCCTTGACCGGTCGCAAGGTGATTGGAAACAAGCCGGCTTCTGGAACTGAAATTTTGGACGAGTATGGAGAAGAGCAGCTCCGAACGGGCGCATGGATTGTTTATACTTCCGGCGACAGCGTATTCCAAATCGCAGCTCATGAGGATGTTATTCCATTAAATGAGCTATATCATGCATGTGAAATTGCGCGTGAGCTAACTTTGAATGATCCTTATGTAGTTGGCCGAGTCATAGCGAGGCCTTACATCGGTGAGCCGGGAGCTTATAAACGTACACCTAATCGGCATGATTATGCACTCAAGCCATTTGGAGAAACCGTGCTTGATCATCTGAAAAATGAAGGCCTCGATGTTATTTCGGTCGGGAAGATCAACGATATTTTCACAGGGCAAGGAATTAATGAATCCTATCCAACAAAGAGCAATTTGGATGGCATCAAGGCAACGATTAAGCTGCTGAATCGGCCTTTCCACGGATTGTTATTCACAAACTTAGTTGATTTTGATTCTTTATATGGCCATCGTCGCGATCCTAAAGGATACGCAGCCTGCCTTGAAGAGTTCGATCAGTATGTACCAGAGCTTATGCAGCAAATGGAGGGCAACGATTTACTTATCATTACGGCTGATCACGGCAACGACCCAACTGCGCCAGGAACGGACCATACCCGTGAATATGTACCTATCTTGATTTACAGCCCATCGTTAGTAAAGGACAGCATTTCTATTGGCACAAGAAGCACATTTGCTGATTTAGCTGCAACGATTGCAGAAAATTTCATGGTCACTAAACCAGCTATCGGGGAAAGCTTCTTGGAATTGTTAGTAAATCAAACCAATAACGAGGAATAAAACATTAGGGGGAATTTACAATGAAAAAAACAATGAAAGCATTATTGCCTTTAATACTGATTTTTACGTTAGTCATAACAGCATGCGGTCAAAAAAACGATACGGGCAACGCAGGGGCTGCAGGTACAGATAATAAACAAGAGCTTAAAAAGCTGAAAGTCGGAATGGTTACTGACCTTGGCAGTGTAAATGACAAATCCTTTAACCAAAGTGCTTGGGAAGCGTTGCAGAAATTAAAGAAGGACTTTGGTTTTGAAGTGAAGTACCTGGAACCAAAAACAGATGGCGATGTTGTTCCTAACTTAAATCAATTTGTCAAAGCAAACTATGATTTAACATGGGCAACTGCCTTCACTTTAGCTGATGCAGTAACACAGCTATCCAAAGAAAATCCAGATAAGATGTTTGGAATTGTCGATTCTGACCTTGTGCTCCCGAATGTAGCCGCTATTTCTTTTAAAGAGCAAGAAGGCTCGTTCCTAGTTGGTGTTATCGCAGGTTTAACGACAAAAACAAATAAAATCGGCTTTATCGGCGGCATGGATATTCCCGTTATTAAACGGTTTGAAGCGGGCTTCCGCGAAGGGATAAAAGCTGTAAATCCAGATGCAAAATTAATCGTTAACTATACAGGGCTATTCAACCGGGTAGATATGGGGAAATCTGCAGCTTCTACCATCTATAACGATGGTGCAGATATCATATTCCATGCAGCAGGACTAACAGGCAATGGTGTATTTAATGAAGCGAAGGAACGTAATAGCAAGGGCGGAAAAGTATGGGTCATTGGCGTGGATAAAGATCAATCTTTAACTTTCGGAGATGATGTTACATTAACTTCGATGATCAAAAAAGTAGATGAGGCTGTTTACCAAGCTTCAAAAAAATTAGCTGAAGGCGATTTCCCGGCGGGTAAAGTGACATTAATGGGCCTCAAAGAAAATGGAGTCGATATTGCTCCAAATTCGAAAACGAATGTAGCGCCGGAAGTTCTTGCTAAGGTCGAGGAATATCGCACGAAAATCATAAATGGCGAGATCGTCGTACCGGAAAAATAATGCGATTTCGTCCCCTCTTCTATCATTGTCCTTGATAGAGTGAGGGGACGAATATTTTGGGGAGGGTCTTATATGACTAAGACAGATGTCGTGTTAGAGCTGAAAGGGATAACCAAAAGATTCCCCGGCGTAGTCGCTAACGATTCGATTAGCTTGCAGCTAAAGCGTGGAGAAATTCATGCTTTGCTCGGGGAAAATGGATCAGGGAAATCCACCCTAATGAGTATCGTATTCGGATTATATCAGCCAGACGAAGGCGAGATTCATGTAAATGGGAAGCATGAGCTGATGGATAGTCCAAACAAGGCAATTGAGCTCGGAATTGGGATGGTGCATCAGCATTTTAAATTGGTAGAGCCTTTTACGGTAACGGAAAATATCATTCTCGGAATGGAACCCAAAAAAGGGATGAAGATTGATATTAAAGGAGCAAGTAAAAAGGTAAAAGAGCTATCTGAACGTTATAAGCTTGATGTTGATCCAATGGCAACCATCGAATCGATCAGTGTAGGGATGCAGCAGCGCGTAGAAATTTTAAAAACACTATACCGCGGAGCAGATATTCTAATCTTTGATGAGCCTACTGCTGTGTTAACTCCACAAGAGATCACAGAATTATTGGCTATTATGAAGCGTCTTGTCGCTGAGGGCAAATCTATTATTCTCATTACTCATAAGCTGAAGGAAATTATGGAAATAGCAGATACTTGCACCATTATTCGGCGTGGTAAGCGGATTGAAAGTGTGGAAGTAGCATCGAGCGATGCGCAGCAATTAGCGGAAAAAATGGTAGGCAAAGAAGTTAATTTTAAAACTGCCAAAAGAGCAGCTAACCCGAAAAAAGCGTTATTAGAAGTGAAAAATTTAGTGGTTACAGGCAGTAACGGCAAGGCTGCTGTTAATGATCTCAGCTTCTCCGTAAGGGCGGGCGAGATTGTCGGTATTGCTGGTGTAGACGGCAATGGCCAGTCAGAGCTAATCGAAGCTTTAACAGGTATGCAAAGCATACGTTCAGGTGAAATTTGGCTGCAAGGCAAAAGCATCGCCAATCTTGCTCCGCGTACGATTTCTGAAGCGGGAATGTCACATATTCCGCAGGATCGGCATAAACATGGACTCGTTCTGGACTTTTCTGTCAGTGAAAATACAATTTTGCAAACGTATTATCAACCAGAAATAAGCAAGCACGGTTTTATTAATAAGAAAACGATGGATGACATGGCAACGCGGTTAGTGAACGAGTTTGATATACGCACACCAGGTATTGATACATTCGTTCGTTCGATGTCAGGAGGAAACCAGCAAAAAATCATTATCGCACGCGAAATCGATAAAAATCCGCAGGTCTTGATTGCGGCTCAGCCCACGCGAGGGCTGGACGTAGGCGCGATTGAATTTGTGCATCAGCAGTTAATCGCAGAACGTGATCAAGGCAAAGCTGTTTTGCTGATTTCGTTTGAGCTGGATGAAATACTCAATGTAGCAGACCGTATTCTGGTCCTATTCGGCGGACAAATTGTTGGAGAAACCACGCCAGAAACAACAAATGATCAGCAATTAGGAATGATGATGGCAGGCAAGCATGAAGGAGAAGGCATCCATGAATAAAATAATGAGTATTTTCAAACGGGAATCTGCACTTATCCCTCTTGTTGCCATTGTTATGGGTTTGCTGTTAGGCGCCATTATTATGTGGATTGGCGGCTACGATCCCATGCTGGCCTATAAATCTCTAATCGATAAAATATTCGGCAGCCGTTACGATTTTGGAGAAGCTATGCGTACGATTGTACCGCTTATGATGAGCGGCTTGGCCGTAGCGATTGCTTTTCGTTCTGGCATGTTTAATATTGGCGTAGACGGTCAGATTATTATGGGATCGCTCGGCGCTTTAATTGTAGGCACACAGTTTAGTCTGCCGCCTGTGCTGCATGCGCTGCTGGCTGTCCTAGTTGGCGCCTTGCTTGGCGGGATGTGGGGAGCGCTAGTGGGTTATATTAAGGCAAAACGTGGCATTAATGAAGTGATTACCAGCATCATGCTTAATTTCATAGCGCTTTATTTGGCGAATTATATTATTCGGACGTTCATGCCGCAAGCAGGTACGCAACGCTCCGCCTTGATTCATGAATCCGCTAGTATTCAAATTAGCTGGCTCTCAGAGCTGATGGATGGCGCACGTATTCACTGGGGATTTGTGATTGCGATTATTGCGGTAATTTTCTACCACATCTATTTAACCAAGACCACATGGGGTTATGAGCTGCGGGCAGTTGGACTTAATTCTGATGCTGCAAAATATGCAGGAATGAAGGTTTCGAATGTTATGGTTCGTACCATGTTTATTTCAGGCGTATTTGGCGGTTTGATTGGTACCTTTGAAGTGTTAGGCGTGTTCAACTATGTGGCTATCAACTCGGTTTCATCTGGCCTAGGTTTTGATGGTATAGCTGTAGCTTTGCTTGGCGGCAATAGCGCACTTGGCGTATTCCTCTCTGCGTCCCTCATTGGGGGCCTTACCTATGGTTCGCAAGGCATGAGCTTTGGTGCAGAGGTGCCAGGCGAAATTATTCGGATGATTATTGCATTTATTATCTTTTTTGTTGCTGCACCAGGCATCGTTAAGTTGCTTTTCCGGACGATTAAACTAAAATCAAAGAAGAAGGTGTGACAGATGGAGGTAATTGGCAATTTACTAAATGGGACGCTCGTATTCTCAACTGCCCTTATCTTTGCTGCACTCGGTGGACTCATTTCCGAACGCTCGGGAGTCATTAATATTGGACTGGAAGGGTTTATGGTATCGGGAGCCTTCTTCTCTGCAATAACGACTCATTATGCGGAAATAGCGGGTTTTGGCGGTTTCTCCCCTTGGTTAGGCTTGCTTGGAGCCTTCCTATTTACCATTATCTTTTCTAGCATTCATGCGGTCGCCTCCATTACGTTTAAGGCGAATCAGGTTGTAAGCGGGGTTGTTATCAATATTCTCGCTGCAAGCTCAACGTTCTTTTTCGTAAAATTACTTTTTGACGGCTCAGCAGAAACACCGCTTCTAACGACTGTATTTCATAAGGTGACGATTCCTTATTTAAGCGACATTCCGTTCATTGGCAATGTGTTCTTCAATGCCTATCCGACTACGTATATTGCCATTGCATTAGTCATCTTCCTATTTACTTATTTGTTTAAGACCTCAGGTGGACTAAGGCTTCGTTCTGTTGGTGAACATCCAAGCGCAGCAGACACGGTTGGAATAAAAGTAAATCGCACGCGCTACATCGCTGTTATTTTAAGCGGATCACTTGCAGCTCTTGGCGGAGCAACGATTGTTCTTACCTCAAATGGCAACTTTGCTTTTAATACCATTTCAGGACAAGGCTATATTGCGCTTGCGGCTGTTATTTTTGGAAAATGGAATCCGATAGGCGTGATGCTTGCTTCACTATTTTTTGGTTTAGCCCAAGCAGCAAAGGACCAATTGCAAATCTTTGATTTTGCTGCTAGCATTCCAAATGAGTTCTTCTATATGTTTCCATACGTCTTAACATTACTCGTATTAATTGGAGCAGTAGGGAAAGCTCGTTCACCCAAAGCATTAGGGGAACCCTATGATGTTGGGAAACGATAAAAGGTGGTTATACACTTGGGAAGTCGATTGCAGAAAATGTTCCATATTGAAAAAGAAAACACGACGGTACGTACGGAGTTAGTTGCAGGAACAACTTCATTTATGACGGTTGCCTATATCATTGCGGTCAATGGCGCCATCTTGCAGCTAGCGGGCATGCCTTATGAAGCAGCTACGATTGTTACAGTAATCTGCTCTTTTATCGGATGTATGCTGATGGCACTTTGGGCGAAATCACCGTTAATTCTTGTCCCTGGGATGGGAGACAATGCATTTTTTGTTTTTACTTTGGTATTCTCGTTAGGACTTACGTGGCAGCAAGCACTTGCAGCAGTATTTTTGGCGGGTATTGTATTTATGTTAACTGCGGTAACGAAAGGAGCCGACTATTTATCGCGCTCGATCCCGACGTCGATGATTAACGCCATGACCGCCGGTATTGGTCTCTTTATTGCTTTTCTAGGTTTGAAAAATGGGGGGATCATCGTTGCGAGCGAAGGAACTTTCGTTACTTTAGCTAAGCTGAGTGATCCTTATGCCCTAACGACGATATTGACTTTATTGATTGCGATACCGCTTTTCATGCGAAATGTAAAAGGCAGCTTCTTAATTGCCATTATCGCAGGCACAGGCATTGGTGCGCTGCTCGGTATCGTCGATTTTTCAACTTTACGTGATTTTAGTATTTCCTTTAATGGGTACGGAGAGTTGTTTTTTGCCTTGGACTTTAGCGGGATCGGCACGCTTAATTTTTGGACAGCTGTTTTTTCGTTATCGATGGTCATTATTTTTCAAAATATGGGCGCCCAGCTTGGGATGCTTCCAGACAAGGCGAAGTTCCGCAGGTCTTTTCAGGCTAACTCTGTTTCGGTTATAAGTGCAGGGCTTCTGGGTTGCAGTCCGATGACGACAGCAGCTGAGTCTGCGACTGGCATTGCATCAGGCGGGAGAACGGGGCTAACCTCATTTACAACGGGAATTTTGTTTATTCCTGCTTTGTTTATGATTCCTCTTTTCAAAATAATCCCAAACAGTGCAATTGCACCTGTACTCATCATTGTTGGCTGCCTGATGTTTCAGAGCATTAAGGAGATTCCGTTTAATGATTTTACAGAAGCTTTTCCAGCTTATCTGATGATGGCAGTTATGCCGCTATCCTTTAGTATCGCGAATGGGATTGCGTTTGGCTTCATTGCCTACCCAATACTGAAGCTGGTCACAGGCCGAAGGAAAGAAGTATCGATAACGATGTACGTCATCGCATTTTTCTTCTTGCTTTATTTTATTTTGGGATCGATTTAAGTGGAAATTATGGAAACAGTGTAGATACGATGTAGGATTTGAATACACCGCTAAGTAGGCAATATGCCTTGAGCGGTGTATTTTTTTATGCTCTGAATCAACAGGGAGTTGAAAGATGCAGTGGATTGGCATGATTTTTGGAGCTTTCAAGGTTAGAAGAAATTCCTAATTCCATAGAAGCTGACAGCTATTATCCGGTAGCCTACGTAGAGCATCTAAAAAAGGACAATGGGGCGAAGCATATGGATGTGGTTCCAAGATTTTAATGAAAAGATCGAAAATGACTTATCTTCCCTCAGGATAGAGGAGATGTAATACTTTTGTAATAGTTTACTAATGATTTCGAAAGTGTATTGTTCTTGGATGGTTAGCAATGTTCGATACGATTGGTCCGTAGAAGAACAATAGGATATTCCAAGGAGGAGATTATTTTGAAAAAAAGTATGTTGGCTTCACTAATACTAGGGGGCATGTTGGTGTTAAGCGCATGCAACGCGAATAATGATAACATGGGCAAAGAAAACTCTCAAACGGAAATGAAAGACGAGATGAAGTCCGATGAGATGAAGACTGACGAAATGAAGTCCGAAGAAATGATGACTGATGAGATGAAGACTGACAATATGAAGAAAGATGAGATGAAGTCCGACGAAATGATGACAGACAAGATGAAATCGGATGAAATGAAAACTGACGATATGAAGAAAGATGAAATGAAAACGGATGAGATGAAGACTGAAGAAAAGATGTAATGGGGATTGGTGAAATAACTAGGGAGATGATTCAGCAAAGTATCTGTTTGGCAAAGCTCACATAAAACCCGAACTTGGAAGTTAGATAGCAGAAATGCAATGAAAATAATGGTTAGTACGATTTTGGCGGCTATAGGAGTGGTGATTCGGTTGCACAAACTGCAACGGATGAAGCTATATAAGAACTAGCAAGCATTATTGGATGGTCTTTAAGGTGTGTTGTGCTTTTTTTAAAAATTCCTCCGCCTCATGGCGGGGGAATTATTGCTATAAAAGACAGCTATACTCGTATCCGTGTCCTATCGGCGTTATAATTTAAGAAGAGGATATAAGTTTTAGGAAAGAGGGGTGAACCCGCATTGAGCGCGAAAATAATAGTAGCCGATGATGAACGGAATATAAGAGATGTGTGTAGGCGTTATTTGGAACGTGAGGGATGGACGGTTTGGGTAGCGGCAGACGGCGAGGAGGCTTTGCGGCTATGGCGAGAGCATCGGCCGGACCTGCTCGTTCTCGATTTGATGATGCCAAAGTTCGGAGGTCTGGAGGTATGCGATCGGGTTCGTCAGGAAGAGGAAACTCCGATCATCATGCTTACGGCGCGGGGAGAAGAGGCCGATCGGTTGCTAGGCTTAACGATGGGCGCGGACGATTATATAACGAAGCCGTTCAGTCCGAGGGAGCTGGTCCTGCGCATTAAAAATATATTGAGAAGGTCTTTGGCCGGCAGCGTGGCAAAGAAGCAGGGGACGGAGACGAATGGCAGCGGTGACGGGGGGTCAGGGCAGTCACTTTTTTTTGACGGATTATCAATCTTTCCGCAGGAGAGAAGGGTTGTTGTTAATGGAGCGGAGGCAGATCTCACGGCCAAAGAATTTGACTTGCTGCATCTGCTTGCACTTTATCCAGGAAAGGTATTCTCCCGTAGCCAGCTGCTTAACCAGATATGGGATTTCGCTTATCATGGCGATACGACGACCGTTACGGTGCTTATTCGTCGTTTGAGGGAGAAAATTGAGGAGAATCCTTCCGATCCAAGCTGGATTAAGACCGTATGGGGAATTGGCTATAAGCTGGACGGCAAAGGAACATTTGTATGAAGCTTCGCTCTTACCTCATGCTGGCTAATACAATCAGTATCGTGTTTATTATTATTTTGCAGCTGGTGTTCTACCGGTTTATGTTACTGTCCAAGGAGCAGTTCATTTTGTTGACGCTTGCGACCGTGGGAGCGGGTATAGTTTCGTGTATGCTTTACTTTCTGTTCGTGAGGCCGCTTGAGGATTCTGTTAGAAGGATCGGTGAGGGGGCCGGGCTAATTGCGGCAGGAGACTTGAAGGCTAGGGTAAAGCATACAGGTCTGAGGGAGTTTAAGCAGCTAGCGGAACAATTCAATCATATGGGCATCCACTTGGAGGAAAGCTTCCGGCAAATAAAAGCAGTCGAGGCGGCGCAGCGGGAACTCGTTGCGAACATGGCGCATGATCTGCGTACACCACTTGCTTCTGTGCAGTCCTATGTAGAAGCGTTAGAGGATGGTGTCATTTCAGATGAAGAATCTTTCAAGTATTATTTGGGGACGATACGGAGCGAGACGGTAAGACTTGGCGAATTAATTCAGGATTTGTTCGAATTGTCGACGCTGGATGAGAAGAAGCATGAGCCTGCGGTGTTTGAACCAGCGAATGTGGAGGATGTGCTTGTCGAGCTGTTGCCGCGGTTTACGAAGCCTTTGGATGAGAAATCGTTGCAGCTTAGAGTTAAGCTGCCGGAGCTTTCGCTTCGTTTAACGATGCAGCCGCGTCACTTGCAACGCATACTACAAAACTTGCTCGAAAATGCGGTGAGGCATTCGCCGCAAGGCGGTTTAATTTTAATAGAAGCAGAAGAATGGTACGGGCAGCAGGAGAAGCTTATCCGCTTTTCCGTTATTGACGAAGGGGAAGGTGTGCCGGAAGCCGATAGAGAGCGGATCTTCGAGCGGTTTTACCGATCAGACCGTTCACGAAGCCGGGATAGCGGAGGTGCGGGACTTGGACTTTCCATCGCTAAGCTATTAGTAGAGCAATATGGAGGGGAAATAGGCGTGCAGCAGCCTAGTCATCACGGGAGCTTATTTTGGTTCACGTTGTATGAGGCGGCAGAAGATACGGAT
The DNA here is from genome assembly GCF_052115145.1 of Paenibacillus sp. 2TAB26. Classification (NCBI taxonomy): domain Bacteria; kingdom Bacillati; phylum Bacillota; class Bacilli; order Caryophanales; family Paenibacillaceae; genus Paenibacillus; species Paenibacillus sp. 2TAB26. The sequence goes on from NZ_JBFRGC010000006.1 coordinate 256,776, forward strand.
AAGTTTTTTTCGAAAAAAAGACTTAGAGGAGAAGAGGAGGCTTAGCCGATGAGTGGACTGTTGGAGCGTCTTCGCAAGGGTTATGGTAAAAAGCTCGTTTCGCTGCATGCTTGGAACGGCTGGATTGTCGTTATTTTGGCATTAACCGGGCTTATACTGGTGGGCGGCTTCTGGCGCGGCGTTCTTGGGGAGGTTCGCGTTTGGATAAAGTGGGCGCATGTCGTTGTCGGTATAGCATCCATCCTGCCTGTTGTCTATTATCTGGCGCTGGCGGGCAAGCATTGGAAGCAGTTGAAGCAAAAGCCTTGGCAAAGATTTAACGTACTCGTCGTGTTAGGCTTATTGCTGGGCTGGTTCGGATCGGGCGTGCTGCTGTGGCAGTTTAGAGCCGTCGGGCCAAGCGTGTCTAATGTGGCATTAGTCATTCATGATCTCCTTACATGGGTTGGTCTTCCTTATATCATTTATCATTCCATCACGCGGGTCAAATGGCTGAAGGAGCCGAATCGCCGTACCGTCAAAAACGAGCAGAAGGAAGAGGGCGTCATCCATCCAGCGGGAGCGCCTCAGCCGGTGTATACGCGCAAAGCATTCATTCGCGGTGCAATTGGCATAGGCTTGGCTGTCACGATCGGGCCTTCTTTTCTGAAATGGCTCGGGAACTCGCTTGGAAGTGTAGGCGGAAGCCAGAGCATCGATAAGCTGATCGAAAATGATGCCAATATGCTTCTGCCAGCCCCGCAGCCGCTGCCTGCTTCAGCCCCACCAACGGGTGGAGGAGCTGTTGGACAGTTCCGTGTATACACGGTAACGCCGATTCCCTCTTTTACAAATGCGGATTGGAACTTTACGATAGACGGGTTAGTCGATAAGACATTTAAGTGGGATTGGAAACAGTTTGTGGCGCTGAAGCGAACGGTGCAGGTCAGTGATTTTCACTGTGTGACCGGTTGGTCCGTTTACAAAAACACGTGGGAGGGTATTCCACTTAAAGAATTGCTGAAAATGGCGGGTGTGCAGCCCGGTGCGGAGACGGTGAAGCTTTACTCGGGTGATGGTGTATATACAGATACCCTTACACTTGAGCAGGCCGACATGGATGATGTAATGGTGGCGGTCATGCATGATGGGAAGCCGATCCCGAGTGATCTCGGCGGACCGGTTCGTCTCATTGTACCGAAAATGTATGCCTATAAGTCCGTAAAATGGTTAAACCGAATTGAGCTGATTAAAGGCGAGCATGTAGGGTACTGGGAAGCGCGTGGATATGCGAACGATGCGTGGGTGTAGTTTTTTTGTACTATTTTACAGGTAATCCCGCCTCTATAATGCACGTTGGTGATATGATCAGGGTAGATAGATATGGTATTAACTGAGTGAATAGCTGCTATAGAATGAAATATGTTGACGGGGAAGGTGCTGTTATTGAGTAATGGGAGTATTTTGCATCAGACATTTATGTTGGAACTGGACCCGGGAGTGTATGTAAGAGGCGATATAAGAGTGAAGGAAGATGGGGGACGCAAGCCGGTCCTCCTCTTTGTGCATGGTTTTAAAGGGTTCAAGGATTGGGCGTTCTTCCCTTATGCGGCCGAGCAATTCGCGGGTCAGGACTTTGCGGTTATTACGTTCAACTTTTCGTTTAACGGCGTTAATGAGCATGATTTTGACGAGCTAGATAAGTTCGGGATGAACACCTACTCGCAGGAGCAAAAGGATTTGTCAGCTGTGCTTGCAGCCTTGCTCGAGGGAAGGCTTCCGCTTGATGAACTGATGGATAAGCAGCAAATTTTCATAGTAGGGCATAGCCGCGGCGGAGGGAATAGCGTAATATTCGCAGCCGAGCATCCGGAAATTCGCGGCGTAGTAACATGGAACGGAATAGCGAAGGCCAATCTGTTTGGAGAAGAATTCCGCGAGCAGGTATTGCGGGATGGGGTAGGCTATGTGACGAATGCAAGGACAAAGCAGGAAATGCCGATTAACGCTGCGTTTTTCGAGGATTTGGATCGGAATCGAATGCGCTTCGCTATCACAGCTAAAGCGGCGTCACTTCGAACGCCTGTGTTATTCATTCAAGGAACGGGGGATGCTGGGCGATTGCTTACAGGATACTATCTTCTCCAAGCTGCTGCTCCGCAGCATCGTTTTTCACCGCTGGAAGGAGCGAACCATACTTTCGGAGCGGTGCATCCTTTTGCAGGGACGACGGATGATTTGGAGAAGGCGATTGAAATAACGGGAGCGTTTTTTGCGCTGCTGCTGCAGCGGCCATCGGAGTGATAGAGCGGAGTGTTTTGATGAAAAGAGAGCGTTAGATGATGATAAAAATGATTGATATGCGAGCGGCAGCACTATTTTAGAAATAGTAGAGGGGATGGATGAGATGACCTATTTTAAAAAAGCGGATTGGGTGCTGGAGCAGCTTGGTGTGAATGGGACGGTTATTGTGGATGCGCGCTACGCGCTTAACGATTCTGAAGCGGGTAAGCGAGCGTATGCAGAAGCTCATATTCCCGGTGCTTATTACTTAAATCTAAGCGAGGATCTCTCCAGTCCCAAGCGTCCGAATGGAGAAGGCGGTCGTCATCCATTGCCGGAGCCGCGGGTGCTGGCAGATCTCCTTGGGCGGATTGGCATTGGCAATCATACGACAGTTATCGCATATGACGATCAAGGCGGCGCGATGGCATCCCGTCTGCGCTGGCTGCTGCAATAGCTTGGGCATGATGGACAAGTCTATTTAATAGAAGGCGGATTCGCAGGCTGGCAAGCGGCGGGATATCCGGTTAGAACGGATGTCCCTTCTTTAATAGAAGGAATTAAGTTCACTGTAAACGTACGCGATGAGATGCTGGTTAGCCAAGCCGATGTAAAGGCACGAGTCGGCAAAGCGGGAACGGTGGTCATCGATTCCCGTGAAGCCCCTCGCTATCGCGGCGAAGTAGAACCGCTTGATCCTAAGGCTGGACATATTCCAGGCGCGATCAATCGCTTCTGGAACGAAGGCAAACGCGCCGACGGCAGCTGGAAATCGCCAGAGGAGCAGAAGCTTCGCTTCAACGGATTGTCGCAGGACGATGAGATTATCGTGTACTGCGGCTCAGGCGTGACGGCTACGCCGAACGTATTCGCATTGCAAGACGCAGGATTCCGCAATGTGAAGCTGTATGCGGGGAGTTGGAGCGATTGGAGTTCTGTGGAGGGGAATCCGGTTGCGGTGGGGGACGAAGAGAAGGCTTAATCGGCATAATAGTATGTAACTTGGAGTACATCGCGAATGTGGCGATGTACTTTTTGTGCTATGATCTGAAACGTCGAAGTCAACCAGGAGTCAACAAGCAGTTCCTGAATATAGCAGCATGGACATGCTGAATACATCGCCATGGTACTTGTGACCAGCATGGCGATGTATTTTTATGCCCGATAATCAGCGTCAGAGCAAGAAGGGGGTTCTCGGATTGATCTGTCATAATGTGACGAACTCTTCTTTGTAAAAAACATCTCAGACTCACAGACTGTGGACCATTGTCAGTTCGCATATATAATAGATATAATATACTAATCCTATTGTGTTCCATATAAATACAGCCGGTTGGAGACATCAAACATGACGACTCATAGTGAACGGAAATTAAGTGCTATTTTATCGGGCGGCCCTTTGCAAATTGAAGAATTTATGAAACTATCCATTGAAATGACCGAATTAGTTCATCAAATTCATCAGCACAACGAAACGATCGGCAATTTGAATCCCTCCACGATCACCGTGGATTCATCTCCTTTTAAGATAAAGCTCACTGATAGTGTGTCACAAAACAAGGCGTATCGGTCCCCGGAGCAATCAAATCTGATTGTTCGCAAACCGGACCGACGAAGCGATCTGTACTCTCTCGGCATGATCTTCTATGAAATGCTGACGAGCCGTTTACCTTATGAACCATTGCAGCACGAAGACTGGAACTATGTCCATCTCGTGTATAAACCGGTCTTGCTTCGTGAAGCGGCTCCATATTTGCGGGAATCGGTATTGGAAGTAATGATATGGAAATTGCTAGCTAAGAACCCTGATGATCGATATCAAACAGCCTACGGGTTACTCATGGATTTGAAGCAGTTTGCTTCTTATATAAACGATGAAGCACCGTCACTCCCGTTCGATATTGGAAAATACGATCTCGTCAGTCGATTTCAGTATCCGGCGAGCCTATTTGGACGCGCTTCAGAACTCGGACAGCTGGAGGCGGCTTTTCGAAGAGCACTTGAGGGCGAGTACGTCTCGCTATCCATAAAGGGAGATAAAGGGACGGGCAAAACGTCACTGGCAGCGTATTTTCGGCAGAGAGTGGATGAGCTTGGCGGGGTGTTTATTCAAGCGCGATGCGAGACGGGGCAACAGAACGTCCCTTTTAAACCTATTCTTCACGTAGTAACCGAATGGTTCAAGCAAATATGGAACTATCCGGCCAATGAGATTATAGCGATAAAAAGCTGGCTTCAGCGTGAATTGGGGAATGAGATTTCCCTATTGGCGGGACTGCTGCCAGAGGCGAACCTATTGTGGAAGGATGAAACAAACGTCCCTCTATCCCTGGGAGAATCCGAAAACCGAACGGAAGACATATTGCATACATTGATGCGCTGCATTGCGCAGAACGGATCGCCGCTTATTTTATTTTTGGATGATGCAGAATGGCTGGATCTCTGGTCGTTAGCGCTTGTCGACCGACTTACAAAGGAACGTACCGTAAACGGTATGATGCTTGTAACCGCTTCTCGTTCCGATCAAGGCGCGCCTGCCGAACGAATCGTGCTGGATAACTTGCAATATAATGATATTCTACAACTGATTTCAGCGATCGTCAGCGATGATTCACCTCGCGTGCATACACTGGCAAGGTCGGCCTATCACAGGACGGAGGGTAATCCTGAACGACTCCAAGGGCTATTGACGAGTTGGTATCTAGATAAAAAGCTGTACTATGATACGAAACGGCATCAATGGATGTGGGAGGAAGAAATCATCGTTCGGACAGATGAATCCATACAGGTCATTCGTCTATTCGAGGCTCGTTACCTAATGTATTCGGAACAAACGAAGCTGATACTCGCCGTTGCATCGGTGATGGGCATGCGGTTTCATTCGTCGCTTCTTGCGCGGATTTGCGACTGTTCCGAGGCGGAAGCGGAACATCACTTGAAGCTGGCCGAGAGCCAAGGCATCATAAGTCGCGACGACGGATCGCCGTTAATCGCACATAGCGGTTTCGTATACGCTTTTGTTTATTCATCTTTTCAACAGTTTCTCTATACGACGCTCGAAGGAGACCAAGGCAAGTGGCATCTCAAGATTGGAAGAGCGATGCACGAACGCTTATCCAATGATGAGCCTACCGTTTTTCTCGCAGCGGTTGATCATTTGAATCGGGGCTTGAATCGGATGACAGACCCGGAAAAGCGAGAACTGGCAAAGCTAAATGAATGTGCCGGCGAGAAAGCGGTACAATTGCAGAAGTATCAAGAAGCAAAGCGATTTTATGAACAGGGCTTGAAGCTGGAGGGTTTAAGAGAAGAGGAGCCCGACGAGTTCACTAGCCGGATGATGCTGCAATACGCGGCGTGTCTTTACTATTGCGCGGAAGTTGAGCAATCGAGAGAGCAATATTTGAATCTATTGCCTTTTGCTCATCGGTTAAACGACAAGGATCGATCTTTCCTTGCCATTTCTCAAATTAATATGAACGCCCTTGTCGACAATGCGAAAGCGGTGCAATGCGGCCTAGAAGCGTTGACTCGCTATGGCTGGACGGTTCCCCGCTCGGTCTCTAAAGCTAGTCTGCTGAAAGAGATCATCGGGACGCAGCGCGCTCTGCGAAACGTTCGAAACAAGCTGAAACAATTACCCGACGGACAAGCTGACGAAGCATATTTGACGACTGCCGAAATCGTATTGAGTGTGAGCCTTCCGTGGCTTATTCACAATCCCGCGCAGTTTATCTGGCTGATGACCAGGTTTATTCGTTATGGCTTGAATAAAGGGTTGATCGATTCCTTGATCAGCCTGATTTGCATGTATGAAATGATTATTCAAAGATCGATCCCTAACCTGTATGATTGGCTGCCAACGAGAGTAATGGAACCGCTGTACTCGGTTAGCGACGTCAGTTCCGTACAGCAATATCGGCTCCTTTTTTTCTTAGGGCTGTCCAAGCAATTGGAGTATCCCAAAGAGTCGGCACAAGATTTACGGAAGGTGATGCGAAGAGCGGTAGAAAGCTCGGACGCAATCACCGCCAACTTAGCTATGATCACTTGCATGATTACGCATAACGAGGGCATTCGGGAATTGGATGAACTCCTTTCTTACATCCAAGATGAGACGTTGACGATTCCTGACGATAAAACGTTGGCACTTCACTCAGCAGCCAAATTGTATACCGATGCATTAAAGGATGAATCCTTGCTTCTTCGTTACGTGAGCGTGCCTGAACGCCTGGATCGAGTGAATGACGATAACTATAGGTGTATTTGCAAGCTGGAAGCTGCTTATTTAGCGGGAAAACATGAGGAAGCACTGTTTTGGGCCAATCGGGGTAGAGATCTCAAATTTTCGTTGGATTGGGTACAGAATCGCAAATTGCGCATCTATGAAGCGCTAGCGCTGGCCGGACTAGCTATGGAAGCAGCTCCGAAGAAAAGGCGCGTCATCGTACGCAAGCTGGAACAACTCTCTCGAAAAATGAAAAAGTGGACAGGCATTTTTGGTAGAAGCTCCGCCATGCATGGCTTGATTCAGGCAGAATGTAATCGGCTGACCGGTCGCACCAGCGCCGCACTACTGGCCTATGAAGCAGCTATCTCGAAAGCCAAAGAGGAAGGCCACGGGTTGTCGGAAGCGATAGCAAGCGAGCGCTTATCGTCCTTATACGAGGAGATCGGCAGCCCGATCGGCGCGGCTATCTCATTAATGAATGCCTGCATGACGTATTCGGATTGGGGTATACTTGCGAAGGTCAATCAACTCCAAACAAAACGACCGGAACTATGGCATATGACAGTCGGTGTGCATGGGATACAAGCTCAATCGCCGATCGAGAGGAATGAATCTGAGACCAAGAAACGTCGACTCCCGCTAACGGATCAAGCCGTTTCGCACAGTGAGGAGATCATTCTTCAGCAGATTTCAACTTGGACAGTCGAAGGAGATGCTAAGGAGCTCATTCGGAGTTTTCTGGAGACTGCCTGCCGGCAAGTTGGTGCTGATCGTGGCATGCTCATAGATGTCAAAGAGGACGACTTCCAGATCGCGGAAACGTTCGGAGCAGACGATCGTTCTGGCAGGGATGGCTTCTATGCGGAATCTATCGTTCGGCATGTGTGCCAATCCGGCCAGACCATCCGCGTTGGCCATGCGGCATCAAGCTCTTATGCCAAAGACGCGTACATCAGGAAGAATACACCTCAAGCGATCCTATGCATGCCCGTTCATGTAGGTGTGGATCAGCGCCCGCAATTGCTGTATTTGGAAAATACGCAAATGCGTGGCGTATTCTCGGAAAGAAGTTTAACTATTTTGGAATTGATGGTCAGCCGCTCCGTTTATATGTCATTCCTGAATCAAAGTACGGCGAATGAATGGGAAGCGGCTCCCTCTTCTGCGCGAAGCGAGATGGGAAGAAGAGGGCTGGCCGAACCGCTTACGCCTCGTGAAATGGATGTGCTCATCGTGATAGCTGACGGTCTCTCCAACAAGGAAATCGGCGGTCGTCTAGGAATAAGCGAAGCCACGGTGAAGACGCATATTGTCAACATCTATGGAAAGATGGAAGTCAGACGCCGAAGTCAGGCAATTGCTCGAGCAAAAGAATTGGGTCTAATCTGAATAAACTTCCGAAAGCAGCCGCTCACCGCGGCTTTTTTTGTGTATCCACGAAACGTTAGCTTACGCTGCCAGGGACGGCGATAGCCGTTTATGCTTGTGTTTTCAGCATTTATTGGCTGTCTACAACTTTCGGTTGATTTCTCTCATGCCCCTTTTTTATATACTATGGACGATTCACAATTCGCATTATTCGACACAGGAGGTCTAAGAAGTATGTCTATTTTCGACAATCATGCAGTACAGAAATCTAGCAAGGGACTTTTCTTAAAATTACTCATCATCGCATTGCTGATCAGTATCGTTCAACCAATGGTGATTGCACCATCGTACGTTTCTGCCGATACGGAGCCATCTGTGCAAGGTGTCTATTCTTTTGGCAATTCTGGTAATGGAAAATTAGGACGTGCGGCTTATAACAACACTTCATCTCCTCAAGAGATCGAGGAAGTAGCGGATATTAAAGGAATTGGAGCGGGATATTATCACTCCCTCGTCTTAACCGAACAAGGAGAGGTTTATTCCTTTGGCGGTGGCTATCGCGGGCAATTAGGGCTGGGCAGTAATTTGAATGACCGAAGCAGACCGGTAAAGATTACAGATTTACCTGAGGTGAAAGCTGTTGCAGCTGGGCAATATCACTCCCTCGCCTTAACGGTTACGGGCGATGTCTATTCGTTTGGCGGTGGTGGCGGTTACAGCTACGGGCAATTAGGGCATGGTAATAATGAGGCCAAGACAACTCCAACAAAAATCGAAGGATTACCGGAGATTTCAGCAATCTCAGCAGGTACGTATCATTCTCTTGCCTTAACAGTTACCGGTGCGGTCTATTCCTTTGGCGATGGGGGCTTTGGGCAATTAGGGCATGGCGATACTACGAGCGAGCTCAGTCCTAAAAAAATTGAAGCATTAGAAAATATAAAGGTGACAGCGATCGCGGCTGGGGGATATCATTCCCTTATCTTAACAGAGGATGGCGAGGTCTATTCCTTTGGCGGTCTCGGTACTAACGTTGGACAATTAGGACATGGCAATACCGATATCGAGTTCCTTCCTAAAAAAATAGACGCATTAGACAATGTAAAAGTAACAGCGATTGCAGCCGGGGAGTCTCACTCCCTTATCTTAACAGAGGATGGCGATGTCTATTCCTTTGGTGGTGGCATTATTGCGTTTGGCAGGAACTATGGGCAATTGGGGCATGGCGATACCAATAATGAGCTCAGTCCCAAAAAAATTGCTGCTTTAGACAATGTGGAGGTATCAGCGATCTCAGCCGGAGGAACCTTTTCCCTCGTCTTAACGACAGACGGTGATGTTTATTCCTTTGGTGCAGGGGCTGCGGGGCAATTAGGGCATGGCATTGCCGCTAACGAGCTTAGTCCGAAAAAAATTGATTTTCAAAGAAAGGTTACAACAATAACTGCTGGATCTGATCATTCGCTCTTGCTTTCTACAATTGACAGTAGAATTAGCTCTAATTATGCATGGTTTGATAAATATGTACCCGAGCAAGCAGACATAACGGTAACTATGCAATTGAATGGTCATACATTTACAGGCATTACGAATGGATCAACCTTATTAGAAGAAGACAGCGAGTACACATTAGACGGCTCAACCGTTACAATTAAAAAGGAATATTTGAGTACGCTAGAAGAGGACACATCTGCAACTTTGACCTTTTTGTTCGGCTCAAGTGCATCGAAAAGCTTATCGATTGATATATATGACAGCGCGCCAGATGATGCTAACTTGACTGATCTCCAAGTGGATGGAACAACGGTAACAAACTTTTCATCAGGACAAACCGGTCCCTATCCTGTAAGCATCCCATATGCTCAAACATCAGTAACTATTACGCACACGACATCCGATCCTGATGCTGCCGTTCAAGTGGCAGGTAACTCCAATCTTGCGGTAGGAGAAAATACCGTTACCGTTACCGTAAACGCACAAAAAGGAAATTCAAAGGTATACACGATCATCGTTACTCGTGCTGCTGAACCGACCAATAATGGTGGCGGCCCGACACCAACACCAACACCAACACCAACACCAACACCAACACCAACACCAACACCAACACCAACACCAACATCAACACCAATATCAACATCATCACCAACATCAACGCCATCGCCAATGCCTCCAGTTACTCCAACTGATGAGTTGAAGTTTTCCGATATCGCTGGACACTGGGCCGAAGAGCGAATCCAGCAAGCTGCACGCCAAGGGATCGTAACTGGTTATTCAGATCAAACATTCAAACCGAATGGGGCGATTACACGTGCTGAATTTACAGTCATGTTAATGAACGCCCTCAAATCGACAGGAGGCGGCGTAGCGCTCAACTTTAGTGATAACGACAAGATTGGTGCTTGGGCACAACATGCGGTAGCTCAGTCTGTAGCTGCAGGGATCGTGGCCGGCTATAACGATGGAACATTCCGTCCAACCGCTAACATCACACGTTCGGAACTGGCGGTAATGATTGCTCGGGCATATGGAGCCAGACTGGCAACCGTAGATTCTACAGGTTTTGTAGATGATAAGGATATTCCGGCATGGGCAAAGCCAGCTATTCTAGCAGTTAGAGAAGAGGGAATTGTTGCGGGCATTGGAAATAACGTGTTTGCGCCTAGTGCAACTGCTACGAGAGCAGAAGCAATCACAATGATTATGAATTTGCTAAAGGTGAAATGAGGACCAACTGACAGGTCATAACAGAATCGAAAGCTGCCGTGGCGACAGACGATGCTAAGCTGCGTCGTTGGGAGAATCTCGTTGTCTGTACATGCCCAACGTTCTCTCCTTGAAACCATTTTCATACAACAGTTGACAGCTGGAGTGATTGGAGTTCTGTGGAGGGGAATCCTTTTGCGGTGGGGGACGAAGCAAACCCAAGGAAGGTATAACAGTAACTTAACGACAAATAAGCCGCCATGTAGCCCGAGGGTCATGGCGGCTTTTTGTATATATCCGAATTCAACCTCAAGTCAATAACGCCGAACTGACAGCTGCCTTGAAAGTACTTACGTAATTATAGGAAAGTAACCTTGATTACATCCCTGCCGATAAGAGTCCCCCAATTGTCATAAACCAATGCGGTAATATTGTAAGTTCCGCCTGCCAGCACGAGCTTCGTATTGTTTGTTAACGTATGATGAATGTCGTATCCGCTGGACGGCACGTTGAGCATGCCCGAATAGTAGGTCCTAGATCCGTTATTCATCTCCTGAATGAGGAACATCACTATGTTGATTGTATACCTTGGTGGTGTATTTTTAATGGTTCGAAGGTCAACACGAAGTCAATTACCAACTTCAAAAAGTATTTACATCGTGTAGATTGTCTTCATTTATGCAGTATTACAATTTTTTGAAATACTCGACCAAAGAGTTACATTGAATCAACAAATGAAAGTTGTTAAGGGAAATTCAACAAAAATTCAACATTTAGATTTGAATATTAATTGCGGTGAACCGTATCACAAATAGGGCGAAAACAGCCTGCGAAATATCAATATCGTCGAATGACATGCCTTGTTCATTCTTTTTTTATCCGAATTGAATAACCGAAATTTTCCAAGTAGGTATTGCTATATAATAGACATAAAGACATCTCTCTCGTCCGTTTCTCTGCTATGTTAACTGTGGTAAGTTATGGAAAGTTCTTTACTAAATGTCTTAGAAGAAAATGACTAGGGGAGAAATACTTCTTGGAAACTCACTCATCCAAATATCAAATGAAAAAGAGCTATATTATATTATTGCTAGTGTTGATATTAGTTGTTTTAACCGGTTTGCGCATTTTATGGATGGGAACGTTTCATGATTCAAAACAGGCGTCAATTCATAATGGGCAAATCGATTTGCGCAATTGGAATGCAGAAGATGGTAGTATTCTCTTACTTGATGGGGAATGGGAGTTTTATCCCTCGCAATGGTTAATAGATGCTAGTCGGAAACAATTGTTAGGTGATAATGCGCCAATGCATATTCAGGTACCGGGAGGATGGAGTGAAGCTTTGCATGCTGACAAGCCATCTCCATACGGGTATGGTTCTTATCGTTTGCGTCTTTATGTAGACCCGGCAAAGAACCTTAATTATAGTATTCGTGTACCCAGCGTACGCACTGCATCAGAATTATATGTAAACGGTCGATTGCTTACTAAATCCGGACAGGTGGCGACAACAAAGAATGATTATATTCCGAAGGACCTACCTTATTCTACAACCTTTACAGCAGACGAAAACGGTGTAATCGAACTCGTCATTCAAGCGGCAAATTATGTGGATGGTCGAAGCGGGGGCATTGTCCGATCCATTAAATTTGGATCAGAAGAAGCCATTGCCAAAGAGATGAAAGCTTCCGTTTCTATGCAGCTTTTGGCAGCGATTATATTCATTATGCATGCAGTCTATGCACTTATTTTGTATTTACTAGGAAATAAGGAAATGAAGCTGCTTTATTTCAGTTTGCTTGCATTATGTGTAACGATCACGAGTGTATTTAGTGTTGATGAGAAGTTGTTCCACCAAATATTTTATATTGGAAGTGTTTGGGATTTTCGGATAACGAACATTGCTCTCATTATGGCAGCTTATGCTTTGCTCCAGTGTACGAATCATCGCGAGCTTCCATATTGGCGTAGGATGTACCCTGTCTATAAAGTAATGAATCTAGGGACTGTCGGCATCACTTTGTTTTTAGATCCATCTCAAGTGATTATGCTCTTTCCGGTTTATTATCTATTAATTGGTATTGCTGCAGTTATCACGTTGATTACAATGTTTAAAAAAGTAATCACAGGTTTAAAGAGCAATCTTTTACTGCTTTTCTCTTTACTTGCGTTGATGAACCATTCTCTTTGGTCGTTTATCTTGATAGATAGCAGTTTGAGTCTTGTCTACTATCCGTTCGATATGATTATTGCGATGGGTTGTTTAGCATCTGAATGGTTTAAGGGATACTTTATCATGCATTCGAACACCAAAGAGCTTGCTGCAACCTTGCAAAGAATGAATGACCATAAGGATCAATTTCTGGCAAACACATCGCATGAATTTAAAAATCCGCTGCATAGCATGCTTAACATGTCACAATCCGTTTTAAAAAGGGAACAGCATTTATTGCAGGAACGGAGCATTAAGGAGCTTGAAACGGTATTATCCGTAGGACGTCGGTTGACATTGATATTGAACGATTTGATTGATGTGATGAGTTTACGGGAAGGCAATCCGCGTCTTCAGAAAAGAGCCGTATTTATCCAGTCAATCGTGACCGGAGTAATGAATATGCTGCAATTTAATACAGAAGTAAAGTCTGTCCAAATTGCAAATCAAATTTCGGAAGATTTCCCTCCAGTAATTGCGGATGAGAATAGGGTGATCCAAATCGTGTTCAATTTACTTCATAATGCTGTGAAATATACGAATGATGGGGTTGTTTCGATTCAAGCTTTTGCAAAGGATGGACGAGCTTATATCGTTATTACCGATACCGGAATCGGAATGGACGAGGACATGCTTAAGCGCCTATTCCGCCCATACGAGCAAGCGAGCGCGAGTGAGACCATGATTGAAGGTGGCTTTGGGTTAGGTTTAAGTATAAGCAAGCAACTGGTTGAGCTTCATGGAGGTGCGTTAGATGTGTCCTCTGCTTTAGGAGAAGGCTCAACATTTACGTTTTCATTAAAGCTAGCAGACTTGGAAGCGGAAGAAGAAAATGATGTATCCAACTCTTTCAAACCGTATACATTACAATCTATGGCGATTCAAGAAATTGCCTCCTCGGTCGATTTGGACAAAGTGGGAATCCCGCAAGCTGCGAAACAACCAACTTTACTAGAAATGGATCACGATCGTCCGCACCTATTAATTGTTGATGATGATCCTATCAATCTTCAAGTGCTTGAATCCATACTACCGCCAGACGAATATGAGGTAACGATGGCAACGAGCGGTAAAGAAGCGTTGGCTTTACTGGATACAAAGGAGTGGGATCTGGTCATCTCCGATATCATGATGCCGCAGATGTCCGGTTATGAGCTGACGCGTTTGATCCGCGAGCGGTTTACACTCACGGAGCTCCCTGTATTGCTCCTTACCGCAAGAAGCCAACCGAAAGATATTCAGAGCGGTTTTATTGCGGGGGCTAACGATTATGTGACGAAGCCAGTGGAAGCAATAGAAATAAAATCGCGAATCGAGGCGCTAACTACGATTAAACATTCTGTTCGGGAACAACTGCGATTAGAAGCTGCATGGCTGCAAGCGCAAATCCAGCCTCATTTTTTATTTAATGCGTTGAATGCTGTAACAGCTCTAAGCGATATTAATTTGGATAAGATGCGTAATTTGCTCGATGAGTTCAGCAATTATCTGAGGAATAAATTTAAATTTCAAAATATGGATGGGCTTGTTCCGATCGAAGAGGAGCTAAGTCTGGTGCGTTCTTATCTATATATTGAAAAGGTTCGGTTTGAAGAAAGGTTACAGGTTATTTGGGAGATAGATGGCTGCGAGGAAATAAAAGTTCCATTTATTACGATCCAGCCTCTCGTTGAAAATGCGATAATACATGGCGTTATGAAGCGCATTCGTGGGGGAAAGATTTTTATTCGGATTTCTGTCTATGAGACGCATGTAGAGATAACCGTTGAAGACGATGGGGTTGGAATGGACGAAGTTCAATTGCAACGAATATTAGAAAGAAAAGCAAATAGTTTTTCAGGTGTCGGATTGATAAATACGGATCAGCGATTAAAAAGGCACTTCGGAACAGGACTTCATATCAAAAGTACGTTAGGTATAGGGACAAAGGTAACTTTTCATGTATATAACAGGTTGAATAGCGGGGATAAAGCTAGCTTAGGTGATAAATAAGTGATTTAAAGAGGAGCATCCTTGGCAGCTCCTTTAGTAATGTTCGCCGATAGATCCGTTAAGCTGAACCGTATCATAAGTAACGGCAAGTTTTGATTGTACAACATGGAACTTTGACCCTCAAGGGATGGGAATACAAATCAATTGTAGTTGATTGTAAACAGTGTTACTCTAACAAAGGTAAACTCAAAATCTATGTTTTGCAATAAATCTAATAATAGTCACTATTTTAGTTATAAGAAAGGTAATACTATGATAAAAGTTGATAACTTATCCTTCTCATTTCCGCAAAAAGAACTATATAATAACATTTCATTTACGTTAGAAGAGGCACAACATTGCGCTTTTATAGGAACAAGTGGCAGTGGGAAAAGTACATTGATAGATATACTGATGGATCCAGAAAGATATATTTTCGAGGGCAAGTTAGAAATAGACCCGACTTGTAAAATTGGTCATGTAAGTCAATTCTCACAACTAGACAAAACGAAAGAAACAACAGTTTTTGAATATATAGGGGAAAAATTTATTAAGATACAAAATGAAATAACATCTATTTGTACTGAAATGGAAACATCATCGGATATTGATTCGTTATTAGAACAGTATCAATTAGCTTTAGACGCATTTGATGCAATCGGTGGGGATGATTTTGAAAGCAACATTAATAAGAAACTAAATCAAGCAAACCTCATGAAGCTAAAAGATATTAGGGTATCTGACCTGAGTGGTGGAGAATTCAAACTTATTCAAGTGATGAAGGAAATGCTTAATAGTCCAGACTTAATGATTATGGACGAACCAGATGTATTTTTAGACTTTGAAAACCTAAATGCGCTTAAAAATCTTATTAATTCTCACAAGGGAATACTGCTAGTTGTTACGCACAACCGATATCTATTGAATCATTGTTTCAACAAAATTATACACCTTGAAAACACGGAAATCCAAGAGTTTGATGGGCGATATATTGATTATAACTTCTCATTACTTCAGACTAAAGTTGAGTTGCAAGAACTCGCAATCGCTGATGATGAAGAAATTAAGAGAAACGATAAAACAATCGTTAATCTTAGAGTTATCGCAACGTATAATTCACATGCATCTAGAGGGAAAGCGTTAAAAGCTAGAGTTAGGTTTCAAGAAAGATTGGAAACGCGTAGAATTAAAATGCCATTTGTTGATATTAAGCAACCGAATATTAGTTTTGGTATTGATAATGAAATGGAAGACACCATTGTTGTAAATGTTAATAATTATAGTGTTGCCTTTGATGAGTTGCTTTTAGACAATGTTAACTTTGAGATAAAATCGACAGATAAAGTAGCCATTATTGGTGCGAACGGTACCGGGAAAACGACTTTACTCCGAGATATCTTTAAAAATAATCATGAATCAATTGAAATAAATGCTGATGTTAAAGTGGCTTATTTAAGTCAGATTCAAGGCGAAATGCTAAAGGATTCTAATACCATACTAGAAGAATTCATCGATGCTGGGTTTAAAACGTATGATGAGGTTAGATCGTATCTTTCAAACTATGGTTTTGAAGGAGAAATCGTTAATCAAAAGATAGAAGCTTTATCTGGTGGAGAAAAAAACTTGCTTCAATTAGCTAAAGTTTCAGCCAGTAAAGCAAACGTATTGCTTCTTGATGAACCGACAAGCCATTTAGACACCTATACACAAATCGCACTGGAGAAAGCCATTGAAGACTATAAAGGCGCGATTCTCATGATTTCTCACGATTTCTATACTGTTGTAAATGGTATGGATTATGTTTTAATCATTGACGATATGTCGATTAGAAAAATGAGTATGCCAGAATTTAGACAGATGATTTATGCTAGTCATTTTGATAAAGGCTATCTAGAAGCTGAACAAAATAAAAAATCAGTTGAAATGAAAATAGAATTGGCTTTAAAAGATACTAATTTTGAACTTGCAAAAGTATTGGTTGATGAGCTAGAAGAGCTGATTAAGTTGCTTTAAATTACAACCCTCTGATTGAAATGATTACAAGAATATGGCTAAAGTGAATGAGTCCGAATTCAACGATGAAACATGATCTTGATGGAAAAATATCAATTCGGGATTGCATGGGTTTCGAACATGGTAATTGTCATGTAGGAATGACAGGGGAGCAGAGATGTGAGGGAAGGGAAAAGACTGGCCCCGAACGAATAAGGGCCAGTCTGCGAGAAATCGCGATTGCGGGGGGATTACATCCCTTACGTAATTATAGAAAATTAACCTTGACGATATCCCTGCCGATGAGAGTCCCCCAACGGTCATAAACCGATGCATCAATATTGTAAGTTCCGCCTGCCAGCATGAGCTTTGTACTATTTGTTAACGTATGATGAATGTCGTATCCGCTGGTCGGCACGTTGAGCAAACCCGAATAGTAGGTCCTTGATCCGTTGTTTATCTCCTGTATTCGGAACTCGTACTGGTAACCTCCAGTCGGCTTCGTAATACCGATATAATCCGGAACCGCGCCGTAGCTATTCGGATACGGGTTAAATACATAGACCCCATTGGCCGCACTCGCTTGGGAAGCGATCCCGAGCAGCAAACCGATGACCATAACAAGTGAAAATAACTTCTTCATTATTCATTCCTCCTATTAAGGTTCGTCTTACCCGTTCCGGCCGAAATGGGTATGTACCTTTGCAGAGAGCTCTCGCAATGAATATATCATCAATTAACAGAAGTAACTATATTTAGAATTTTGAATTGTATGTCTATTTCTATCGGATTTTTTTCTATTAAAAGGAGGTTGCCCATCGTGGGCAACCTCTTATATATGCTTGGCTATACGGCGATTCGCCGTTCAGGTACCCAATGAGTGCATAGGTTGAAGAATCCATGCTAAACCTGCAGATCGGCGCATAATACGCAATACGTGTGAAATCGGTACACGCTTCTCATTTCTCATTTTTTCCAATTTTCCACCAAATGATTTATCGCTGCCTGCTCAATTGCCAGCCCTTCCGTGTAACGCTCCATAAACAAGGCAAAGCCATTCACATCTGCGCTGTCAGGATAAACCTCTTGTCCTTCTGCATGATGGAACACTTTATTGGCAAGGAAATCAGCCAAGCACTCGTGCTGCTCCTTATTAACCATATAGGATGCCAAAATTGCCATCCCCCATGGGCCGCCCTCACCAGCCGTAGACATAACCGAAACAGGAACATTCAGTGCTGCGGCACATATTTTTTGACCGACTAGCGGCGTTTTGAACAATCCGCCATGCGCCAAAATATGATTTTTTGCAGTGTTACGTCATAAGTATTCTCAACCTCTTGCTGTAATTGGTGATAGGTTTCTTGCAACCCATTAATCATTTCATTGAGATGGTAGGTCCAATAACCGTCAATCAATTGATTTTCCCATTCATAGCTGCTGGAAGCAATTGTTTCAAAATTGTAATCAATCAGTACAGCCTTAATTCGTGTGGCTCCAAATTCGATGCCAAGCGAGGTTTCTCCCCTGACTGGTTTGTTCCACTTTTGCTCGTTCATACTCCTTTTAAACGCAAACTATCTTATTTCGTAGTGACCACCATGGAGCAACCATCCTTACCACAACTCACGTTCACGAAAAGGGTTCAGGGTTTTAAGTCACGAATATGATATATGTTCCAAAAATTTCTATAGCTGGTTTGGTGAACTAGGATTAGAGAGAAATATCATAGAAATAAGTAGGTGAGGCATAGTGACTCAGGAAGAAGTGTTAAAAGGCGGAAATGTTAATCACATTGTCCGTAGGGAAAATACTGTTCTCCGTCCCACAGGTTATTGGAGCCCGTGTGTTCATGAGCTTCTTAAACATCTAGAGAAGCAAGGCTTTGAGGGAGCACCAAGTTTTCTCGGAATCGACGATTCTGATCGTGAAATACTAACATTCATTTCAGGGGAAGTTCCAGGGAATGAGTACCCTGAACTTGAGCCTTACATGTGGTCGGATGAAACGCTTGTAGGTTTAGCACGTCTTTTACGCCAGTTTCATGATGCGACTGCAGGATCAACTCTCATGATGAAGAGCAAATGGCAGCTTAGTTATGTCAACGAACGTGAGCACGAAGTGATATGCCATAATGATGCTGCATTGTACAATGTGGTCTTTCAAAAGGGGATTCCTGTGGGACTCATTGATTTTGATATGGCTGGTCCAGGTCCACGTATGTGGGACATTGCTTATTCACTCTATACATCGGTTCCACTTGCGAGCTTCGAGCCGGACCATTCTTCGGGAAAAACGGTGAAGTACCAATCGGATATACACGCTACGGAGCGCCGTAAACGAATTCATTTGTTTTTTGAATCGTATGGAACTCCCGTCCCCAATGAACTGTGTCAGTGGATTATTCAACGATTGACTACAATGTGCGATACGTTGAGAAATGGCGCTGCCGAAGGAAATCTTGCCTTTAAAAAAATGGTTGATGAGGGACACTTGGCTCACTATGAGAGCGAGATTCGATTTGTAGCAGATCATTTCAATGATTGGATAAAGAACTAAATATTACGCTAACAGATCACGATAAAACATATCGAGATCAAAGAAAGGGCCATCCCGCAAAAGGATGGCCTTAAAACTTGCCGTTACAGATAGTGCAGTGAACCGTATCAAAGGCACCTAGTCGGGTGGCTTTTTATTATTTTCCTACATACTTAACCGAATAAATATGCGTTTTCGTTAAATCAATCACTTCCTGGATAAAACCCTCCCGAGATTCCTTGAAATCAGTCTTGATCCAATTCAGAATGAGTCCGTAAAAGCCATAGGCTGTATAACGCTTAAAATAATCCATGTTGACGGGGATGCTATTAATCGTTTCAAAAATAAATTGTTCCTTATAGATCTTTAGAATGGTTTGAGGGAATCCCGTGTGCAATCCTGGTAAAGTATCATCGTATTTTATCAACTCAAAAAAATCCCGGTGTTGATAAATGTAGGAAACGATATTAAAGGACGGTGCGTTGAGTCTTTCCGTGTATACTTTGTGTCCAGGAACATATGGTTTTCCTACGGAATCTTCCAACCCCTGAAACATAGAAGTAAGTAAATCTTCAGCTAATTTAATTTTATCTTGGTAATGTACATAGAAAGTACTACGGTTATAGGAGGCTGTATCTACAATGTCCTTTACAGAAACGAGATGGTAACCCTTCTCTTTTATTAGTTTTATAAAGGCTGATTTTAGATGTTCTTCTGTTCGATTTCTTCGCTCAGATGTCACGTTTTGTTCATCACTCATGAAAATATCTCCTCGCAAAAAGACGATTTTGATGTAAGTGTCTACTAGTTAGACATATATTAATACTTTAATGATTGTTAAATGTGAACAAAAAAGTACAATTAAGATGCGAACAAAATAGTACAAATATTTATTAATGAATGTTAATTAATAAAAACGCAAATAGTACTATTAAAAATATTGTACTGGAGGATTCATCGATGGGCAAACTACAAAACAAGGTAGCTGTGATTACTGGGGGAGCATCCGGAATCGGTGCAGCTACAGCACGTTTATTCGTTTTAGAAGGAGCCAAAGTGGTTCTTGTTGATTTAAATGAAGAAAAAGGAAAGGCGTTCGAGAACGAGTTAAAGGCGCTTAATGCTGAAGCACTATTTGTTAAAGCAAATATTACAAGTGAAGAAGAAGTCGCCAATATCTTCAAACAAACCGTTGAAGCCTTCGGCAAAGTGGATGTTGTATTCAACAATGCAGGGATTGGGCGCGTTCATCCTTCGCATGATTTGGAGTACTCCGAGTGGCGCAACACAGTAAATGTCGACTTGGATGGCGTCTTCCTGGTAGCACGTGAAGCCATCCGCGAAATGTTAAAAATGGGCGGAGGTACGATAGTAAATACGGCGTCTATGTACGGCTGGGTTGGTTCGCCCGGCTCGGCAGCCTATAATGCGGCAAAAGGCGGCGTGATTAATTTGACTCGCTCTCTTGCTCTTGAATATGCAGAACAAAATATCCGCATTAACTCATTATGCCCAGGTTTCATTGACACACCCATTATTCCCGAAGAAAGTAAACAAGTATTAGCCGGACTCACTCCGATGAAGCGCCTCGGTAAAGCGGAAGAAATGGCAAAAGCCGTACTTTTCATGGCATGCGATGACTCATCATTTATGACTGGAAATAGCTTAACCGTTGATGGTGGATATACAGCTCAATAATAGCTCTAAACATGCAGTGATTAGCATGACCAAAGTGGCAAGCTCCAAAATGGGAAAATTAGTAGAAAGAGTAGCCATTATTACATGAGCGGTTCAAGGCACGGGCGCTATGCATGCGCATGAATTTGTCGAAGAGGATGCAAAGGTTGTCGTCTTAGACATCAAAATCAGGCCGGCCAACAGCTGGCAGATGAGCTAGGCAGATAGATTTCTTACAGTGAGAATTCTATTGCGACTGGGGAAGAGTAGAAGGCTTAAGCAGATATACAGAATTTGGAGTACATCGCTCATGTGGCGATGTACTCTTTTGCGTTGTGCTCAGGAGTATCAAAATTCAACGTGAAGTCAACGAATGGGGTGAATGATTACAAAACGGTATTGTTGAATTTGGAAAGCTCTGTATACTACGTTCTGGCCCTCACCTCACGCGCGAGAAGCAACGGGAATATCCCTCGAGTGGTCCGAAAATCGGGAGAGTCGACAAGGGTCTAATTCACTCCTTGATTCCTTATCGATTATTTCACTTGCGGCCAGATGCGCAATCAACGGCGCCAGTGTAATCGCAGAATGCATCACCGTCAGATAAAGTCCCATTATGTGATCGTGGAAGCCCACGATCGGATAGCCGTCTTCAGGCATGGGTCTCATCCCGACCTTTATGCTTTCCAGTTCCAGTTGATTTCCGTCCTTCAGACTGCGACGCAGCGTGTCGAACGCTCGCTTACCGACCGCCTCGGGTCCGTTTTCCTCCGACTCGTCGATATAATCTTCCGCAGCCAACAGTATATGATCTGTCAGTTGACGCGCTTCAAATTGCGCATTTGAGATTAATGTGCGTATCAGTTTATTCGTAGTTTTCATCTGAATTAGAATGGAAGGCGACGACGTTACCGGCACGTGACAACCTAAGGGGTCGCAAAGTTCGGGTATGCCTGTACCTGCGGCCATTACCACGACATCCGACTTCAAAAAACCATTGGACGTATGGATGCCGACTAAGCGGGAATCTTCTTGATGCAGCTGTGTAACGTTGGTTCCGAACTGAATCTTTGCTCCGTACTCCCGCGCTTTGCTGAGTAGCAGCTTCGTTACCCCTATAGGGTCCAACGCACCTTCTTCGCTGACAAAGATCGCTTCATCCGGATATTCTTTCAGATTTGGCTCCAATGCCTCAAGCTGCTCTCGGTTTAATTTTTGAAAGTGGAGTTGCTCCCTTAGGGGTGGAGTTCCCCAAGTCAGCGCTCCATTCCAATGAATGTTCAGTTCGGGCACCTCTTGCTGAAGCGTATGATATTCTTCTAAAGCTGCATCGTACAAATGCCAGTATTCGGGAGCCACCCTATGCGTCGTATGTATCCAGGCAAAAGATTTTTCAGTGACTTCGCCCGCCGCGGCGGGGTGTCGTTCTATTACGGTTACATCTTGATTTCTTTTAGCCAGATGATAAGCCATGGACGCCCCGACAATTCCTGCGCCAATAATCACGATTTTTTGTTTATTCAATTATGACTCCCCCTCTATCACCCTAGTGTAACATAGGCGTCATGATAATCAGACGTTATTACATATTCAGGAAGCTGGGGTGATTGGAGTTCTGTAGAGGGGAATCTGTTTGTTTGGGGGATACAGCACTCATCGATTTTCATGAAAACGGTTCCAAAAGGCTAAGAATGACTGGAAAAGTTTAAAAATGTCTCACTACATACTAGGTTACTCATACGGTAAGCTAGTAGTAGTCCTTATATTTACAGTTCTTCCATTATGAATACTTAGGGGTGATGTTGGAATCCTCTTCGCTGTCTGGTTGCCAAGCAAGCTAATGGTATAAGCCGAACCTAAGAAATGGGAGGTAACAATTATGCGTAAAAGGTTTATAAGTTTGTTCTTGTCAGTAACGATGCTGCTGTTCGTCCTTATTGGATTCAATTCCTCTACATCAGCCGCGGATCCAATCATCAGTTCTGGAAATCCCATTTTTACTAGTATTTTCACCGCCGATCCTTCTGCTCGAGTGTGGAATGACGGACGTATTTACGTGTACGCGTCACACGATATCTTTCCTTCCAGAGGAAGCGATTTGATGGATAAATATCACGTCTTCTCGTCGGACAATATGGTCGACTGGGTGGACGAAGGAGAGATCCTGAGCGCGGACGATGTGCCGTGGGGACGGCCGGAAGGGGGCTTTATGTGGGCTCCGGATGCCGCATACAAGAACGGAACCTACTACTTCTATTTTCCGCATCCTAGCGACACGAATTGGAATAGCTCTTGGAAGATTGGCGTGGCAACAAGCGACAAGCCTGCCGAGGACTTCGAGGTTCAAGGGTATATACAGGGGCTTCCTGGCAGCAATTTGATTGATCCTAACGTATTCCGCGACGACAACGGAACTTATTACCTGTATGCCGGGGGAGGAGGTACCAGCTACGGGATGAAGCTTGGTGGCGACATGGTGTCGATAGATGGTCCCGTCAAGCAGTTCACCGAGCTGGAGGATTTCCACGAGGCTACTTGGGTGTTTAAGCGGGGAAGCGTTTATTATTTAATGTACTCCGATAATAATCCTGGCGCGAACCGGATGCGGTATGCAACCAGCAGCAATCCTCTTGGACCATGGACCAACCGCGGCGTCATACTGGATCCGGTATTCGGCAGTGAAACTTCGCATGGGTCCGTTGTGGAATACAAGGGGAACTGGTATATGTTTTATCATAATGCGAAAATTTCCTCGAACGGTACGCTTCGTTCCGTCGCCGTGGATCGGTTGTATTTCAATTCCGACGGGACAATCCAAAAGGTCATACAGACGTCCGAAGGTGTACCAGCTGTTGGACCGCGCTCCACCGCTACCGAGGTCAAGTACTACGATTTGATTAACGAAAGCTTTGACGCATATACACAGAAAACGGAGTATGCCATGAATATGAGCAACGTATCCATAGGAGGAGGGGCGACCCGATCCGGTGCAAATGTTGAAAATATGCATACTCAAGGCTCCTACATTCAGTTGAATGGAATCAATGGCGGCGCAGGCGGAAAGGCGCTTCTAACCGTACTCTATTCTTCCGGGGACAGCGGGTCAGCCTTTAAGGTAGATGCGAGCGGCGACACGGCCGGAGACGGTTATTTTCTTTCTCTGCCTGGCACGGGAGGGTGGGGCAATTACACCGGCCGAACGAACCGTCTAATTGATTTGAATTCGGGCACGAACAATCAGATCCGGCTAAGCGGCGGTATGGGAGGAGTTAACGTATCGCGCGTCATCGTATCCTTGATCCCGCAAACGACGCAGGAAGCGGAATATCCAATGAGCGGAACTAACGTGTCCGTAGGGGGAGGGGCGACGAAGTCGGGTGGAAGCATTGAAAATATGCATATCCCGGGCTCCTACTTCGAGCTGACTGGGGTTGGCGGTGGTATGGGCGGCCAGAAGCTTTTGACCGTGGTTTATGCTTCAGCGGACGCTCAAACAACCTTTAAAGTGAACGCCAGCGGCGACCCGTCGGGGAACGGCTATTCGCTTACTTTGCCTGGCACGGGAGGCTGGAGTGCCTACACCGGTCGGGCCAGCCGCATCATCGATTTGAATACAGGCAACAGCAACGTTATTCGGGTGAGCGGCGGCATGGGCGGAGCTAACGTGAGCCGAGTCATCGTCTCGTCGATTCCGTAAACAGGAGTCCGTTAAAATAACAAAATAATTGCTTAATCAATAAGCAGGATGGGGGCTGTGACAGGTTACTGGTTGGTGACCGGTTGCGGCCCTCTTTGGGCTTTCCTTTCAACAGGTTGCAAACAAAGCGAGAAGTGAGTAGTCGCAGAAGGTTCG
Source organism: Paenibacillus sp. 2TAB26 (assembly GCF_052115145.1). Taxonomy (NCBI): domain Bacteria; kingdom Bacillati; phylum Bacillota; class Bacilli; order Caryophanales; family Paenibacillaceae; genus Paenibacillus; species Paenibacillus sp. 2TAB26. The sequence goes on from NZ_JBFRGC010000006.1 coordinate 281,589, forward strand.
GAGTCAGTCAAAGTTTAGCAGTCGGGTCAGGTGGTTGTTGAACGCTTGTCGCTTTTGCTTCCGTCCATTCACGAACAGGCGCAAGCTTTCATGCGGAGCAATAGTTCGACCACCATTGACGCCAAAGCGATGGCGTCGATGATCGGTCTACTATTCTGATTTATTATTAAGAAAACCAAGCAGGCAAGGTGGCAAATAAATAGCTTCAATAAAATTAAGCAAGTGTTGTAATCACGAGTGGGCGGAAATGAAATTATCCTTAAATAAGCTACGCTATATTAAATTTTTGACCACCCGAATACCGGCTGCAAAATCTTGCGAATATAATAAGCCATTATCGTCATTGGGGTCCAAGAGCTGCGCTTGTTCTGGATGTATTGATCGTTGATAATATAAGTCCGAGTGGAAGTAGGGCTCTTCAGACCAAACATTTCCCACTTCGCCGGATCATTCGAACCTTCGAGTCTTACAAGCATATTCTCCGACTCACTATTTATTTTAGCCGGAATTTGCTCGTAGGCTTGGGCGATTTGCACATGAAATTCGTCGATCGGATTGCGGCTAGCAAGGCTCTCCAAGTGGATGCCTTCGCGAATGTAAGAAACGTATGCCAGATGGTCAGCCCAGAACTCGTCGATATAAAAAAGTCGTACCCGCTGCTCCGAAGGGCTCATCGGCTTCTCGCCTTTCAAAATTTCGAGCCTCTCCTCGTATAGAATCCGCCTCTGATCCTCCACCATATCCGAATAACAGTTCAGTTCCTGGCGGATATGAAAGTTTTGCCCCATAGCAACGCGCTGAATATGCGCGATTTTGCTGCGGAGCCCCGGCTTTTCGAGAGCCTCATCCTGCCTCAGATTGCGAAACGCTTTATCGATGCCGAACTGAAGCAGCAACTCGTCCTCCAAGCTTACGAAAATTACGGAAGCTCCCGGGTCGCCTTGGCGGCCAGAACGCCCGCGCAGTTGGTCGTCGATCCGCACGCTTTCGTTCACATGTGTGCCAATCACGTACAACCCACCTAGCTTGGCGACAGCTTCTGCTTGCATGGGGTTGCCTCCGCCGAGCCGAATGTCGACGCCCCGCCCTGCCATATTCGTAGACACCGTCACGGCCCCGATTTCTCCTGCTTTGGCTATGATCTCGGCTTCTTTGGCGTCGTTTTTCGCATTCAGAACATGGCAAGGTACACCGGCAACCGCTAGCGCCTCCGCCAGCATGTCAGACTCCTCGACGCTTGATGTACCAATGAGAATCGGACGACTCGTCGCATGGACGGATATGATTTCTTTTACAAGTGCCTTGAGTTTGGCTTCTTTATGAGTATAAATCCGGTAGGGATGGTCGATCCGTATGTTTGGCCGGTTCGGCATTATTTGTACGACCTGCAGCGCATAAATATCTTCGAATTCCATTGCGGAGGCGTAAGCGGTAGCCGTCATTCCGCAAATCTTCGGATATAGGCTAAGGAAGTGTTGAAGGGTGATCGTCCCGAGAATTTCCCCGCCGGATATCGACTGCAGCCCTTCTTTGGCCGCAAGTGCAGCTTGCAGCCCGTCCGGCAAATGCCTGTTCTCCGCCACGCGGCCGGTATATTCGTCGATCAGCTCAATTTTACCATTCCGAACGATATAATCGACGTCTTTTTTCAATAACAATTCAACATGCAGCGCGCAATTTAATGACGTTAACAAATGACTATTATGGCTATCGTACAAATTGCCGCATCCGAGCAGCGATTCCACTTTCGCAGAGCCTGCTTCATTTAAATATACGTTCCGTTCGAACTCGTCGAAGTCGAAATGCTCTACTTGCTCGAGGTGCCGAGCCACTTCTGCGAAACGAATGCCGTCGTTGCTGGAAGAGCCCGACTCGCCGGCGATGACTAGCGGCACCCGCGCTTCGTCAAGAAGCAGTGAATCCGCTTCGTCGACGATGACGTAGTGGAAAGGACGATGTACGGTCTCGGCTTCGCCCAGTGCGATCGTGTCTCGCAAATAATCGAATCCAGCCTCCTTGGCTGTAACATAGGTTATATCTGCGGCGTACGCTTCACGTTTCTCGGAAAGGTCCATTCCCGCTTGAACCGAGCTTATAGTTAACCCTAGGAAACGATAGATTGGGCCCATCCACTCCGCATCTCGATTTGCCAAATAATCGTTAAAAGTCAGCACATGAACGCCTTCGCCTGTCAGCGCATTTAGATAAGCAGGCATAACAGCAGAGAGTGTTTTTCCTTCACCGGTATGCTGCTCGATCAAAAATCTCTCGTGAAGAGCGATGGCAGCGATGATCTGAACATCGTAAGGCTGTAATCCGAGTGTTCTTTTCGCTGTCTCACAGACTAACGCATAAGCATCGATAAGCAGTTCATCCAAAGGCGTACCCGATTTTGCTTTCTCTCTTAGCCGGAGGGATTCCGCTTGAAGCTGCCCATCGTCCCATGCTTCCAAATTCCGTTTCCTAATGAGCTCCACTTTGTCCTGATAGACTTGCAGTTTATGCTGGGTATCGCGGTCTTTGAATTTTTGCATCAGCTTGGCGGCTATATTCATAGGAATTTGATCTCCCCTCGGTAGAAATTCGATTAGTTTTGGATAATATTTGTGCTGATCTGTCACCTAATAGGTTTAAATCCATTTCATATAAGCAAAACCATATACTGCACTTACCGTCATCACCGTACTCTATAAAGCAAAGCTGACCGCCATCCAGCAGAGGATGAGTCTGGATAAGCTTTGAGCGTGACCCATTGCTGCCACTCAGACCAGACACTTCGAGAAGCAATATAATCGAAATAAATGGCTAATGCATAATCCATGACAACAGCTTACTTCTCCTCCTCCTTTAAATAAAACACTTCCTAAACGGGAACCTTGTAAGTTACGGCAAATTTGAGAGCGAACGTAATCGAAGGGGAGTAGTCTCCTTTCTCGATAACCCTTCTGTCTGGCGAGTCGCTCCAATGACATTTGTTAAGTCTTGCTGCAACCGTCTGAAGCGCGCCCTCAGTCCACGATCGTTGTTAACAAGCATACGAGGGACCGTCTCTAGTTATTGGTTAGAAAATATTGTAATTTGTCCATTGCAAAATGTAAATAATATATTGCATTCCAGTGGCGGAGAGTATCTGAAAATACTTTGATTAAGCTTCGTGTTGAGTACGAATATAGTACATATTTTATCCTCCTAAATTTGTTCGCTTTCAACTAGCTGCAAAACTCTATGGCATTTTGGTAGGCAGATTCCCTTTTTAAGTAGTCAATATGCTCAGCAATGAATGGAATACTATCGTCTCTATTTTTATATTTTCAGGTTAATGGAAGCGTGGTATTATAACGAATAATAGGTTTAGTTTCAATTATTTTACAAAATTAGATTAGATAAAGGGGGCAACGATTTATTATGCTAGGCAAATGCATAGGCATTGGCTCCAGTTGTGAGGTGCATGAGTGGGGCGAAGAGGGAAAAGTAGTAAAGTTGTTTCATGCTGGCACGCCATTGGAAGCTGTTCAACTCGAATATCGGAACAGTTCTGCTGCTTGGTCCAGCGGACTACCGGCAGCGCGCCCGTTCGAGCAAATCGTGTGGGATAACCGCCTTGGTATCGTCTTCGAGAAAGTAGTCGGATCGACATTCGTGAATCGTTTTTTTGAACAACTGCATGCTTTTCATGAAATTGATTTTGACGATGTAGACAGCGATTTAAGGAAATTTGCTCGCGTCCTGTATAACATTCATAATGGAGACATCAGCGGGATTGTTACTGAGCAAAAGGAGCATTTGAAGGTAATCATCGGTAGACCCTCCTTGCTGACGGAAGACGAAATAACTGCCCTCCATGCTTATGTGGATCAGTTGCCTAATAAACGAATGCTATGCCACGGCGACACGAACGTCAATAATCTCATTTTGCGAGAAGGTATACCAGTTATGATCGATTGGATGCATACCGTAATCGGCAACCCGGCGGCGGATATCGCGGAAGTATGCGTGACGATCCTGTATGCTGTGTTGCCCCCAGAAACGCCGCCTGACGTTAACGCATTCTTTGAATCCTCGCGGGAGACTGCATACCGTATATTCGTCGATGAATATTGCAAGCTGTCTGGCGTGACAGAAGATGAAATATTCCCTTGGTACGTTCCAGTCGCCGCTCGTCAGCTCGCATCGGGTGCCTTATCAGACGTACAAGCGGAAAAGCTTGTTGCTTTGATTAGGGATAAGCTCAGTATCGTGCTTTAGCGAAGAGGGCTGTAATAGGTTAAGGACAAGTTTACGATTGGATGTCATTTTCAGAGCATGACTGCAAGCTAGAGTGTTATTATTCTACCGGCTGACAATACACGTATATAAAATATTACAGAAAATTATGGTAATATAGTTCTGATAGATTACCATTTTAATTTATGGAGGCGCTTACTTATGGACCAACAGTTGCAGCAAGAGGGGTACTTCGGGGAATTCGGAGGAAGCTTCGTTCCACCGGAATTGCAGGAAGTGCTAAACTATTTGAGCGAGCAATTTTACAAGTTCAGTGAAGATCCGGACTTTCAGGAAGAGCTCAGCTATTACCTGCGTGAATATGTTGGCCGCAAGAGCCCGCTCACGTATGCGGAGAGGCTGTCCAAATCGTGGGGAGGACCCAAGATCTACTTAAAGCGCGAAGATCTGAACCATACTGGTGCGCATAAGATCAACAACGCCATTGGCCAGATTCTGCTCGCCAAGCGAATGGGTGCCAAGCGGATTATCGCCGAGACTGGTGCTGGTCAACATGGAGTTGCGACAGCTACGGCTTGCGCAATGTTTAATATGGAATGCGTCATCTATATGGGAGCTGAAGATATGCGCCGCCAGGCGCTCAACGTGTTCCGGATGGAACTGCTCGGTGCTACTGTTGTGCCGGTTGATAAGGGTCAGGGTCGACTGAAGGACGCTGTGGACGAAGCATTGGGCGATCTGGTTCGCAATTATAAAAATACGTTTTACTTGCTCGGTTCTGCGGTTGGTCCACATCCGTTTCCGACGATGGTCAAGCATTTTCAAGCGGTCATCAGTGAAGAGTCGAAGCAGCAGATTTTGGAGAAGGAAGGTCGTTTGCCTGATGCGGTAGTAGCCTGTGCGGGCGGCGGCAGCAATGCGATTGGCGCATTCGCTCATTACATCGACGAGCCGAGCGTTCGCTTAATCGGCGTTGAACCCGATCAAGCACCGACTTTAACGGAAGGCGTTCCGGGTATGATTCACGGCTTCAAATGCTTGGTACTGCTGGACGAGGAAGGAGAGCCGCGGAAGACGTATTCAATCGCCGCGGGGCTCGATTATCCGGGTATCGGGCCGGAGCATAGCCATTTGAAGGTGACTGGACGCGCCGAATATGCGACGGTTACCAATGAGGAAGTGCTGGAAGCATTCCAAGAACTTTCTCGTACGGAAGGAATTATCCCTGCCTTGGAGAGCGCGCACGCGGTTGCCTATGCCAAGAAGCTGGCGCCAACGATGGATCAAGAACAGATCTTGATCATTAACCTTTCCGGACGCGGAGACAAAGATGTCGAGCAAGTATTTCAGATGATTAAATAATAACAACTGTCGGCTGCATCCATGTAAGATCGGGTGCGGTACGATGAAAACAATCACGATTATAACGATGTGATCTAGAATTTGGAATAGCAGACCGGGAGCCTCCTAAGTGGAGAGACTCCCGGTCTTTGTTATATAATTGGCAGAAGAGCTCCATTGAAGATTGGAATCACACCATATACTATAGATATGAAGGCTAATAGAGCGATCTAAGGCTAAAGGTTCCATAATGGATTACATAAATGAACGAAAGAGGCGAGTCAAAATGAATAACATCGTGTCGTTGGAATGGCTAAAAGAGAAACTCGGTGAGCCGAAACTCGTCATCGCGGATTGCCGTTTTCGTTTGGACGATCCCGATGCGGGGCTCAGAGCGTACGAGGAGTCCCATATTCCGGGGGCTGTTTATATGGATCTGGAGAAGGATCTATCCGGTGAGGTCGAGGAATATGGCGGACGCCATCCGCTTCCCGATATTTTTGCAATGACAGTGACGTTCGGCAGGACGGGCATAAGCAACGATTCAATTGTGGTTGCTTATGACGATCAAGGCGGAGCGATGGCTTCCCGACTGTGGTGGCTGCTGAAGTATATGGGGCATGAGCAGGTTTATGTACTGGACAACGGCTTCTCGGCTTGGGCCAATGAAGGGTTGCCTGTATCAACCGAAAACAAAGTCGTGCAACCTGCGACATACCTTGCAACGGTGCAGCACAATATGCTAGTTGAAATGGATGAGGTTAGGGAGCTGCTTGGCAGCGAGGGAGTAACGCTTATCGACTCGCGCGAAGCTCCACGCTACCGCGGAGAGGTCGAGCCGATCGACCGCGTCGCAGGCCACATTCCAGGCGCGATTAATCGTTTCTGGCAAGAGGGTCTAACGGAATCCGGCGGTTGGAAGGATGTCGCCGCTCAATCCGATCGGTTCCATGATCTGGACAAGAACGGCGAGCTGATCGTGTATTGCGGATCAGGCGTCACAGCCACGCCAAACGTCATTGCGCTGCAGGAAGCAGGCTTCACGAAAGTGCGCTTGTATGCGGGAAGTTGGAGTGATTGGATTAGCTATGAGGAGAATCCGGTAGCGACGGGTGACGAAGAGAAGGCTTAATCGAAATAATAGTGTGAGATTCGAAGTACATCGTTCATGTGGCGATGTACTTCTTTGTGTTGTGCTCGGGATCTCAGAAGTCAACACGAAGTCAACGAGTACCCCTTGAAAATACTTACAGGAATCCATTACCCGGGCGTGTCGCTCATATGCTCTCCTATACATCACTTCTAACATTATTTTGATAAGTTAATTTTGACGCATTAACCCAATCAACTCAATAAAGATATAAAATATGAATTCAACAAAAAATCAACAATATTATCGTGAGTGACGTTTATTTTTAATTTCACTACTTACGTTGGTTGTTATCATAGTCGAAGTGAATAACAAAAGCATTAAGACCGTCTCTACTAGGGATGCTTTCTTGTGGATTCGGTATTATCGTGAATAGTAGGAATTTAGCAAGAAAAATCAGGACAACTCCACAGTAGTCTATTACTCTTAACAAGAGGTGATTTATGGGATATTACACTTATATTCGGGATACCATCGATTTCATTGAAGAAAATCTGTGTGAACAGATTTCCTTAGAACTCATTTCTTCCAGACTCTCCTTTTCTCCTTATCACTTTCATAGAGTTTTCCATTATCTTACTGGTATTGCCGTCATGGAGTATGTCAGAAAGAGGCGGTTGTCCCTATCGGTGAATTGGCTGGCGAACACGGATGAGAGCATTATTGATATTGCTTTTAAGCTTCAGTATCAATCTCCCGAGGCGTACACAAGAGCGTTTAAGAGAAATTTTGGATTAAGTCCCAGCGAATGCAGAGTAAAAAAGACGTATGATCATTTAAAAATACTGGAAAGATTGGGGGAGCATCAAATGACGGCAATGGAATTCAAAGGAGATATAGTGATGCAGCCTACTATGAAATTAAAACCCGAGTTCAGAGTTATTGGTTATGAGTTGGATACATCAAAAAGTAATACAACCATCCCTGAGTTTTGGAACAAGTATCTTAGTAATGACTGGCCCAGTACAATTCCTAACTGGATTGATCCTGCAAGATGGATCGATTTGGGGATATGTCATAATTGGAAGGAGGACGGGAGCTTCAAGTATCTTTTGGGAATGGAGGTCACAAGTTTCGATAATGCTCCGATCGGAAGTGTTTACAAAACATTTTCTTCCGCCACATACGCCATTTTTACAACGCCACAAGTTCCGCGTGATGTTTTTGTCTCATCAATCAGCAAGTCTTGGGATTATATATTTAAGGTGTGGTTGCATCAATCCGAATATGAAATCACCGAAGGTCCGCAATTTGAGCTGTATGATGAGCGTTGCCAAGCGCATATCGATAGTCAAATAGACATCTACATACCTGTAAAAAAGAAGGCGAGTTATAGTGATCGGTAGAGTGGATGAGCATGATGAACACATTTGGGAAAGAAGAGAAGCCATTGCGCTTTTGCGATCAATTCCGAGTGTATGTAATAAGTAACTAGAAGGGTGTGCTTGATCTGAACGCTTACGAAGAAGTTTGCCAGTGGGAAAGGACGGAAGCCGTTAAGCTCTTAAGTCAATCTGGGCTTGAGGCAGGAATGACCGTTATGGATATTGGGTGTGGGTATGTACACTATACGATACCGGCAGCGATTGCCGCTGGAACAAATGGAAGCGTAATCGCTATAGAGAAGTTGAAGAAGATCATTAAGCATGCCGAGAGACGACTAGACGAAGCGGGTGTAAAGAATGTTGAATTGATGAATACGAATCATCAAGGCTTACCAGATGAAGTGCAAAACCAGATTGACTTCCTAATGATGTACGACGTCATTCACCATTCGCCAAGGAGTGAAATGCTCGAAACTGTAGTTCGATGTTTGAAGCAGGGTGGTATTCTTTCATTCCTCGCGTTTAAAGATCTCAGTGATTATAAGCCGTCCTTGTTTGAAAGAGTGTTAAAGGAAGTAATCCAAGATATAGAAGCCTCCGGGTTTACGATGAAGAGTGAAATACCATTTGGTGGCGTGCATTTTGATCATTTTCACAGCAGCTATCATTGGAAGAGATACGGTGAGGTCCGTCTAGCATCCCTTGAACGAGGCACTGTGTATAATTTCATGAAGGCTAAATAACCTCGATGTATCTCCCGAATGTTATACGACAGCTGGAGTGATTGGATTAGTTTCTCTAACAACCCCATCGCCATGCAGCTTGTAAGCTGCGGCGATGTATTTTTATATCGTGAACTCAACACGAGGTCAACCAATGGATTTCGAATGGTGAAATGAATTATTTTCAGAAGCCTAGTGTACGCTCTTATTCATTCTAAATACACAAAGATACCGGAACCTTTGCCCGTAATTGCCTAGCGTCCTGATTAGACAACGTGACGTTTGTATGATATGGTGTGGTTTACAGATAGGCATTCCACTTTCCGAAGTGGGGTGCCTTCCTGTATATTTACGGAGGTTTTACATTAAATGTATTGTGCCGTAATCGGCAGAACATGGAGGTGGTGATGCTATGTTTCGCTCTTTATCCCCAATCGGGGAAGATTCAGCGACTAAGGAACGAGCGCAAAGATCTTTTAATAAAGAGGAGAGAGTTAAGCATGACAACATTTATGCAAGCAGAGAAACGTACACATTTGAATACATCAGGGCTTCGTAATCTACGTAAATCAGGTCGTCTGCCTGGTATTGTGTTTGGTAGGAATGTAGAAAATAAGATGGTTCATATTTCAACGATAGAATTTCATAAGTGGTTGAAGCAAGGTGCATCTGGTTTTATCGATATACAGCTTGACGGGAAAGATTCGGTGTCCGTATTGCTTGARGATCTCCAGCGAGATCCGGTAACGCGTGACTTGATTCATGTTGATTTCCAGCAAGTGCAGAATAACGAAATCGTATGCACAAAGATTCCGGTAAAATTCATAGGCAAGCCAATCGGATTGAAGCAGGGCGGGATTGTACAACTTCAGTCCGAGTTTATTGAGGTAGAAGCATTGCCAAGGCATTTGCCGTCGGTGATAGAATATGATATCAGCGGTATGAATATCGGTGAATCCGTCTATGTGAAGGATTTGGATTTGTCTTCAGAAGTTACACTTATTTCCGGTAAAAACGAGTTTCTCGTATCTGTAGTGAAGCCTTAACTCATCCTATTAGGTTTCAACTATTAAAAACACGTCGTATCTGCAGCTTACCTGCTGGTACGACGTGTTTTTGCGTAATTTGACATCTACCTCCCGTTCTTAAGGACCATTGACGGCGCTTGCAGATTATCCCCATAATAGAAAAAGGTGTTACATAAATTTACAGTTGGGAGAGGGTAAAATGTCCAAACGCGTGCTTATTCTAACGGGCGACGGTGCAGAGGTTCTGGAGGTTTATTATCCATTCTATCGGTTGAAGGAAGAGGGCTACGAGGCTGTGATCGCTTCGCCGAGAAAGAAGACATTGAATACGGTATGCCACGACTTCATCGAGGGATGGGATACTTATTCGGAGAAGCCAGCTCATCTGCTGCCGTCTGATATAGCCTTTGCGGACGTGGAGCCTGCTGACTACGATGCCTTGATCATCCCAGGCGGACGCGCTCCCGAGTTCATCCGCAACGATCAAGATCTTCCGCGAATTGTCCAGCACTTTCTGGATGCAGACAAGCCTGTAGGCGCGATTTGTCACGGTGCTCAGGTATTCTTGGCACTGCCCGATCGTTCCTACTTCAAAGGCAGAACGTTAACGGCATACAATGCGTGCAAGCTAGAAGTCGAATCACTCGGCGCAGAATATGCAAGTGAGACACTGCATGTAGACGGAAATTTAGTATCGGGTCACGCATGGCCTGATCTCCCTGGATTTATGCGGGAATTTCTAAATCTGCTTGGCCGGACGTCGAACAAGGAACTAACCTCAACCACGAACTAATTCTTAATACAGCGAATATGCATCGCCTTTCAAGTGTTGGCTTTGCATACGAATAGAAGGAGGAAAAGGCACTGTTGGGGTGTCTTTTTTGACATATGCGCGCCTAGCCAGCGACGAGTAATTGCTGAGAGGCATAACAGTATGAATGATTTAAATACATGGCCATGTGGGCTTAATGCTCAGGCTATGTATTTTTTTGTGCTTGGAATCAATACAAAGCCGACGAAAAAATTGGAATATGCTCATGAAATGCTCTTAACAGAGTACATGCTCATAAACTATAAACTCTTAGTAGAGAATATGATGTCTTGTTACTTAGGCTGTCAGCAGTAATTTGACTAACGGCAGATTGTAAATGATAATTGTTATCAATAACGTGAAAATAGATGAGAGCCCTCATGCTCACCTTTCTATATTCCAACGGACACTGGATATACAACGATCGGTCAAGATTAACGGTCAATTACCATTGAAATGAGGTAAGCATAGTGAAAATCGACGTTGATCGGTTAGCAGAACATCTGGCACACACTCCTTTTCAAGTACAAGGAGTATATCGATATGCGAGAAACCCAGGCGTGCCTCACGCTGACTATACAGATTCTTTTCCTGGATTTGTGTTTCCTCTTACAGGAAAAATACAATTTCAATTTAATGACACGCCTTATATCTTTTCGCCAGGAAAAGTTGTACATGGGGCTGCAAAAATGAGACTAGACCAAAAAGTGTTTGGTGAAACGGACTGGGAATATATCTTAGTTTTATACCGGATATGTAACTCGGAACTAGAAGAGTCAAGCTTTTCGCATCAGCATTTTGAATTATTAACAGGGCAGTCCCCTCGTCTAATTGAATTAATTATGCGTCTTTGGCGTGTTTATAATCAGCGTGGAGGCATTTCAAAGTTTCAGACCGAGATGCTGTTTCGCGATGTGCTGAATGAAGCCTTATTATGTGTTGATAATAGGCAAAATAGCTGTGAATCACATACTTTATTCGAACGGGTATCTAATTATATTCAAGAATACTATTATCAAAGCCTTACAATAGCATCGCTTGCAGAACAAAATAACGTTAATCGCAATCGACTTTCTTACGTGTTTAGAAGGCATGCAGGTATGGGGCCTGCACAATATTTATTAAAATATCGTATAAACATGGCGCAAGAAATGTTATTTAAAAGTGATGCACCTGTACAACAAATTGCAGAAACTGTTGGATTTGCTGACCCCTTTTATTTTAGTAGAGTGTTCAAAAAGCAATTTGGTATTGCTCCTACTGAATATCGAGAAAAGTTCATTAATAATCCATTCTAGTTTCAATAAGCATCCATTCAAATCAAAATATGACTTTACTATAATAATGGAAACGGAAATAAGCGCTTTATTACATCCGAGTGTCTGTTCACTATAAGGGTATATTGGAAATTTGAAAAAGGGAGGGGTTAATATCCATTATCAAGCTATTAATCTGAATGATAAGCTAACTAAATTCAATGACTATTGGTCTCTGAAAGTCATTGGTGAAATGAATGACTATCAATTTAAGCTTATTAAGATTGCTGGGGATTATGAATGGCACGTTCATGAAGATACCGATAAGGTATTTATCGCACTTGAAGGGGAGATGATCCTTGATTTTCGTGATGGTCAAGTGATAATTTCCAAGGGTGAAATGTTTATTGTCCCTAGGGGAATAGAGATGAAGCCTTCCGCCGAAAAGGAATGCCATATCATGCTGGTGGAGCCTAAAAGCGTTATAAACACTGGCGATATGGAGCCCGACTTAATAGCAGCCGATACATGGATCTAGTGCTTTTTACTAGTACGAACTAGTCTATGAGAATATGTTTTCTTGTGCCAATTCATGGGAGTGATGAAGTGGTAAACCGTATTCGGGATGGCTTAATTTCCAGTGGGGTTTGCTGTATTAAGACAGCCTGATTGGGAGATTTGCTTAATAGAAATGTCGTGTTTAGTTTTTGTCGCTACAATGAAGGATACCCAATCAGGGTGTCCTTCATTTTGCTTTATAGATGTTAAGGTGAACCCTTAACTATTGTTTCCTGTTTATAAGCGATTTTGCTTATTTTAAGTTTTATTTTGAATAATGATTATCTCCAAAATGTAATCTTGTCAGAACTTAATCGAACGGATTCATGTCCTGCTTCCTTTGCTTTTCCTATTGAAATAATCATGACCGGAACAAAGCGCTCTTCATCTAAATCAAATGCTCTAGCTACTTGGTCAACTTCAAATCCTGCCATTGGATTCGTATCATACCCATGTGCACGAGCTACTAACATTAACTGCATGGCAAAGAGGCTGCTATCGACCTTTGCAACTTCTACTTTCATTTCCTTTGGTAGAGTTGGATACATCGATAGAATGGTTGCGAGTTGACTATCCCGTACTTCAGCTGGCATTTTACCTTGTTCCACGGCAGTATTATAAATTTCTTCAACATATAAATAGCTTTGGGTATCACCAAAAATTAATAACATGGCAGATGAAGTATCGTTTTGTAATGTATTGAAACGTACAAGGGGTCTTAGTTTCTCTTTTCCTTCCGGAGTATCAACCACAATTACACGCCAAGGCTGCATATTAGCAGAGGACGGAGCCAGACTGGCTTCCGAAATCATTTCACTTATCTCTTCTTTTGATATTTTAATGTTCTCATCATAATTACGCACAGAACGTCTTCCTGTAACTATACTGGTGAAATTGTTATTTTGAATGTGGTTAAACATAGAATCTCTCCTTTTGATAACATAAGACTTTTTGACATTGTGTATGTCGTTCGTTATCATAATTGCATTATGAACTATAAACCAAGGTTTATAGCAAATAAATAAAGCGAGGCCATATGATGAAAATAAATGATGTTTCAAAATTAACGGATCTGCCTATATCAACCTTGAGATTCTATGAACGTAAAAACCTAATTCCGGACACATTTGTTAAAAGAGATGCAAATAATTATCGTATTTATACTGAGGAAATTGTTGAATTTCTAGAAGATGTGAAGGCACTTTTATCCGTAGGATTTTCGGTAGAAGAGTTGAGTTTACTAGTAAATCAAGAACTCAATTTATCATACGAGGTAAAGAAAAAAATTGTTGAACAAAAAATTAAAGAAATTGAAGATATTCAGAAGCGATTAAAAAAGTCGAAAAAATTTTTGCAAGCAACCTTGGAAGGAAAAGCGAATTTTCAAACGAAGTGTTAATGCTGTTGAGAGTCTAAAATAGTATGAATGATTTGAATACATCACCATGTAGGCCGCGTGCCTTGGGTGATGTATTTTTGCGTTCGAAAGCCCATCGCTATATTTTTCAATAAAGCCCTGTCGAGGACAGATCCTCTAAATTATAAACCTTAAATATTATTAAAGGTTTTTTAAGGAATTAGCAAAAGATGATTTATAGTGCCGTGTTATAATGAAAAACCACATGAGAATAAGACAGTACAATTTTGTGTTCGGTATGAGGAGGAATATTGTGAGCATTACAGATATGTTCAATTACTTACGCTTTCTGGGATTGCCAGTGGTCATTGTAGTTGGAATCGAGCTGCTGCTAATCGCAGGTTATTATACATTTTATTATCGCAAAAGAAGGCGAGAGGAAGAGCCCTGGCTGCCTATGAGTAAGCTTATCCTAGGTGCGCTTTTCATCGGTTATATTGTTTTTGTTCTCCAGTTGACCGTTATCGGCCGAGGTACGTCACATTTCTTGGAAATGAACCTGTATCCTTTCGGTGGTTATATCGAAGCATGGCAAAAATACTCGCTAAGAGAATTTCAAAACGGTATTTTTAACATTTTAATGTTTGTGCCATTGGGGATTTTGCTGCCTTGTTTGAGTTACAAGTTTAGAGCGTTCAAACGGCTTCTTCTTGTTGTTATATGTGCAACATTAGCTATCGAAACGTATCAGACGCTTACTGGCGCAGGTCTATTTGAGGTTGATGATCTTATTAACAATACACTTGGCGGCATTATGGGCTACCAGTTGTATAGACTTGCTGCTTCTGTCATTGAGCACAAAAAAGTTAAGATCAAGAGCCTGCTGGGCAATCTGTCCATCCCCATAGCAATCGGTTTGATGTTTTGTGCAATGAGTATCGTCTACAATCAGCAGGAGTTTGGTCAACTAGCCATTAATTCGTATCACAAATGGAATATGAAAGGCGTTGAGCTTAGCGCTTCACTCACGTTAAGCCCAGAACCAAATGCTGCTGCGGTATACAAAAGAGTCGTGAATAATGATGAAATCGCAGCGCTGCTGCGGCAAAAACTATCATTGACCGAGTTAAGCGTCAAGAAGTGGGGAAGTGATCGTGAAATTGTGTTAACTAGTAATAGCGGCGCACACTTCACGTTATTTCAATCCGAAGAGGGTAACTGGTCGTTAACCGAAAATGATTACATCCCAGCGCAAGCCTCGCTAATTGATCCGGATTCTATGTTAGAGAAGGCGAAAACGATTGCGGATGATTTGGGCTTGCCTAGCGAGAAGGCTGAATTACGAGGAGTAGATGACGGTGAGTATGCATGGTCACTCTCGCAGATCCCCGGAATGAACGAGGATTATTGGACAGGCGATTTCTCCATTGGCCTAAAAGAGGATGGCAGCATCTACGCGATCAATAGCGGAATTAAGCACAATCAGTTTGTGYGGACGATGGATCTATTATCTCCAGCCGAAGTATATAAACGCATAGAGGATGGGGAATTTCAGCAGCTGCAAAGAAATGCTTTATTAACAAAGGATCAGCTTGAAATAAAAAAGGGTGACCATCTAGAAATAAAAGGAATAGAACTAATCTATATGTATGATTCAAAAGACTTTTATCGGCCTGTATATCAGGTTAATGGAACATATAATGGTGATCCCAACTGGTTTACCTTGATTGATGCAAAGAATTAAAAAAGCTGATTTGGGCTTATCTTATTTTGATCCATATCCCTGAAAGCTTATCTCGGGAAGCTCAGCTGGCATTTAAAAAAGGGTACCCATACAGTGGACATTTTTAAAAGAATGTTTAGCGTAGGGGTACCTTTTTGTAGGCTAGCGCGAATAGCGAGGGCGAGCCGTCACTCTCTATTCTTCTCCATCCAAGGAACGGTCCAGTCGATCAGGGGTCTTAATTCCATAAATCGTACATCAGCATTTCCTACTTTATGAATTTTGATATTTTTTTGTTGATCATATTCGTTTCCTAATCTACTAAAATCTTCGTCGTCGACTGCTTGAGTAGAATAAGTAACCCACGTTCTCTTGCCATCAATCATGACTGCACTGCTCTCATCTGCAAATCTTTTGGAAGAAAAATTTGCTCTCGTTTCCGCTAAATGCAGGGATGTATTTTTTTCATAGCCAACACCAAGTAATAGTACATGTCCATCTAATTTATACAGTTTATCTACAGGGGAGTCGCTGCCAAAAATATTACTTAAATCATGTTTTTCTGTAATATATTCCGCGTGTTTCCCTACTGCTGCTATCGACCTTGCCGGGTGATCGGACCTTTTTGCCCCTGGCCACTGTCTAAACATTTCAGCCACGACACCCATGCCAATGGCAGGTGTTATTTCTTTGTCATATGCAGGCCAGTTTTCACGAATAATAGGCCACCATTCCATTGGTTCATTCCAATGAACTCCAGTAGAGGGATCAAGATTTTTCCATGTCTGAGATGGCATCATCAATGTTCCTTCTTCTCCTACGATTTCAAGAAGTGACCTTATTAACGTTTCAGCTCCGCCTACAACAAAGCCCATACTTTTTAATGAAGTATGTACGAATATGGTTTGCCCTTCGGTTACTCCGCAGTTTTTGAATTGTGTAATTAAATCCTCTTTCGTTAAAATCATTCTCGTTTCTTCGTTTCCAGTCATTGTGCATCCTCCATTTCATTTGGAAAACAAAATAACCCCGCTACAGGTAGCGGGGTTGTCTCTAGCATTGCCAGAAAAGCATAGCCCTTGAATTACTCAAAATGGAATTATTTTTCAATAGTATACCAACAAAAATGACAGTCTACAATGGTCAGCAGAAAAAAATGCTGATGAAGACAGCACGGACAACGTGTTGAAAGCAAGCTCTTAACTCTCGATTATGGTCTGTATACGACTCGATGTGCCTAAGATCGTCGCTAGTCTGAACGTATTATTCCATAAGCCCCTCGTCTACGGGCTTATTGCTCATGATTGGCCCCCAAAAGTAGTCAAGGGAGGTCGTTTCATAAGGGCGTTTGTATATCCTCGGAGTCAGTCCAGTTGGTGGGGGGATAAGTAGCTGGAGTGATTTGAGTTCAGAACATAGCAATCAGGTTGCTATAGGTGTGAAGCAAGTGCCGAAAGTAGTCGCATAACAGTATGTGAATTGGATTTACATTACAATGTAGGCTGTATACCTTGGGCGATGTATTTTTTATGATCCGAGATAATACTTAATATAATAAACCACTTTTAAAATATTTAATTGGAGTCAACTTACATAATAAATGTTTATTTATTTTCCTATATTTAATTTTATATAAATAAAATTTTAGTTATATGAGTTAAAAATGGTAAATGATAATCTCATTTTTGCGTCCCGCATGCGGCTTTTCGGAATATACTAAATATATTTTCGGTGAAAAATATGTAAAAACGTGTAATGATTGTATTGGGAGAAAGGGATGAAGATTTCAAATGAAGGAAAGGATATTGAAAGTTTATAAGGGGGGATAAACATAAACTCTATATAGCTTTTTGTTAAGACAATAGTTTTTTAATTTAATTAGCTGTAGAAAGGGTTATTTTCTTTTGGTTTATTTCATTGATTTGTATGTTTTTTATAGTAAAGATTAACCAAAAATGGAGGGTAATATTCGTGAAAAAGATATTAATAATAATTCTTACATTAATGTTATTATTTTCTGCTGTTCCAACAGTGTTTGGCCAAGATGTTGAAAGCATCTCTATTGAACGGGAAATTGGATTCACAACTTCTGACATTATGGGTTTGGAAAAATATATCTCAGTTAATAAAAAAGGATTTTTTGAACTTGATTATCTTCTAGCTGTGAGGGATAATATTCAAAAAGAGTTATTAGAAGGCCAACAAAATTATTTCAATGAGTTGAATAAACTAATAGCTGAAAATAAACTTATTGCTTTTCCTGACCTTACTATTAAGAGCAACATAAAAGATCAGCTAGACTTAAATATCCAACTTAATAAATCTTCATGTGATGGAGTAACAAAGCCAACAGAATATCATTGGTGGGGATACAGTAGATTATTAGATAGTTGTAATGCAAACGGACTGGCTGCTGACTTAGCAGGAGCAGCATCAATAAGTGCAGGTGCAGCGGTTATAGCAGGCATTTTTGGTGGAGTTGCAGCAGTACCTCCTGGAATTGCCGCTGCATACTGGGGATTAGTATCTGCTCGGATTTATGCGAATAATAGCCACAGCACAGGTATTTATTTTGGAATGACTTGGGTCTATGTATTTAATATTGAACCTCAATAAGAGGAATGCGGTGATAAGATGAAAGAGTTAATAGTACCATATTCAATGATGGCTTTGGGTATTATAACAGTAATTCTATCGCTTATAAGGCTAAGAAAAGAGTATAAGGATTCTTCAAATCCGAAATTTAAGAAGAACTTGAAATGGAAGCTTGCTTTCGGATCTATAATCGTTGTAGTTATTATTATATTTCTAACCAATTATTCAGTATCTAAATACTAGTGCTTATATGACAACAAAAAGTCGGTAGTCAACGGGGACTGACCCCCATTTGTGAGACAGGGATCAAAACACCTTCAAGTTTAAACGGCCAGTCGCCTGTAATCAATCGGCGACTGGTTCTTTAGTTTCGTTTGAATACGAATTGCGTTATAGTAAGTGATGTAGTCTCGAACGGTCTGTTC